>JAGABX010000100.1 GCA_017614395.1 Eubacterium sp.
AACCGTATCACAATCACCCAAATTCTCAATGATCGTGTCATCGAATACTCCCATGTCCGTCGCAATGCCAAGCTTTATCCCTTCCTTTTTCAGAGTATAGCAAACCGGATCAACGGCGTCATGGGATATTCTGAAGGATTTGATGCAATAATCCGACACACTAAACTCTTCACCTGATCTTATACTGTGAAAAAGTTCGGGAGATACATTATTCATATTACACTTCTCCCATATTTTTTTAATTGTGTCTGCCGTGGCATAAACCGGAACCGGAGATTTTCTGAGTAACGCCCCGAGGCCGGCAATGTGATCCGAGTGCTCATGCGTAATCAAAATCCCCTCTAAATTATCAAGAGAGAGACCCTGCATGAAGAGTCCCTCTCTTATTTTCTTAAAACTTGTTCCGACGTCCACTAAAAAGCCTCGCTCGTCGTCGCCGGCATAAATACAATTCCCACTGCTGCCGCTCGCTATTGAATAGAGCTGCATGAATATTACCTCCTATTACATGACATTCCTTACCTGAGGACTGTCAATGGTGATCTGGTTACGTCCGTTCTGTTTTGACGTATACATTGCCCAGTCAGCTCTGGTCAGCAAATCCATCGGGTTTTCACATGTTTCAGGATAACTTGCAATACCTGCAGAAGCCGTGATGTTTAAAACCCTGTCCGCAAAACTAATCGGAGTTTCACGAATCTGTTTATGCACCTGATCCGCGATCGCATATACATCCCGAACACCTTTGCCGAGGAATGCAATAACAAATTCCTCACCACCGTAACGGCCGGCAATACCGCCGTTTTTCAGAGCCGCTATATTTAACAGGCGTGAAACATGCTTGATTGCCTCATCACCACACTGATGTCCGTAGTTATCATTAACCAGTTTGAACTTATCGATATCGAACAACGCCAGAGAAACCGGAATCTTTTTCTGCATCGCCTCAGAAAGATACTGATTCATCAGCTTGTTCAAGTGACCGCGGTTGTAAATTCTAGTTAATCCGTCGCGGATAGCCATGTCATTCATCTGCTCATACAGCATCGCATTGGAAACACCGAGACTGATCTGTCCGGCGATGTTCTGATAAAAAGCAGCACCGTCCATAAATGCGTTGATCTTGTTTTTCATGACGATCAATGTGCCGTAGCGAGCCTCTCTCTTTCCGATGATAGGAAGACAGATAACCGAAGGCATATCGAAACGATCCTCCAAAAACTGGAAAAATTTCACACTCTCCGTCGATGTGTTCTGCATATACAGTTTGGACATTACCAGCATTTCCTTGAGGTCGGTTTCAAAAACAGACCTTTTAATCTGCTCGGCAAATGCATCACCCATGTTAGTCGCAATAGCGAGGAATCTTCCCTTTGGTTCCTGTCCGGGAATCTGAATCGTGTTGTCCGGCTCAAGAATTATGATAACAGCATCCATGTCGAGACGAATCTGCAGGATGTCAACAATCTTGCGCATCAGCGGTTCCTTCTCCATGGAGGAAGCGATCGCGGAGGAAACCTCATTCTGCACGCTCATCTCATCATGTGAGCGGTTGATTTTTTTGTTAGCGGTCTGAAGCTGGATTTTCTGGGTGCCGAGTACATCGTTAACCTTCTTGATACGATCCTGGTGCTCCTTTAGTTCTTCGTTTACATTATTCAATGATTCCAGAGATCTCTGCTGCGCCATAATCTGCTTGAAGAACTCATCATATATTCTGGCTAAAGACTCACCGATAATAACCGGAATAACTACCATAACCATAGTCAAACCGATTTCACGCAGAAATCCGGAAAGACCTGACGGCAGGTTATGGGTAACCATCCTCACACCCATGGAAGGAACGATATAGCATACCGCATACGAAAGATAATACTGTATTCTCTTGCCTGTGTCATCATACGCAACAAATGTAAACGTTTCTATTGAGAACAGAATTATCAATGCGAAAAAGGCAAGTGCAATCGGCTGACCGACCCAATAATAATACGCTACGGTTGCGACGATTATACGAATCAGATGATAGGTATATCCAACCTTCGGATGTTTCTGCACCTTCTCTGGATCCCGCAGCACAACGTGTTCCACGACAACCATTACAAGAAACAATCCGATGGCAAGGAAAAATTCCCACACCTCCATCGTACTGCCATGCGTCTCCAGTGAAACAGCAAGACATGCAATGATAAAAATAAGCATCGCTACATACAGACAAATATGAAATTTGTAGATGAATCGATTCTTATAGATTGCCGTCATGATCTTGACCATAGATTAGACCACCTTTCGTATTTGTATTATTTCTGCCAAAATATTTCCACGGAATCACCCTCCGACAGAGCATCCGTAAAATTCTTGTCAACACCGTTAATCCTTGTAACCAGCCTTTTTCCGCCCACCTTCGACATATCAAACGGATAGACGTCAAAAACATCGACAAAGATGGCTCCCTTTGATTTTGCAGGGATCGTGACATCTGTTCCGTTCACCTTGATATGAGTCGGTTTACCGACAGGTTTAGGCGGCTCTACGGCAGAAGGAATATCATCAATCCGACTCAGTATCTCCTCATCCATAGACTGTGCTGCTGACACAGGCTCGGAACTCATTCCTGCCATTCGATCAGACATGCCGGGAATTATCCGTCCTCCGGAACCCAATTTCGCGGTATCGAACGGAACATCCTCCATCCAATCAGGCAAAGGCTTCAATGGCATCAGTAAAGGATCCTCCGCCAACGCCTCCTCAATAGTCGTATGTTTTTTAGGTTCATCGGAGACCTTGTTGACCGTTTCCGTTATCTCCGACTCCGATTTATCCTCGGTTTTTTCCGGTTCTGTTATTTCCGGTTCCGTGGTTTCCGGCTCTTCAGCTGTTTTCTCTGTGTCTTTTTCATAGATATTTTCAATAATATCGCCGCTCACCACGCGGGCATTCAATCCAACCTCACGTCCGTTCAGCAAAACCTTATCAACTTTTTCAAGTCCGGCAAATTCTAATAAAAAGCTGACCGGATGAAAATCATAAACCTGAATGTCATCATCATCTCTGACATCATACGTTGATGACTCAATAACGCCGTTAACCTCAACACGCTTCGGGCAGATGATGTCGCGTCCGAACAGCTTTACCGTGATCTCCTCACGACACTCCGCGATCTGTCCCAGTTTTATACAACCCTTTTCACCCTTCGTGGACGGGCGTAACGTAATTTTGTCATTCTCATGAACAGGATCATTGAGGCTGACCTCCCTGCGGTTAACACGAACCATAACGACCTCGCCCGAATCACCGCGAACCTCACGTTTTTCTCCGTTGACTGTATAAAACAGTGAATCACCCTTGACGGGGAACAGATTTTCCTTTTTAAAACCGGACGACAGGCAGGCGTCCAGAACTGTAACCTTGCCGTTATCATACAGTTTGACCGGCTGTTCATTTACAGTCACATGAACAAAATTATTGCTCTGGTCATAAGCACTCAGACAAATCCCGACAGGCGTCACCATCAATGAATCCTTGCGGGCATTTTCATCGGGAAAATCTACATTTGTCAAAACATCAGCGCCACGAATAGCAACACGCGATTCATCCAAATCCAAACGATCAGCTAACGACTCTGCAAAGCCCTCCTGCAGGCCGCCACCACCGACAATAAACACGGCGCTGACAGATCGTCCGCCGTTCAGATCAATTATCTTGTCAGCGATCTTTTTAGTTATATGCTTAACGGTATCGCGTGTGATCTTTAAAACCTCGTCACGGGTTGAATTAACGGTATCGCCGAAAATATTTTTGAAAGTAACTGTTTTTGATTCAGCCGCCTGCCTCTTCACGTGTTCAGCCGTTTCAAAATCAGTCAGGTATTCTCTCGCGATAGACTCTGTTACCTCGTCACCGGCCAACGGAATCATTCCGTAGCCAATGATCGAGCCATCCTTTACAATAGACAAATCTGAGGTTCCGGCTCCGACATCAACCAATGCGATGTTGAGCAGACGAAACTTCTCGGGAATAGCAACATTGATTGCAGCAATCGGCTCCAATGTCAGGCTCGCAACATGCAACCCCGCGCTCTCTACCGCAGCATACAGTCCCTCAACAACCTCATCCGGTAAAAAGGTGGCGATCAGATCCATCCCTATGCTCTTCGCCGGATGCTGTTCAAGCATATCCATCTGATACCCGTTCAGATAGTATCTGGCTGCAGAATAACCAACACAGAAGAATTTTTTATCCTTGTGGTCGACATCAGCGCTGATTTCCTCATAGGCGCGCTCAACTCCGGCCATTTCCATGTTCCTCAAATGGTCGGATGTCACCTTCGTCTCTTCATCAAACGAATGCTCTATATGAACCTCACGCGTTTTTAAAACACGTCCGGCTGCGGCTATGCTGACTTCACTGAGCGGCTGCTGAATTTTTTTTTCCAAAGCAGCCTTGACCTCAACAATAGTTTTGGACACTGTTTCAATATCATGGATCTGACCATCAATAACAGCGCGTGTTGTATGCTCGATTGATTCCTGCGCCACAACAACAAAACGGTCAACTCCAACACGATAACCTACGGTTCCTACGATGCTTCGCGTACCTATGTCTAATCCGAAAACATAACCCTCGTAATTAGCGTCCACAATAACTGCTCCTCAATTCATTTTAAGATCAAATGCGGGCAAAGGGTAAAAATACCCACACATAGCGTATTATAACACACTTTTTTCAAAATTAAAAGAAAAAAATTAAACTTTCGTAAAGTTTCGTGCATTATTCTCTGAATTCGACTGATAAATCACCAATTTCAAATAATTATATTGCTTGTCTACATTTGTCGTATGAATAATTTCCGAAAATACAATCCGTTTGAGGTGAATAACCGACGAGTGTCGGTCACTCCTCAAGCCGCTTTTTCAAAACTATTTAATGAGCCTCACCCCAGTCATCGCCCTGTCCTACATCGGCGATCAGCGGAACCGCCAGCTCACAGGCGCCGACCATCTCCTCATTCAGGAGTTTTTTTACAATATCAACCTCATCCAATGCGGTTTCAATCAGCAGCTCATCATGTATCTGCAGGATCAGGCGGGATTTCAGTCCCTCAGCCCGCAATCTCTCCCATACACGTATCATCGCGATCTTGATTATATCCGCCGCCGTTCCCTGAATCGGGGAATTCATCGCCACACGCTCACCGAACTGGCGCTGCATGAAGTTTTTCGAACTCAGCTCCGGTATCGGACGGCGCCGTCCGAACATGGATTTGACGTAGCCATGCTTTTTCCCGGATGCAACCAGCCCATCCATGAATGCCTTTACTCCGGGATATGTCGCGAAATAATCCTCGATGTACTGTTTTGCCTGTTTCTGAGAGATGTCAAGATCACGCGACAGACCGAATCCGCTGATGCCATAGACGATTCCGAAATTCACGGCCTTCGCGTTGCGGCGTTGCTGTGAGGTTACCTCCTCGGGTGGTACATGGAAAACCTCGGACGCCGTGATCCTGTGAATATCCGCATCCTGCCTGTACGCCTCTATCAGTCTCTCATCACCCGACAGGTGCGCCAGTACACGCAGTTCAATCTGGGAATAATCGGCATCCAGAAATGTATACCCGTCCTCCGGAATAAACACCTTGCGAATCTCGCGCCCGAGTTCCATACGAACCGGTATGTTCTGAAGGTTTGGCTCGGCGCTTGATAATCGACCGGTAGCTGTGATGTTCTGATGAAAAGTCGTCCTGATCCGTCCGTCATCATCTATAAAAGCGTCCAGTCCGTCGGCATAGGTGGATTTCAATTTCGTCAGCTGTCTGTATTCAAGGATCTGTTCAACAATAGGATCCTCTATTCGCAGTTTCTCCAGCACCTCAGCGGAGGTAGAGTATCCTGTTTTTGTCTTTTTCCCGTAGGGCAGACGCTTTTTCTCGAAAAGGATCACACCCAATTGTTTTGGTGAATTTATGTTGAATTCCTCTCCGGCGCTATCATATATTTCCTTCTCAAGCTCATCAATCCGTTTTCCGAGGCGTTCCCCATATGCATGCAATTCCTCCCGATTGACCAGAATTCCCTGTTTTTCCATGTCGTGCAGAACAAAAATGAGCGGCATCTCGATTTTACGGAATAGTTCATCGCTACCGATGGTCTTTAACTCTTTTTTGAAAAAAGTATACGCTCTCAGGTTTACATTCGCGCATGCAGCAGAGTACCTGACAAACGCGTCGTGATCCTCAGTCATGGCGACAGACGCCGACTTTTTCCCGAATTCCTGTGCATATGTACTGATAGACATGCCGAGGTATGCCGGACCGATATCCTCCTCGGAGAAACTTTTGTCGATAGGCCTGACAACATATGCGGCAATATTAGTGTCAAAGCACTGTTCGGGTTTAAGTTCAGGAAAATAATCTATTAACGGTTTTAAATCATTTGCTGCAAGATGCGCCCCACCGGATATTTTCTCATTTATAAGACCGAACACATCCTCCTCATGACAGTTATCACCGGTCTCAAAATAACCGCAGCAATCATCCGATACAGCCACAGCGATTGCCAATAATCCTCCCCCTGATTCCGTCTGAAAAAGTGTGAGCTGTCCGCCGGCATCCGAAACTACCCCTTTTTCACAAAAGACCGGATGGATTGCAATTACATCCTGTGTTTTATTTAACAACTTTGCCAATTCCTCAACCGAGTCCGATATGATCAGGTTGTCAAGCTTCAGATCCGATCCGCCTATCCCTTGTTCAAATCGGGCAAGGATAGATTTAAAGCCAAGTTTTTCTATCAGGGCGTGCGCGTCCTCATTCCAAACGTTTCCCAAAGTACAGGAATCCGGTTTTATCGACAGTTTGCAGTCGCATTTGATGGTCGCGAGTTTTTTGCTCAGTACCGCCAAATCGGGATTGGCAAGCACATTGTTTCGCGCCCTCGTATTCTCAATCTCCTCCGCGTGTTTCAGAACCTCCTCAACAGTACCATAACGGTCTAACAGCCGGATGGCGGTTTTCTCCCCGACGCCGGGTATCCCGGGAATGTTATCGGAGGAATCTCCCATTAATCCCTTCAGGTCTATGATCTGAGCAGGTGTCACGCTGAAATCACGGATAACTGCAGACTTGTCATAAAAAAGCATTTCAGTTTTGCCACCCTTGGTTTTAGGCTGAAGTATATGGATATTGTCATTTACTAACTGCAACAGATCCCTGTCTCCGGAGACAACCGTGACCACCATGCCTGATTTAGAACCTTCCGCGGACATTGTACCCAGAATATCATCAGCCTCGATGCCCGCCTCAGAATAAATAGGGACCTCCATAGTTTTAAGTAATTCACGCAAAACAGGCATCTGCTCGGCCAGCTCATCGGGCATTCCCTTTCGCGTACCCTTATATTCAGCATACATTTCATGGCGGAATGTCGGAGCTTTCTCATCAAAGGCAATCAGGACATAGTCAGGCGATTCATCCTCCAGAAGTTTGTAGAATATGTTCAAGAAACCATAGATGGCATTAGTGTGCAGTCCCTCGCGGTTCGTCAGGTCAGGAACTCCGTAAAAAGCGCGGTTCACGATACTGTTTCCATCGATCAGCAGCAGTTTTTCAGACATATTGGATCCCTCCGGTTGATTTCGAATTTAAATTCAATATTATAATAGTTACTATTCACGGTTTTCAAAGCATTCCGTAACAACTGATAATTACAATAAATTGTACCCAACTTTATTATTTTATCAAAATATCGGGGGAAAAGCAAGAAAAAAATAAGATTAATCGGCTTGGGATTTATTTTTACTTGACAACCGGAGAAAAAAATGATAATATCGTCGTTGTAGCGTCGTTGAAACGCGGCGAGCACAATGAGCGCGGATGTGGCGGAATTGGCAGACGCACGAGACTCAAAATCTCGCGGTGGCAACATCGTGTGGGTTCAAGTCCCACCATCCGCATAAAAAAAGAGGGCACTGCCCTCTTTTTTAGTTTTACAGATAATGTGCGCGTATCTCCTCGTCTGACAACGGAGACAGCAAAGCCGGTGCTATATCAAACACGGTCTTGCAGCCTGATTCGCCCTTTTCATTCAAACGATATACCGCCCTTGCATATGCGGCCAGCACAGAGCCGGTGAATTCAGGATTGGAATCAAGCTTCAGACTGTACTCTATCACATGTTTGTTTCCGTTGTTTTCACCGGTAGCGCCGGTGTAAATAACGGAGCCGCCGTGAGGCAGACCGCTGTGATCTCGTTTCAACTCCTCCTCGGAAATAAAATGAACCGTAGTGTCATAATCTGAAAAGTAATTCGGCATCGTAACGATTGCTTTTTCTATTGCTGCCTGATCAGCACCCTCCTCTGCCACAACAAAGCACTCTCTTGTATGCTTTTCACGCGTGGTCAGTTCGGGATTTTCACCTGCTCTGACGGAATCAAGAGCGGCCGGTACAGGAACCGTGTATTGTCTGGCATCCTTTACACCCTCTATCCTGCGGATCGCGTCGGAATGCCCCTGACTGACGCCCTTTCCCCAGAATGTATAATCCTTGCCATCCGGCAAAACGCTCATTGAGTAAAGCCTGTTCAGCGAAAACATTCCCGGATCCCAGCCGCATGAGATCAGCCCGATCTTACCTGCTTTTTTTGCCGCAGCATCAACATTAGCAAAATGCTCCGGTATCCTGGCATGCGTGTCAAAGCTGTCAACAACATTGAACATTTCCGCATATTTCGGTGTCATCTCCGGCAAATCCGTCGCAGAGCCTCCGCATATGATCAGGACATCGATATCCTCCTTCATGCCCGGCAGGTCATCCGCGTTAAATGCCTTTGCGCCCGATCGAACCGAAACTGTCTGCGGATCGCGTCTCGTAAACACGCCGACAAGCTCCATGTCATCATTTTTCTCCACAGCGTACTCGACACCACGGCCGAGATTTCCGTAACCTAAAATACCGATTTTCATTTGTCTCCTCCTCTTATTATTATTTATGATAACTATTCACATGTGTTTTCAGATCATGTTTACTGTTGAAGGTCTCACCGCAAAAATTGCATTTATAAACCGTTTTCCCGGAGTCATCTGCATTTTTCCCATTTGAATTGTTATTCCTGCCCCCGGAAATCCTGTCCAGTTCCTCGTCACTCAATTCTGTTTTGTTTTCCGTATTATTCATAGCTACTGCCTCCTATCCTTTAGCTTTAAAAAATATTCTATCATTCATTCGGAACAAATGCAATAGCTTTTTCACATCATTCCGTTCTTTCAGTTATTATTCCGTCCTCCAGAACAAGAACTCTGTCACAATCGCGTATTGTTGACAGACGATGCGCGATGACGATGCGGGTACAGTCAAGTCCGGCTAACGCATCCGTAACACGCTTTTGAGTGCGGTTATCGAGAGCGCTCGTTGCTTCATCAAATATCAGCAGCTTCGGTTTAGACGCAATTGCCCGGGCGATCATCAATCGTTGCTTCTGTCCACCGGAAATGCCACCCTGTCCCTCAGAAATAACCGTACTCATACCCATGGGCATCTGCCGTATATCATCTCCGATGCCGGCAATATCCGCAGCCTCCCATGCGTCAGACACCGAAAGTCCGGGGGATACCAAAGCTATATTCTCATAGATACTTCCGGGTATCAGTTCGCCACCCTGCATCACCACTCCGATCTGCGATCTGAGCGACCGCAGATCAGCCTTGCTGATATCCTGCCGCCCATAGAATACCACTCCCTTTTCCGGTGTTTCAAATCCAAGCAACAAACGGACTAAAGTTGATTTCCCGCAGCCTGTTTTACCGACTATGGCCACGTATTCGCCCGGTTTGATCTCAAATGAAACATCCTTTAACAGATAGGGCATGGACTTTTTATAGCGGAATGAAACATGGCTCAATTCTATATGTCCGCGGACATTTATATCCTTCTTTTTCTTCTCATCAATCTCCGGAACAGCCTTCAGTATGGGCTCTGCTAATTTCAGGGAGGGTTTGATCCTTGACAGTTCGACCACTGACGCGCCGAGCATGGTAAACGCTCCCATAATGATACCGTAAGCCGAATTGAACGCGTAATAATCATCGACATCTATCCTCGAATCTACCGCGAGATAATAGATTGCCAGCGTTCCGCACAGAATTATCGCCTTTTGGATGACCGATTCTATTTTTAAAAAGAGCGGCGGATCATATTCAAGTTTTGCTCCGCCCGCGTATGTAGACGCCCACCTGGCAAATGCACGATTTTCGGAACCGGTCAGACGGAGTTTACGAATACCTGAAACAAGCGCGTACTCCATTCCTTTAAGTTCAGCCTCGTGATGCAGGTGTTTTTCCGTAATTCTGACTCGCAGATACGTCCCGAACACCATCGTTACAGTAGTCAGGGCAATCACAGTCAAAGCCGGAAACACAAGAACCGAACCATATCGAACAATCTGAACGATATTTACAAGAGATGTGAGGGACAATAAACCCATCCCGAAGAATTCCTCTATGATTATATCACAGAGTTCCTGGATTGAAATCGCTCGCGTTGACAGGTCGCCCGAATTGTGTTTTCTGAAAAAGGCAACATTCAACTGCAACAGCCTGGTCATCACGGCCGCTTCAACACACAACGAAGTGCTGAGCTTCATTCTCTCGACTACCATCTCTTTTGATGCGTCAAACAGGACCATTGATAATCGTATCATAAGCAACGTGATGCCCACGGTCACAAGAAGATTAGTGCTCCCCATAGTAACAACCGGGCCGATGACTGTCTGTGTCATATTAGGCACGAGGAGTGTTACCAAACTGTACAACAAACTGGCAACCACGACACGCATTATGTCGCTGAAGGACAGACATCCTATCATATAAACGATCAAATCACGGATGCTCAGTTTTTTCGCGGGCAACGGTTTATAAAAACAATACGCGTCCACTCTTATGCTTTCAGCTGTTTTAGAATTAACCCGGGACTTGATGCCGTTTCTCGGATCGACATATGTGTAACCACCAAGACGTCCGGGAAGCAGCGCAACCGGAATATCAGCAGGTGATTCGGCGGATTCTTTTTCCTGCTCAACACCGCCTGTTAAACCGGCAGAATGATCCGTGCGCGAGGATGCGGAGAGTCTGCCAAGCATCGGGCCATAGGCTTTTTTATACCAGTGTTCATCAAGACGTACCCTGCGACGCATCATTCCGTACGGGCGCAGACACTGCTCAATCCCTTCATCCGCGTCTTTAACATTCTCGGGAAATGGTACGGGTTTGAAATGATAACATTTCATAATCTCATCGATAGCGCCCTTGGCCAGCGTACGCTCATCAGACAACTCCCTGGTTCCCTTTTTCCCCAGAACCGAAGCCGCCACGCTAATCAGGGATTCCTCGACGAGTTCCTCATCTAACTCTTTTTTTTCTCTAATCTGATCATCAAACCAACTCATCTGTTACCAGCTCCGAATAAAGTCCATTCAACTCAACCAGCTCATCATGTGTCCCACGCTCCCTGATTCGACCTTGGTCAAGTACCAAAATTTCGTCGCAATCCCTGATCGTTGTCAGGCGGTGCGCGATAACTATGCAGGTTATGCCACGATCACATATCCGGCTCACGATCTCTGCTTCCGTCTCGACATCTAACGCACTCGTTGCCTCGTCCAGTATCACTATTGACGGATCACCCGCGAGTGCCCGCGCAATCTCGAGACGCTGTTTTTCCCCGCCGGAGAGGTTTTTACCACTTTCAATTAACCTGTCCATATATCCGTACTCACGAGTCATTATTTCATCGTGAAGCCCGGCATCCCTGGCAGCTAACACAACCTCGAAGTCCTCTATCGTTTCATCCCACAACCGGATATTGTTCGCAATGGTATCCTCAAAAAGTATGATCTCCTGGTCTACAACCGCAACCGAACCGGTAAAATCCCTTCTGTCAATCTCGTCAATCGGGATCCCATCGTAGAGGATTTCACCCTCCCACGGTCTGTACAGCCCTGAAAGCAGGTTTGCTATAGTAGATTTCCCGCAGCCGCTCTCTCCGACTATTGCAACGCGAGAGCCGGGTTTTATGTGTAATGAAAAGTCCCTGATCAGTGGTTCGCCCAGAGTCGCGTAACCGAAAGTCAGATTTTTTATCTCAATATCACCTTTTAATTTTTTATGTTCTGTTTGATTTTCCTCAGCAAAACTGTCAATCGTATCCATCTGCTCCTCAACCATCGGATCACAGGGATAATTCAAAACATCCGACACACGTTCTATCTGCATGGTCATTTCCCGCACCGATTGTCCGGATTCTATCGCGCCGATTGCAGGACGCATAAACAGCTGCAGTATCTGCTGGAAGGAAAGAATCACTCCTACCTCTATTTCACCATTCAACACAAACCAAACACCTGCAACCAGTATCAGATCATCGGCAATCTCGCTGATCAGATTCGGGATTACACCGAGATAGATATCATTTTTTACATATCTGCTCCTGCTCTCATAAACAGCCGCCTGACATCCGGACCATTTTTCAAAATAGCCGGTCTCCGCGCCGCACGATTTAATCGTTTCCATCATATGGACACCTGTCATCGTATATGAATGCAGTCTTCCTTCATCGCGCAGCCTGACACGTGTAATGTTGATTCGCCGAAAAGAAATAAAACGCGCCATCAACGCGTGAATCAGGATACAAACAATTCCCAGAACAGATAAATACAGATGGAACCCGATCATCATAACTAAATAGATTACCATCATAACAGAGTCAAGAAAAAGAGGAGCAACATTCTGTACAAATGTTTTTGAAATCTCCTCACTCATAGACTGCCGATCAATGATATCTCCACTCATGCGTTGAGAGAAAAAGCTCATCGGCAGGCGAAACACATGCCACATGTATTTGATACTTCCCATAACAGCCATCTTGCCGTTAATGCGAAGTTTATATATTGCTTCAATCCAGCCGACAATCAGAGTCAATATGGTAAATACTGTCAGCAAAAAGAAAAATGTCGATGCCCATTCGGGATGAATTCCCGACAGCAATCCGTCCAGGAAAACCTTGGTCATCGCGGGATTGATCATATCAAATATATATCCCAGCACCGATACTAAAACTACAAAAACAACAGCCCTGCTCATGCCTTTCATATGACCGAGCGCGTAACGAATAACACTGGGTTTTCTGCCATCCGGCACGAATTCATCAGCAGGAGTAAAATTCAGGACAACTCCAGAAAATCCATTGACAAATTCCTCTATGCTCATATGTATGGCGCCGCCGGCAGGATCGTTGACATAGACATATTTTCCTCTGATGCCCCTGACAACAATGAAATGATTGTTTTCCCAGAAAACAACACACGGAAAATCAAAATCCTGCAGTTCCTCAGCCTGTGCGCGATATCCCTTCGCATTCAGTCCGTACAATCGGGCAGCCCGAATCATATTTAACGCATTTGATCCATCTCTGGATACACCGCAGTCAACACGCAGCTGTTCCATGGGAACCCATTTCCCGTAATTAGCGAGCACCATTGCCAGACACGCTGCTCCGCATTCAAGCGTCTCCATCTGAAGGATCACCGGTGGATTCGCCATCTTTTTCCTCATCTATTGCCTCCTCAAAACATGCATGTTATCCGGCTCCTATCCGAACAGAAAACTGATCGCTTTGACACCTTTTGACTGTATCTCGACATTATAAACACCGTCGGTCAATTCCACATCCCCATAAAAAGCATATTCGGAAGTGATTTCATCAGACTCTGAATCGGATTCCTCACCGCCCGAAGCGGCAACTTCTCCGAGATTTACTTTTTCCAAAACAGTTGCTGTTTTTGTCCCTATTCTTATCTGCTGTCCTTCGCGGATCCTTTCAGCCTGATCCTCGTCTACCACAAAAGTAAACCTGTTATTCACAACATATCCGGTTGTACGCGCGTTGACTGTAATCTCAGTCATACATGCCCAGATGATTATAACCGCAATAACAGCAAATACCGCGGCAAACGCAATCCACATAGAAGGTCTGATCACCCGGAGATATCTATCCAGTTTCTCAGGGGAGTTAATTCGTTCATTTTTCTCTTCCATTATATTCTATCACATCTTTCACATTTAACACATTTCTCGATTTATAACCTCTTTTGGATACTACGTCATCTACAATTTGAACAGGTTTGAAAACAACCCGCGTGCCAGGCTCGCGCCGGCGTTGGCGCCTACCTTTTTACCGACACTGCCCATGCCTGAAAGTGCCGAGCGGCCTGCCTCACGGCCGAGTGTCCCGACTATGGAGTTGCCGACGGATTTTACTGCCGCCTTCTTGCGTCGTTCCGCAGCGGCAGCCTCCTTCTCAGCAGCTTTCTGTGCAGCAAGTTCCTCTCTTTCTCTGGCTTTCTGCGCTGCGAGTTCAAGTTTCTCCTGCGCCTTCTGTGCGGCCAGATCTGCTTTTTCCTGCGCTTTCTGCTCGGCGAGTTCCTGTTTCTGACGTTCCTTTTCCTCGGCCGCTTCCTCTTTCGCCTGCTCCGCCTCGGCCCGGGCCTTTTCCTCCTCGGCTTCTCGTTCCAAACCCATACGCATCAGCAATTCGTACGCCGAATCCGGATCAACTGCCTCGGCGTATTTGCTGTAATACAGGCTACCATGGATCAGGAGTCCCCGCCTCGCGTCATCGATCGCTCCGAGTTTTGACTGCGGTGGCAATATGCTTACTTTTTCACATACGCCCGGCGCACCGTCCTCCTGCAAAAATGAGATTATCGCCTCGCCGGTACCGAGCGTCTGTATCGTCTCATAGGTATCAAACTCCGGATTCACGCGGAATGAATCAGCAGCCGCCTTCACCGATTTCTGATCCGCCGGCGTATAGGCGTGCAGAGCATGCTGGATACGGTTTCCGAGCTGTGCCAGAACGCCATCGGGTATGTCGCGAGGATTCTGCGTGCAGAAATACACGCCGACGCCCTTGGAACGTATGAGCTTGACTACCTGCTCGATTTTTTCGAGTAACGCCTTCGGCGCGTCATTAAAAAGCAGATGAGCCTCGTCGAAGAAAAAGACCATTTTGGGTTTATCGAGGTCTCCGACCTCCGGCAAACGTTCAAACAGTTCCGACAACAGCCACAACAGAAATGTTGAATACATCTTGGAATTTCCAATCAGACTCTCGCTGTCGAGAATCTGGATGCGCCCTCTCCCGTTCTCATCGGTACACAGCCAGTCGGCGAGATCAAGTGCCGGTTCAGAGAAAAAGCTCTCGCCCCCGATACTCTCCAGAGCCACCACAGCGCGAACGATGGCCGTTATCGACTGCGAACTCATTTTGCCGTATTCTGCCTCGAAATCCTTGGCGTTCTCAGCGATATAATTCAGGACAGCCTTCAGGTCTTTCGTGTCGTACATCAGGAGATTCTGATCATCAGCAATCTTAAAAACAACTGTCAAAATATCCGCCTGAACATCACTGAGCCCCATCAGTCTCGACAGCAGTAACGGTCCCATCTCGGATATCGTGGTGCGCAGAGGGATCCCCTTCTGCCCGAAAATATCCCATACCGTCACGGGATAAGCCTTGTAGGAGAATCCGTCATCATTCAGCCCGAATTTTGCGATCCTCTCCTGCATGTCAGATGAATCTGTTCCGGCATCGGCCATGCTCGCGAGGTCACCCTTGACATCCGCCAGGAACACCGGCACTCCAATGTCAGAGAAGCTTTCCGCCAGTACTCGCAAGGTCACGGTTTTCCCCGTCCCCGTCGCTCCGGCGATCAGGCCGTGACGATTAGCGAGTTTGGGTGTCAGAGCCACCCTCGTTCCGTCTGCCTTGTTTCCAATCCATATTTTTCCGTCTGCCAGCATCTTACGCTCCTTTATCTACTAATTTCACATAATTTGAATGCAAGAAAAATCGAACATTTCATTCAACCTTGCACTTGAAACCAGTCTGCTTGACCAAAACACTACATCTATCTCAACGCGTTTTCAAGTGCCTCGACAACTATCTCCAGCACCTTGATGCGCGCGTAGCGTTTGTCATTTGCCTCGATTACGTGCCACGGTGCTTTTTCCGTGGATGTACGAACTATCATCTCATCAACAGCCTTCTCATATTCATCCCATTTTTCACGGTTGCGCCAGTCCTCATCTGTGATCTTCCACTGTTTCTCCGGTGTTTCCTGACGTGATTTGAAGCGTGCCGCCTGTTCATCCTTGTCAATGTGCATCCAGAATTTCAGGACAACGGTTCCGTTTTTAACGAGCTGAGCCTCCATGTTGTTGATCTCTGCATAGGCGCGTTTCCATTCCTCCTCGGTAGCAAATCCCTCGATACGCTCCACCATCACGCGTCCGTACCATGTTCGGTCGAATATCGCCATATGTCCGTCCTTCGGAAATCTCTCCCAGAAACGCCAGAGATAATGGTGCGCTTTTTCTATATCATTCGGTGATGCAGTCGGTACCACCTCATAGCCTCGTGGATCTATAGCCTGCGTAATGCGTTTGATAGCTCCGCCCTTGCCACCGGCATCCCAGCCCTCGAAGGCCAGAACAACAGGCACGCGTTTGAGATACATTTTGTTATGGAGTATTGCGAGCCGTTTCTGCAGATCCTTTTTCTTCCGACGATACTCATCATCATCTAACGATTTGCTGAGATCGATACCGGCTAAAACACCATTTTTAAAGTCCTCATTAATTCCGGCAGACTTTTTATCAGCAGAACTGCCATCATTATCTCCCACTGCCATGCTGACTGCTGAATTTGATATTTCACCCTGTTTTTCTGCCACTACCTTTTTTGCAGACTCCCTGGCAGCTGCTTTCGCCTTCGTTGCGGCAACTGCCTCCTCCAGCGATTTTGCCAGGGTAGACAGAATCTTCATCGCTGCATATTTGCGATCCATCGCCTCTACTATTGTCCAAGGGCAATTCGGTGTGTCGGTTTTGATCAGGAGGTTGTCATAGGCCTGCTCCTTCTCCCTGAAACGCTTGTTTTGATCCCAGTCGTCATCCGACACACGCCATTTGGTGGATTTATTTTTTTCCAAAGACTTCAGCCGCTTTTTCTGCTCCTTCTCTGTGATGGCGAGAAAGAATTTAACAATGAGGTTTCCGTCGTCAGTGAACTGTTTCTCAAACTGACGGATATCCTCAGGTGTCAGATCCTCTGAAAAATAACCCTGGTACCAGCTCTTGTCGAATATGTGGATTCGTCCCTTCGCCGGTGTTTTAGTGAAAAAGCGCCAGAGGTACGGATGCATCTCCTCGTCCTCGGTTACTTTTTCCGTGGGAAACACCTGAAATCCACGTGGATCGAGAGCCCTGATCATGCGGTTTATCATAGTGCCCTTGCCTGATGCCTCATAGCCCTCGAACAGGATCATAACAGGAATACCCAATTCCTTGGCTTCACGCTGCAGTTCGCCGATGCGGATCTCGAGTTTGTCAATCCGCTCGTCGTAATCACTCCAATTTGCCTTTTTCTTCAGATCGATTTTTTCTAACATATCCCTACCTCCCTGGTTAAAAATTTAGTTACTCAAGTTTATCCGCCCACACATCAAACACCCGCTTGGCAATGGGCACCGCAACCGCTCCGCCCGTTCCTCCGCCCTCAACCAGAACACTGATAGCGAGCGATTTGTTCTTGTATTTTACATATCCGGTAAACCACGCATGCGACTCACTCGAGCCGGCTTTAAATTCGGCTGAACCTGTTTTTCCGGCGGCCTTGTACGGTGTTCCGTAATACAGTGAGGTTGCTGTTCCATACTGAACAGTACCGCGCATCAGTTTTGTCATGACCTTTACCTCAGCAGGAGCAACCGGACGCCCGAGCTCCTGTGGCGAAGTCTGTGACAAAATCTTGCCGTCAAATGACGTAATGCTGTCAACAACATACGGCTGCATCAGCACTCCGTCGTTAGCGACAGCGGCTGACAACAAAATGTTCTGAAGCGGCGTCACGAGAACATCTCCCTGCCCTATCGCGGCCTGCATAACATCTCCCTTTGATGTTGATGACGTCAGTTCAAATTTAGAATTCCTTTTTTCAAGTTTATCAAAAGGTATTGTTTTATTGAAATACATACTTTCACAGAGATTTCTCCACCCCGCAACATTCAGTTTTTCTCCGATACTGCAAAATGCGGTATTGCATGATTCGGCGAATGCATGATATAAATCAACCTTTCCGTGAACCTCGCCACCATAACAGCGAATTGTCCCGTCATCTGTCCCTATCCTGCCCCTGCACTTGTAACGAAAATCCTCATAATCGGCATTCTGTCGAATAAAGGCAAGCGCCGTATACATCTTGAAGGTCGAGCCGGGCGGATACAGTCCCTGAGTCGCGCGGTTATACAGAGGTGAATCCTCGTCGGTATTACTGCTGAGAGCTTCCCATCTCTCATCAGTCAGATCATTGGGATCATAGCCCGGTCTCGATACCATGGTAACGATCTTTCCTGTCTCCGGCTCCATCGCCACAACTGCGCCGCGACGACTCCCCAATGCCTCTGACGCAGCCTGAGACAACGATACATCGAGAGTCGTAACAACACGGTTCCCGGGACTCTTTTTCCCGTTAAACTCGTTGATGACCTTGTCTACCGGATTCAGGTTGGTGTTCAGCAGTTCATAATTCTCGGATGACTCCAACCCGGTAGCCCCATGCGAATTCCTGCCGACAACATGCACAAACAGGCTTCCGTATGGATATACGCGCGTTTCATTTCCGTCATCAGAGGTCTGCGTTTCAGCCAGAACCTTGCCGTCTGCCGACAGTATCTCACCGCGAGTAACGTGTTTTGCCCAGATTTCCGATCTTTTATTTGCAGGGTTATTCAACACTCTGTCGGAATCATGTATTACAAAATACAACACATATACAGACAGAAACATAAAAAGCGCGATAAATATATAGGTGACAACCGCCATTTCCTTGTTGGTACGGCGGTTACTTCCCTGTTTATTATTAAGTACCGGCGGTTGCGGCTCCGGTTCCGTTTCACCTCGAACCGGCGGTACGCTGTACATCTTTTTGCTCATAAAGAAACAATCCTCGCGATCACAAAATCATCACTGATATTTTATCATAAACAGCATATTTCGTCAATAAAAAAGGGAGCCGTCTACCTGACAGCTCCCTGATAATTATTCTGAAACAGATCTGTTAATCCAGATGTCACTCAGCAAATGTTTTCTTTGATCTGGAAAGAACACCCAGATACAGAACATATCCTGCAAGCTTTGCAGCCAAAGTTACAAGAATAAGGATAACACCGAATGCCACGCCGATATTGATGATGTTTAACAGCAATTCACAAATAATCGAAATACAGAACGCACCGCAAACAATGTAAACCGTAGCTCTTGCCTTCTCTGCAAGATCGGTTGCTCCTGATTTCTTCGCAAAATCCTCAATACCATAAAGAACGTAGTAGGTTGAGAACAGGTTAAGCAGATCGGCAACTGTCTTAACCCATGAGGTTACTGTAGGATTGCCAACAGCAGCGTTCAAAATACCCATGGTCACGCTCAATACAAGGCAAATGACTACACAATAAAACGCGATCGTAAAAAACTTCGAATCAGATTCATCCCTGCGGGCGGTATTAATACCAACAAGCTTCAGCACAACTGAAATGATGGCAATTATGACACCACCGCCGGCAAACAGGATTGTTGAAAAACCGCCTACCAGCCATGCTGCGGCTGCTGACCCGGATCCTGATGCAAGCACATCATCTCCTGTTTTTACGAGAACAACAGCGAACAGTGTTCCGAGAACCAGCAAGATTGCTCCGATCAAGCCTAAAACCTCTGCGGTGAACAGTTTTTTTGTACCCGCTGCTACATTTGGAAATTTCATTTTTGTTTTTCCTCCTTAAAAATTGGAATAATAATGAACTACAAAGCGTATTCTACCACATTTTATCGTAAAAAGCAACACAATATCATGTGTTTTTTGATTATTTTTCACGAAACATTGCGAAAATCATGCGTTTTTTACCTGTTTTTTGAAAATCGTTTCAATTATGTGCCGTAACCCTGTCATTCAGCACATACATTCCCTGTATCACGGCAAAGATAATAATAGTTGCAATAATTGAACTTCCGCCATAGCTTATCAATGGCAAAGTCACGCCTGTGGAAGGTATAAATTTAGTTGCGCCTCCGATACAGATAAATACCTGAAACATCAACACCACGCCGAGTCCGAACGCACAAAGCTTGTAAAACCTCCGTTTCATTTTCATCGCAATATTAACAAACATAATGAAACTACTGATGTAGACCAGCACTAAACAGATCGCGAATGCCACTCCCAGTTCCTCTGCGATAGCCGAAAAAATGAAATCACTCTCCACTACCGGAACACTCTGTGGCAGCCCCTGTCCGAGTCCCATTCCCATGATGCCTCCGGTACCGATTGCGAACAGCGAACGGCAAATCTGATATCCGGCATCATTGATATGGCTCCAGGGATCGCGCCACGCCATGACTCTGATCCGGACATGTGAGAATAGTTTATATGCCACCACCGCTGCGCCTGCTCCTACTCCGAACCCGGCGAGGATATACCACCACACTCCGGTTGCGACGTACAGCATCATCAAATATGTAAAGAAAAAGATAAGCGCGCCGCCGAGGTCTTTTTCCAAAACCAGAATTCCCACATGCGCCGCAGCGAGACATGTAACGAGTATGTTCCATTTGAAGTCCGTCCGTTTCGAAAGCATAGACGCAATGAAAAACACATATATAATCTTGACAAATTCCGATGGCTGTAATTCAAATCCACCTATGGCTATCCAGTTTTTCGCCCCGTAATGTTCCACACCGATCACATAAACCAGCGCCAGCAGGAGTAATCCCACAACGATATACGGTATTGCAAGTTTCTCCCAGACAGAGAATCGTTCGATCAGATACGGTACCAGCAGACATAACGCCATCGCTATACTTGCCATCAGGAGTTGTTTTAATCCGTTATTCATGTTCAGGCGGATCTGCATGATGAATCCTACCATGAGGCAAAGCATCATATTGTTCAGGATCAGTTTTGACAATCCGCCGTAAATCTTCTGGTACAGTATGATAAAAACAATATAAAACAGCAGACATAACCCCAATATGACAGCAAGCTTTACCTTTGGTCTTTCCAGTATCAGCACGCCTGAGCAGACCAGAAAAAAGAGTACGGTAACAGCACGCTGTCCGCGATAGATCATGTTCTTTTTCTCCTCATTGCTGCCCTTGAACGACACAAATGATAAAAAGACATAGATCACGATCAGCAAAACAAGAATATATCTCGAAATGTCTGCTACTACTACAACCATTTTTCCAAAACCCCCGTTACCTCATCCGGACTCTCTGTTGTGAGATCGATCCTTGTTCCGCTCATATCAGTAACCGGCTCAGCTGTATAGACGATCCTGAAATCGCAGGCAGCAGGCTGGACAACGAAAAATCTGTCACCTTTCGGAGTCTCGATAGTCATCATGACATCGCCTGTTTTATCATTTCTGCCACCATCCGGGTTTAGCACTGCATGAGCGGTGGTCATTACAGGTATCCGACCGTATCTTCGTTTCGGTCCCTGTGCTATATCATGTCCGGCGTAAAACCTTTTTGCATTTTCATTAGTCATATAAAGATTCTCATCTGCTACGGTCAGGATATCTCGAAGATATTTATTACGAAATACAACTGCCGCAATGCTGTTTGCCACGAATACCGTTTCTAATCGCTTTTCCGTGAAACATGAAAAAAAATCAACCAGCTTTTTCTCGTTTTTCTCTTTATACTCACCACGATAGGCTCGAGGAAGAGAAAATGCCCAAACTATATCATGGTCTTTTTCAGATAGTTCTCTCCACATACTGTGGATTTCTTCATGAAAAAGTGCCGGAAAACCGGCAAGTTTCACGTGTAACAATACTGTATTATGTGAAACATGTGCAAGAAATGTCAATACTTTTTTCAGTTGATCCATATTCAAAACAGAAATCCAGAGTGCATTCTGAATATCTGATATTTCCGTTTTCGAAATCCGATCATCCCGCCCCGTCAATTCATCTCTGTCACATTCGTTCTCACTGTCACTCGCCATGTGAAATGACGCGCTCCGTGGCTCAGACCGGAATGAATTATGCATGTAATCAATATATGCTCCAGCGGCAGCGCGTTCCCATTCGGCAAATGCACGTCTGCGAAGCTCCTTGATTGCGCCTAACGGCAGGAAAGCATTATCAGGCATGAAAACATCCAATTCCTCGAATTCATACGGACTGTTGCCTGTACGGGATAAACGATCAATAATATCATCCGATGTGACCGGATGTTTTTCCGCGACAGTTACTTTTTCTCCTTCTACTCTCACGGTTATCGTATAAGTCCGCATATCACGAATCAGTTCCGGCGACGAGATGATATCTGATAGTCTCATATGTTCGTCTGATTGTTTCTTTTCCGAAACCTTATGCGGAAGCAAAGCCTCCCCCGTCACCTCCAGCACCGCCGGCTTACCGATACTCGAATCCCATTTACCTGATAGCCGGAGCTTTTTATCCATGGCATCGTCGATCATACTGTTTATCATCACAAGCAGCGAATTGTTCCTGGTACGAAACACCTCATCTCCCGGAGATACGTCGCTATGGCCTATTTTAACTGTATAGCCGGTTCCTCCGATTATTTCATCACCATTATTGCCTGAACCATGTGGCTGCTTTGAAGCCTCCCTCTCGCCTGTGGTGAACTCATAAACTGTTTCGCCGGCTTTATTCCGTATAGCCAGAACGTCCTTGGGATTTATTCTCTCGACCAGTGTGATCTGCGCCGTCGTGTCTCTGACCATCCCCGTCCGGTTAACCCGTGAAACTGTTCCGACCTTCAATCCGTAATGCCCCTTCACATGCGGTTCAATTGAAGCATTGTCAGAGCCAATAATTCTATCACCCGGATTACCGGTTATTGAATTGTCTGAACTGTTTTTTCGATTGTATTTCAATTCATCCATGAATAAAAAGGATGAGAAAAAGCCTCCTCTGTTATATAATTCCATTGCTCTTTTCCGGTCTCTCCACAGCACGCTGTTCGGATCATCAACGAGTGATCTGTAGTAATCCTCGCCCTCCCCGAGATATACGTCCGAATAATGCCGGTACAAATATGCGAGATAAGCGGAATACTCTCTGCTTTTCATTCTGCCTTCAATTTTGAAGGAATCAATCCCCGCCTCGATCAACTCGGGTATACGCAACAGCGTATCCTGATCCTTCGCATTCAGACAGTATAAACTATCCCCATCATTTACCCGGTATGGTAACCGGCATGGGCCTGCGCACATCCCGCGGTTGCCACTGCGACCTCCTATGTGCTCACTCATCAGACACCATCCTGAATAACAAACACACAGTGCGCCATGAACAAAAACCTCTATCTCCAAATCCGTCTGTTCTCTTGATTCACGGATCTCTCTGATCGACAGTTCTCTGGCCGGAACAAACCGGGTCACACCGTATGGACGCAGTAACTCAGCCTCTTCTCCGGAAAAAAGTGCCATCTGTGTACTTGCATGCAAAGCCAAATCAGGATATGTCTCGTGAAGCAGCAGCATTACTCCCGGATCCTGTACTATTGCGGCATCCAGACCGGCATTAACTAAAGGAGCTATCATAGAGAGCATACTCTCCGACTCTTCATCTGTCAGCAGCGTATTCACTGTCAGATAAAGCCTTTTCCCGTGAACATGACAGTATGTGATCGCCTGTTCCAATTCCGGAACCGCAGGGTTTGGGGCGAATGCTCTCGCACCAAATCTCGGCGCGCCAACATAGACCGCATCAGCCCCCATGCTGACATCAGCATACAATGTGTCTATGGAACCGGCAGGCGCCAGAATTTCAGGATTATTCATAATTCATCCTCATCGCGGGAAACATACCAAAAACACTATTCATGTACATAAATGCTACAGCCCCGGGGATCAAACCTCCGGGGCCGAATCTCTCATATATGGTAATCGACTTTACGCTTTAATTCCGTTATTCTTCAGTGTGGTTTGCAGTTCAACTATCTTTTTCTCAGCCTCACTGATTTTTTTCTCCAATGACCTGATCTTGGTCTCATCCCTTCCGATCTGATCCTCACGGGATATGATCTCATGCTTCATGTCAAGTACAAGCTTGTCCTTGAGTTCCCGGTCACCGCGAATATCATCAGCAACCATCTTTTCCTTGAAATAATCATCAGCAATGTTGATCGCGAGCAACGCATTTCTGGTGTCCAGATCGAGGCGCATATAATCACGGTTCTTTTTGAGCGCGCTTAACTTTCGGTTTATGTAGGTCGCAACCTGCTGAAGATACTCATCACTCTCAAAACCCGCTATCGTATATGTTCTGCCGTCAATCAAAACCTCGGTAGTTGTCTGATCCTGCATCGCTTTCCTCCTACAATCCTATACATTTACCATTATGATACAGACACGGTATTTCTTTATTCCTCATCTTCATCCGTGATATCATCACTCCGATACCGTGCCATATCACGGATACTAAATGTGGCTGATGACTCATCTTCATCATGAGCAGACACTGCATCAGAATCAGTCACATCAGATTTTTCAGCTAAAGAAGCTTTTTCCCTGAAAAACATAATGATGCTGAAAACTATAAATGCTACGGCAACCACTAAAAAGAAAACAGCGGCAACCATAAACCACGGACTCGACCCGGGAGGCCGCTTGTAGATAAGCTGCCCCCCGAGGAATCCGATATAACCCGCAACAACAACTCTCAATGCGAGTTTTACATACAGTTTGTTTTTGTCGTTTCCGGCAAACATCATGACTTACCGGTTTTGTGGTTGGATACGACATCGAAAATAACGGCGATCAGGAGCACGAAGCCCTTGACTACATACTGCCACATGTCAGGCAGACCGTAGATTGACATACCCTGGTTGATAACACCGAGCAGGATGGCGCCGACCATGACTCCCGGAACTGTACCGGAACCGCCGTATGCACTCGCTCCACCGATGAAGCAGGAAGCGATGGCGTCCATCTCGTAAGTGTTACCCATGTTACCGTCAACAGAACCGATGCGGGCGCCCACCAGCAGACCCGACAAACCTGCCAAAAAGCTCATCAGGAAATATGCCCAGAAATATACGCGTCTCGGATCGATACCGGAAAGCTTGGTTGCCTTCTCATTACCACCGACTGCGTAGAAATAACGTCCGAAAACAGTTGAACTGGTAATAAATGCAAAAATCAGCACTACGCCGAGAATCCACAATACCATAACAGGAATTCCCTTGTAATTCATCAGGCAGATGGAATACAAAACAATCAGTGCATCCATAATGATGATCTTGATGATCGTTCCTACCGAAGAACCTGAGTCATAGCCACGCTTTTTCTTTCTGGCCATGCTGATGAAGGTCCATGCCGTAATTGCTACCGCCACGATAATACCTATGATCAGGGCGGACAAATACTGACCATCCTTGTCTATGCCCGGAATATTGATGTAACTGGTAAAGATGTTTGTAAATCCCTCAAATTTGGTAAGCGGCAATGTCTTGGAATCCAAAACAACCCTGGCCAGGCCTCGGAACAAAAACATTCCTGCCAGTGTACAGATAAACGGCGGTATGTGGACATAACCTATCAAATAACCTTGGAAAACACCGATCACAGCTCCTATAGCAAGCGGTACGATAATAGCCACGATAACACTCTGACCGTCACCAAGCAGTTTTGCTGCGGTCGCAGCTGTCAAACAGAGCGTGGAACCGATCGAGAGATCGACGTTACCACCTGTAAGAATACACAACAACATACCACAGGCCATGATCAGCACATACGCATTTTGCAGAAGAAGGTTGGAAATGTTCTGTGCGGCGATCATCTTGCCACCGGTCAAAACAGTGAAGAACACAAATACTACGACCAGAGCAATAACCATGGTATACTTTTTAAGTATTACTGACGCTTTCATGCGGAAACCTCCTTTTTCGATTTATCTGAGGAAAGGATCGCGCTCATGATCTTCTCCTGAGTAGCCTCCTCGGCTGTAAATTCACCGACCATCTTGCCCTCATTCATAACATAAATTCTGTCACACATTCCGAGCAATTCAGGAAGCTCAGAGGAAATCATTACAACAGCCTTGCCCTCCGCTACCATTTTGTTCATGATCGTATAAATCTCGTATTTCGCTCCGACATCAATGCCTCGCGTAGGTTCATCGAGAAAAAGTACATCCGGCTCGGCAAAAAGCCATTTTGAAAGGAGTACCTTCTGCTGGTTTCCTCCGGAAAGGTTACCTACGAGCTGCTGCACACTCGGAGTTTTGGTATTCATCGCCTCTTTATATGCCTCAGCTTCCTTGTTCTCCTTTGCTACATCGATCACTCCAAATGGCCCGTGACTGACCTTCTCCATCCGGGCCATTGTTGTATTCCATGCGATTGAATCCTCGAGAACCAGTCCGTTTGTCTTGCGATCCTCTGTCGCATAAGCCAAACCGTGTTTGATGGCATCACGCTCATTTTTCAGATTTACTTCCTTGCCATCTATATACTCATGACCGGAGATGTGGCTTCCGTAGTTTTTACCGAACAGGGACATCGCCAGCTCAGTACGTCCTGCACCCTGCAGACCTGAGAATCCGACGATCTCTCCTTTTCTGACATAAAAACTAACCTTGTCGTCAACACATTTTTCCGTATATACAGGATGGTATACTGTCCAATCCTTTGCTTCAAAGAGAACCTCATCACCGATATTGTGTTCACGAGCCGGATAACGATTTGTAAGTTCACGTCCAACCATTCCCTTGATGATACGTTCCTCATCAATATTATGATCCGGGTTATCCATGGTCTCGATAGTCGAACCGTCACGGACTACGGTGATTCGGTCTGCGCAATATGAAACCTCATTAAGTTTGTGTGTAATAATGATCGAAGTCAGTCCCTCATTCTTGAAAGCAAGGAGCATGTCCAAAAGCATTTTTGAGTCTTCCTCATTCAGTGAGGATGTAGGCTCATCAAGAATCAGGAGTTTAACGTTTTTCGCAAGAGCCTTGGCAATCTCAACCAACTGCTGTTTGCCGGTACCTATGTCCTTGATCAAAACCGTGGAGCTTTCCTTCAGTCCCACGCGTTTCATGCTGTCCGTAGCTTTTTTATGGGTTTCAGCCCAATTGATCTTGCCCCAGCTGTTTGCCTGCTCATTACCGAGGAACATATTCTCGGCTATAGTCAACTCCGGAATCAGCGCAAGTTCCTGATGTATGATAACTATGCCTTCCTTCTCGCTGTCCTGAATGTTTTTAAAGCTGCACTCTTTTCCGTTATAGAATATCTGTCCGGTATACTCACCAAACGGGATTGTTCCTGACAGAACATTCATCAAGGTCGATTTTCCGGCACCGTTCTCTCCAACCAGCGCGTGGATTTCTCCGCGTTCTACCTGGAGATTGACATCATCCAATGCCTTGACACCGGGATACAGCTTCGTGATGTTTTTCATCTCTAAGATATAATCCGCCAAAAAAACACCTCCCAATACTGTATATTATCAAGATAAGGGCGGGCGAGATGTAAAACCCGCCCGCCCCGTGAATTACTGAATCAACATTGAATGACTATCAGCCTACCGGATGCGGATAACCGTCATCACCCATGGTGTAGTATCCCGGATCAACCAGCTCCTGCTGGATGTTATCCTTGGTTACTACTGTCGGTACCAACAGATAAGACGGAATGATTCCTGTTCCGTTGTCATATGAGGTAGTATCATATGTACAATCGAAATTCCATCCTGCAGATGCGATCAGATCCTCACCTGGCTCCTTGCCCTCAAGAAGAGCTGCGCCAAGATCGATCGTAGCAACTGCCTCGTTTGCAACTGCCTTGTAAACGGTCATTGTCTGCTTGCCGTCAACGATGTTCTGAAGGTTTGCTTCATCACCATCCTGTCCGGTTACGATGACACTGTTTGTTCCTTTGTAGTCGGAAGCGATTGCCTGTGTAACACCGAGAGCAGTTGAGTCGTTGGAGCAAAGAGCAACATCAAGCTGTTTGTCAGAGTAGTTTGATCCCAGAATGTTCTGGAAACGTGACATAGCCTTTGCGGTATCCCACTGTGCTGTAGCAACCTGATCGAACTCTGTCTGACCTGACTGAACAACGAGTTTGCCTGCGTCAAGATACTGCTGAAGAGCATCCTTAGCACCATTGAAGAAGAAACCTGCGTTGTTATCTGCCGGATCACCTGCAGTGAACTCGATGTTGAACGGACCTGCTGCATTGTCAAGATCCAACTGATCTCTTACGAACTCACCCTGCAGTTTTCCTACAGTGTAGTTATCAAATGATACATAATAACTGATTGCGTCAGTGTTCATGATCAGACGGTCATATGAGATAACCTTTACACCCTGTGACTTTGCATCAGCAAGCACCTGTGAAAGTGACTCACCGTCAATAGCTGCGATAACGAGAAGGTTAACGCCGTCAGCGAGAAG
>JAGABX010000101.1 GCA_017614395.1 Eubacterium sp.
CAGGAAATACTCCTTCTGGTTTTTGGAGACCTCCTCCTGGACCTTGGAACGGTACTCCTCGCGTATGCGGAATATATTGACCTCCTCAATGAGATAGGAGTTGAGTAATTCGTATCTGGACGCAACGTCAAGGCAGTTCAGTATGTCCTGGCGTTTGCAGAAGGACAGACCGACCTGCATGGTCATTACGTCAATGAGGGTACTGAGGTCATCGGTTTCGCGTATTTTATCGACCGCTGAACGTGATGCGCGTGGATTTTCGCTGAGGTATTCCTCGTACAGCTCGCGGAGATTGCGTATCATCGCTTCTTCCTCGACGATCGAGAGATCACTGTCAGAACCGATAGTTACACAATCGCCCGAAAGATAAGGCTTTGTTTGTGTTACTGACAGTAGCCTCGCACGCTCACGAGTTGATATCATTACCCGGATGACACGATCCTTCAGTTTGACCTCCTGGCGGATTTTCGCAATCACACCGATTTCAAACAGATCCTGAAATGTCGGTGAGTCTACGCCCGGATCCTGTTGTGCTGTGATAAATATGGTTCCGTCTCCGTCCATTGCTTCTCTGACAGCCAGCTTTGAAATCTCACGGTTTATGTCGAGATGTACCAGCATTCCGGGCAGAACAACGATGTCGCGCAATGGGAGAATGGGGATCGTATATCGAATTTCCTCCATATTACATTATGCCCCTTTTTTCTTCTTCTTTTCTTCCTTGTTTTGTTGATCCTCGATGGCGGGAACCGTTTTGCTCTCAAGTTCCGTGCCGTCTTCAGTCAGATATTTAGCCGTATTGCTGCCGTCTATGACATCCTTCGTTATCACGCAGGCAGCCACGTCGTCACGTGACGGCAATTCAAACATCGCGTCCATCATGGCGGTTTCCAGGATGGCGCGCAATCCTCTGGCTCCGGTTTTTCTTTCATTGGAGAGACGCGCTACCTCACGCAGGGCGTCTTCATCAAAACGAAGCTCTGTATTGTCGAGCTCGAGAAGTTTTTTATACTGCTTGGTTATTGCGTTTTTCGGTTTAACAAGGATTTCCATCAGAGCTTCCTCGTCCAGCAGGTCGAGAGAAACTGTTACAGGCACACGCCCGATGAACTCGGGAATAAGACCGAATTTCACAAAATCCTGCGGCATTGCCTGCGCAAACAATTCTCCGACATTTTGTTCGGTGGGATCGGCTATCTCTGCTCCGAAACCGATGGACTTTTTATCAATTCGATTGGCGATGATCCTGTCCAGCCCGTCAAAAGCGCCACCGCAGATGAACAGGATGTTTTCGGTGTTTATGTGGAAAAACTCCTGTTGCGGATGTTTGCGTCCACCCTGTGGGGGAACGCTTGCATCGGTTCCCTCGAGGATTTTGAGAAGAGCCTGTTGGACGCCCTCTCCGGAAACATCACGGGTAATGGAAACATTCTCAGCTTTCTTTGTGATCTTGTCAATCTCATCAAGATAGATAATGCCATGCTCCGCACGCTCGATGTTATAATCAGCGGCCTGGATTATCTTGAGCAGGATGTTTTCAACGTCCTCACCCACGTAGTCCGCCTCGGTTAAGGTCGTTGCATCGGCTATCGCGAAAGGCACGTTGAGTATTTTGGCAAGGGTTTGCGCAAGATATGTTTTGCCCGAGCCCGTCGGACCGACCATCAGGATATTGGATTTTTGCAGTTCGACGTCCAATGCCCTTCCGGACAGTATTCTTTTGTAGTGGTTATAGACGGCAACGGACAGGGTTTTCTTTGCCGCTTCCTGTCCGATGACATAGTCGTCCAAAAACTCCTTGATCTCGATTGGCTTCAGGAGGTTGATATCGTCCTTTTCAGAACCGATCTCTCCAAATTCGTTCTGCTCACTCTCATCTAAAATCTCATTGCACAGATCCACGCATTCGTCGCAAATGAAGATTCCTCCGGGACCGGAGATGAGTTTGGCAACCTGCCGTTCTGTCTTGCCGCAGAACGTGCATCGGAATAGTGTTCCATGGCTGAAATGATTGTCCATGTGTGTTTCCTTTCACTGATCATAAAAAGTAATAGTATGATTTAATTATTTATAGAAATACGTATTTTTCAGGACTTTTTATCCTCTGATTCCTCACTGTCCGAGTCGGCGCGTGAGGTTATGATTTCGTCGATGATTCCATATTCCAACGCTTCCTGTGCGTCCATGAAATTATCGCGCTCGGTATCATCGGCAACCTTTTCAACTGACTGTCCTGTATTCGCAGCAAGGATTCTGTTCAAACGATCCTTGGTTTTCAGTATGTTCTCGGCAACGATCTTGATCTCTGTTGCCTGCCCGCGAGCGCCTCCGGATGGCTGGTGAATCATCACCTCGGCGTTCGGCAACGCATAGCGTTTACCTTTGGCACCGCTGGAGAGCAGGAATGCGCCCATGCTGGCGGCGAGACCGATGCAGATAGTGGAGACATCGCATTTAACATAGTTCATTGTATCGTAAATTGCCATGCCGGCAGTTACTGAACCGCCGGGGCTGTTGATGTAGAACTGGATATCTTTTTTGGGATCCTCACTCTCGAGAAAAAGCATCTGAGCCACAACGATGCTGGCTGTCTGGTCCGTAACTTCCTCCCCGAGAAAAATAATGCGTTCCTTGAGAAGCCTTGAGTAGATATCGTACGAACGCTCGCCTCCGCGGCTGGTTTGTTCGATGACGTAAGGGATTAACGGCATTTATGATCACTCTCCTTTCTTGTCACTGTCTTCGTTTTCTTTTTTTGAAGCTTTGTCATCAGGCTCTACCTCTGTTGCTTTTTCTGTAATAAAGGCAGCGGCCTCACGTACGCACACATCCATGCGGATATCATTCATTTCTTTTTCCGACAGATCCTTTTTATAATCATCGGCGCTTTTACCTACCATTTTTGCCATTTCTTCGATGTCTTCATCGATTTTTGAATCAGGGGCAGTTATGTTTTCGGCCTCGACTACTGCCTGAAGAGTAAATCGGGTGCGCATCCTGCGCTCTGCTTCAGGCCTCATTTGCGCCATCAGGTTTTGAGGCGTCATTCCGGTCATCTGCATGTACTGTTTCGGATCCATGCCCTGCATCTGCAGGCGGTATGCGAATTCCTGAGCCAGCTGTTCTGTCTGGGCATCAATTGCTTCGTCCGGAATATCCATTTCCGCAAGTTCAACAAAATGCTCGACTGCCTCGGCTTCGCGATCGTTCTTTGCGGCAGTTTCGCGACGCTCTGTTATAGTTTTGCGGACATCGGCGCGGTATTCCTCCAAGGTGTCAAATTCCGAAACCTCCTCAGCAAACTCATCGTCGAGTTCAGGTAACTGCTTTTCAGATATTTTATTTATCTTTACCTTAAAAAGCGCGGGCTTTCCTTTCAGGCTTTTTTCATGGTAATTTTCGGGGAAGGTGACGTTAACATCGATTTCATCGCCGATGTTTTTTCCGATCAGCTGTTCCTCGAAATTGTCAATAAAACTGTGGCTGCCTATCGTGAGATCGTAGTCCTCGCCTTTGCCGCCATCAAATGCCTTATCGTCGACATAGCCGTCAAAGTCGATGTTGACTATATCGCCGTCCTGTACAGCGCGTTCGGTTATCTCAACTATTCTGCTGTTTTGTTCGCGAACACGGTTTATCTCGTTTTCAACGTCCTCGTCAGTAACCTTTACTTCGCGTTTGGTAACGGTAACCTTGGAATAATCACCGAGTTTTACCTCCGGCTTGATAGCGACGGTTGCGGTAAACTCGAATGTATCGTCATCATTTACACCGATGAGGTCATAGTCCGGATGGGAGATGATCTCGAGTCCGGAGTCCTCGCCTGCTTCATAAAAAGCGTCGGGAGCAGCGTAGTTGATGGCATCGTCGTCAAAAACTTCCTTTCCGTACATCCGCTCTATCATCTTGCGCGGAACCTTGCCCTTGCGGAATCCGGGAACATTGATGCGTCCCCTGTTCTTTTTATAGGCGCGTTCACGAGCCTCGTTGAATGCATCGCTCTCAACGGTGATTGTGAATTTTGCACGATTTCCGTCAATCTTTTCTACATTGTAAGTCATTTTTTGTTCTCCTTATTATATATGATATATTATTTTTCTATGGCATAGCCTTTGCTTTTTAATATCTCAACGACCTTGTTTACATTTTCACGGCACAGTTCGTCGGTTTCTGCCTCAACCATTACACGAATTAACGGCTCGGTACCGCTTTCCCTCAGAAGCAGCCTCCCGCGATTGCCGAGAGAATCACTGACGTCGTCAGCCGTTTTGATCACGTCGGGATCGCTGAGTGCGGCCTGCTTGTCGGCGACACGTACATTTTCCAACAGCTGCGGGTAAATTGTCAGCGGACTGACTAATTCGGAGATGGGCATGTCCGAGTCAATCCAGGCGAGCATGATCATCAGGGAGGTCAGGATTCCGTCACCGGTAACCGCATGATCCTTGAAAATGATGTGACCGGATTGTTCGCCGCCGATCCTGTAATCATTCTGCATCATATTCTCGGAAACATATTTGTCTCCGACGGCGGTCTGCTCATAGTTTATGCCTAATTCGTCGAACGCCCTGTACAGTCCGATGTTGCTCATGACAGTGGTGACTACTGTATTATGTTTGAGGCGGTCATATTTCTGCATGTATCTGGCACACAGATAGAGTATGTGGTCACCATCTATTACGTTGCCGTCATCATCAACTGCGAGACAGCGATCCGCATCTCCGTCATAAGCAAAACCGATCTGCGCTCCTGTATCATAAACCAGCTCCTGCAGTGTTTCAATATGTGTTGAGCCGCAGTTTTTGTTTATGTTTATTCCGTTCGGCTCATGGTGGCGTGGGATAACCTGCGCTCCGAGATCCTCAAACACCTGGATTGCCAGACGGTAGGCAGAACCTTCGGAGAGGTCGAGTGCGACGGTTCTTCCGGAAAAAGGTGTTTTGATTCCGACAGAGGAATCGGTCGTTTCTATTGACTCACGTACAAGCGCCTCGAGATAATCTGTGTAGGTTTCCTTGCCGCGTGAGTAGTCGTAGCATTTGCCGATTTTGTCTCTGGTGCACTCCGGGAGTACCGGCTCGCCTTCATCGATATAACGTTCTATCATTTCCTCGATTTCAGCGGACAGTTTGAAACCGCCTCCGTCAATAATCTTGATTCCGTTGTCATAGTAAGGATTGTGGCTGGCGGAGATCATAACCCCGCAGTCAAAGCCTTTGCGCCGTATCATATAGGAGATGCTCGGTGTTGTTGTAACATACATTTCATAGGCGTCACCGCCACTTGCTGTGATTCCGGCGACCAGCGCGTTTTCAAGCATGTAGCCTGAAATACGGGTATCCTTTCCGATGACGATTCGCAGACGATGATCATCAGAACCAAAGTGCGCGCCCAAAAACCGCCCGACCTTGTAAGCGTGTTCCGCAGTCAGCGATACGCCCGCTTCGCCCCTGAATCCGTCGGTTCCAAAGTATTTCATGTCATTTTGCTCCTTTTTGCAATCATTCCGCCATATTATACACGAAAAACGGGTAAAAAGCAAGAAAAAAATTTCTATATTATATGTGTGATAACAAGTATAAGATGCTTTTTCAAAAAGAAACTGCGTGAAAGCTCCTTTGGTAAATAGAAACAGGGAGTTTCACGCAGTTTATTTCATGATTTAATTTTTTGATGCTAGTATTGTTCTGTTGGATTATTTGATTTTTACTTTCTTGCTCAATCCGTATTTTGAAGGATTCTTTTTCAGCTCTTTTTTCAAGGTTGCGTTCTTGACTATGAGAGTCTTCAGCTTTTTAGCTTTTTTGAATGCATCCTTAACAGCCTGAGTTACGTTGTAAGACTTGTCAAATGCTTTGACAGATCCGGGAATAGTCATTTTCTTTGCTTTTACGTTGTTCACGCCTGTTACCATGAAAAATGACACACCCTTGTCATTGATGCTTGACAAAACGGAAACATCACCGGCTTTTGTGAAATAACCCGGAGCAACCTGAGCGTTTGCAATACGGTCTTCAGGAATGGAAAGCTTGTCAGTGGACGCGTTGAAGCTTGTAACAAGGTCCATCTTGATATTAATGCCCAATCCGTTGAAGGAAAGTCCATTGAGGGCGATGTTTTCGTCGATCTTGAGCGGTGTATGCTCTGCATCAACATAGAAAACGAAAGAAGCATCAACATCAACGTTCTCCATCATTTTCGGATCCATCATGCTTGTATAGGATTTGAACGCATCCGGAATTTTGCTCATCATTCCGTCCATATACTTAGAAACTACGCCCTTGGGCAACTTGATTTTTACGGTAACCTTTGCGCACGGAGTCTCGTTAACGGTTGTTGTATCCTTGGTGATTGTTACAAAATCCTTCATGGCGGTCAGAAGCTGCGGGCTGAGGAGGGTTGTAAACATATTTCCTTCGCCTTCGCCGATACCGAAGCCCTGCAGATAGGATGCAGCGGGGAACTCGCTGACGAGATCGAGCCCTGACTTTTCATCATGGATATACATGCGGCTGTTTTCCAGATCCATGAACAGATCCTCATACGGAAGCTGTCCGTCGCCGGAGACCATGGAGGTTACGTCTGTGGAAGGCATCGGCATGCGACCGTGACCGACCTTGCTTGCGGCATCAATGTCCATGTCCAACTCGAGCGGAACTGTAGCAACAGGGGTGTCCGGCATCTCTGCCATCATTATAGCCGCTGTACCGGCTGAACTGGTTTTCAGCGTGCTGGTTTCAGCAATTGATTTGATCTTGGCGCCGACAGCATTCAGCTCGGCAGTTAATTCCTCGATGGTTACGGCTGTTTCAGCAGCCTTGACCGGTGTTTTGGCCGGAGCAATGCCGATGCTGCTGACTGTGAGAGCGGCAGCTAAAACGACGGAACCGGCGATTTTCTTGAAACGATTCATGATTCTTTCCTCCTTTTGGATTGTTTGATAATAGTCAAATATGACCAATGGTCATTCTTTGTTATGTCCATATGATATCACTTTTTATATCAATATGCAAGTTTTTTTTAAAAAAAGTTTTGGCAAGCATGGTGTTTCTTTGAAAAAACCATAGAATACCCAAATATTTGAGATTTGTTTTGACATCTACCACAAGATGTGGTACAATAATTCAGCGTGGGTTCGTTTTGACCCTGACCGGACCGGGTCAGGCAAACATGCACGTTTAGAGTATGCACGTTTAGTATAAGAAGGAAAAACCATCAATACATGAAGACACTATGGAATTTGCGGCAGAAAGTGCCGTCAGATGGACGTTCGTACAAGGAAGTTGCGCGGGAGATCGGTGTTTCGCCGGTTACGGTTCGCTGTATGTGCAATCGCGGTGTGACGGATCCGGCCGCAATGCGTCTGTATCTGGATTCGAGCATGTCCTATCTCCATGATCCGATGTCGATGAAGGGGATGGCGGATGCCGTTGAACTGCTCATTCGTGAATTATTCGGAACAGGGGAACGTGATTTTGGTTCCGGACAGGGCCTGGGGTGCAGAATCGCCATAGCGTCTGATTATGACTGTGACGGAATTTTCTCGGCTTATATCCTGAAACTCAGCATGGAACTGCTGGGTGCGGAGGCGCATATCTTTACTCCTGACAGGGTGGCTGAGGGATATGGTTTGAACCGCAGAATTGTGGATGATGCATTCACTGCGGGCTGTGGCCTGATATTGACCTGCGATAACGGAATAGCCGCCACAGATGCAATTACGTATGCGAAGGAACGCGGAATGCGGGTTTTGGTCACGGATCACCATGAACCGCAGGAGGTTTTGCCGCCGGCGGATGTGATACTTGATCCCAAGCAGAAGGGGGATGAATACCCATTTAAGGGATTGTGCGGAGCCGGAGTTGCATATAAACTCATATCTGCGCTTTTTAAAAAGGTGGGCGACATGGAATTCCCCGGGAACGAAGTCGGGGGAAACGTTTTTCCGGCACCGCCCTCGCGGTCGGATATGTCTGAGCTCATGCAGGAAATGCTCGCATATGTTTCCATAGCGACAGTCGCTGATGTTATGGAACTGGTTGATGAGAACAGGATTTTAGTGAAACATGGTTTAGAGAAAATTGAACGAACGACAAATCCCGGTTTGCGCGCATTGATGCGTGAACAGGGCATAGAGGATGCAACTCTCAACCCCGGACACATAGGTTTTATCATCGGACCGTGTTTTAATGCGGCAGGAAGGTTAACTACCGTGCGGGACTCGTTCGATGTTCTCATGGCTGCGGATTATGATACCGCCGAAACCTCGGCAAAACGGCTGAAGGAAATCAATGAAGTCCGGAAAAAAATGACTGACGAGAGCGTGGACGAGGGGATAAAAATGCTCCTTGAGACGTTTCCCGGTGCAGATGATGGTGATATTGATGACATCATATTGATTTATCTTCCGGGTGTTCACGAGAGTATAGTCGGTCTGGTAGCAGGCAAGATCAAGGAGAGATTCAATCACCCCGTGGTGGTGTTCACTGACGCGCATCCGATTGACGGAATCGAGGGCGATCTGATCAAGGGTTCGGGTCGTTCCATCCCCGCATACCATATGTTTGACGGAATAAACCGGTGTTCCGATCTCATGGTCCGTTTCGGCGGACACGCGATGGCGGCGGGGCTTACCATAAAAAAAGAAGATCTGGATGAACTGAGGGAACGCCTGAATTCCGATTCGGGGCTCGAGAAAAAGGATTTCATCCCTGTTCTGACAATCGACCTCGCAATGCCCGTGTCATATGCCAGCGAGAGCATCATTGCCGAGTTGGAATCTATGGGGCCGTTCGGAAACGGTAATCCCAGACCGGTTTTTGCGGAGAAGGGTTTTACGATAAAGGCAGTTCGATACATGGGGGAGAATGACCGGCATGTTAAGCTGAGGGTTTGCAATACGGAGGGCGTGTGCATTGATGCAGTTGCTTTTTCCAGGGGAGACGAATTTCGTGAACTGATGAAGGACAGCATCGGCACTGATGACACTGCGGAGATAATCAGGCGCGTGTCGGGTGAGTATACGATAGCGCTTGCCTACCAGCCTGAGGTGAATGAATATCGTGACATGCGCAGTATTCAGATGAAGATAAACGATTGGGTTATAGAACACAAATAAGGAGCGGATATAATGATTACGATCAGTTTGTGCATGATAGTAAAGAATGAGGAAAAAGTCCTTGCAAGGTGTCTCGACAGCATTAAAGATCTGATGGATGAGATTATTATAGTAGATACCGGCTCGACAGATCGCACCAAAGAGATAGCGTCAAACTACACAAATAAGGTTTTTGATTTTGCGTGGATAGATGATTTTTCGGCTGCAAGGAACTATGCTTTTTCAAAAGCAACCGGAGATTACATCTATTCAGCAGACGCGGACGAGGTGTTGGATGACGAAAATCACGCAAAGTTTGATATATTAAAACGGAACTTAATTACCGACATAGAAATTGTACAGATGATATACGGGAACCAGCTTGACAATGGTACAGCCTACAATTTTGATGCAGAATTGCGCCCGAAGCTTTTTAAGCGATTGAGGACATTTACGTGGATCGAGCCGGTTCATGAGAAAATGCGTCTCGATCCGGTGGTTTTTGATTCCGATATTGTGATCACTCACAAGCCGGAGGATCTGCACAACAGTAGGGATTACCGTATTTTTCTGAAGGAATTCAAGGAGGGACGCAGGCTGTCAAAACATCTGCATCACATGTATGCCATGGAACTTTTTATATCGGGAACGGATGATGATTTTTTAGCGGCCGAGGATGTTTTTGCGCAGAGCATATGTGATGAAACCAGATCGCAGGATGAGATCCGGGAAGCCGCCTGCGTTGTTGCGCATGCCGCGAGATTACGCGGAGATGAGGCCGTGCTTTTGAAGTTTTCCTTAAAGGATCTGCTCATAGAGGGTTCAGCAGAGATGTGTTGTGAGCTTGGGCACTATTTTTATGACAGGGGAGATTACGATGAGGCTGCCATGTGGTTCTACAACGCCATGAATGAAACAGAGGCGATCCTGACGATCCAGGCCGCGCAGGAATGGCCGCAACGCGGATACAAAAAATGTGCAGAAAAATTAGGCGTGAAACTGGAACCGGATTCATGAGAACCACCGGATGACAGTTCATCCTCGCGGATTCTTGACATACACCCATATAGTAGGTTATAATATCAGTTTGGGTGGTTTTCGGAATTCGAAGCTTTTTCAGACCAATAAATTAATTAGGAGAGGTTATATGATTACAGCAGTTGTTGGCGCCAACTGGGGCGACGAAGGAAAAGGAAAAATAACGGATATGCTGGGAGAGGAATCTGACATTATCGTGCGTTTCCAGGGCGGTGCGAATGCCGGCCACACGATAGTGAATGATTACGGCAAATTTGCCTTGCATATTCTTCCCTCGGGTGTTTTTTATGATCACACGACGAGCATAATCGGCAACGGTGTGGCGTTGAATATTCCCGAACTTGTGAAGGAGATAGATGAGATTGTCGGAAAGGGTGTTCCTAAACCGAAAATCATGGTTTCAGATCGTGCGCAGATCGTGATGCCGTATCATATTCTGTTTGATGAGTATGAGGAGGAGAGGCTCGCTGGGAAATCATTTGGCTCCACCAAATCCGGAATTGCCCCTTTTTATTCGGACAAATACGCAAAAATCGGTATTCAGGTCAGTGAGCTGTTCGATGAGGATGCCCTGAGAGAGAAACTCACGGGAATTGCCGTAAAAAAGAATATTATGCTGGAACATCTCTATCACAAGCCTTTGATAGATGTAGATGAAATGATGAATACCATGCGGGAGTACAGAGAAATGATCGCCCCGTATGTCAGTGATGTAAGCGCCTTTTTATTCGAGGCGCGGAAAAACGGCAAACGAATTCTGCTGGAGGGACAGTTGGGGAGTCTGAAGGATCCCGATCACGGAATTTACCCTATGGTCACATCGTCCTCTACACTGGCGGGATACGGTGCTATCGGCGCAGGCGTGCCGCCATATGAGATCAGCAGGATAGTTACGGTTGTCAAAGCATATTCCTCGGCTGTCGGAGCAGGAGAGTTCGTCAGTGAGATTCTTGACGAAGATGTTGCTGATGAGCTGCGCAGGCGAGGCGGTGACGGCGGCGAGTACGGGGCTACCACGGGACGGCCGCGTCGAATGGGATGGTTTGACGCAGTAGCCAGCCGGTACGGTTGCAGGGTTCAGGGGGCGACAGAGGTTGCGCTGACCGTACTCGATGTGCTGGGTTATCTTGACGAATTACCTGTCTGCGTCGGGTATGAGGTTGACGGGGACGTGCTGAGTGATTTTCCGACCACGAATCTGTTGAAGAAGGCAAAACCGATATACAAGAATCTTCCGGGGTGGAAAACCGATATCCGCGGAATCACAAAATATGATGATCTGCCTGCGGAATGTCGCGCTTATATTGAGTTTATTGAGAGCGAGTTGGAGGTTCCGGTAACAATGGTATCAAACGGACCGGGGCGTCATGAAATCATCTATCGATGAGGGATATTGATGAGAGAGAAGATCTATTTTTTGGCAAAGGGCAACTTTAGCTATGAGCCGCCGGAGCTGGTGATAGAGCCGCCGGAGGTTGAGATAGAGGTTGTCACCGGAAACAAGGGTTCGACCACGTTTACCGTGTCGAATTCGAGAGGGACAAAACTGAAGGGTTTTGGTTTTGTTGAGGCAAAGGAAATAACATTTCTGCCCCTGTTTGACGGGGAGAAAAATGTCCTGACCGTGGAGGTGGATGCCTCCGAACTCATCGCCGGTACTACGCTGAAGGGCAAGCTGATATTAGTCACGGATTGTGGGGAATGTCGTGTACCCTACAAAATCGAGGTAACTGAGCCGGTACTCGCGACTGAGGACGGAACTGCTGTCAGGGATTACTATAACCTCCTGAGGATTACCCAGAAAAACCCAAGGGACGGGCTGAAACTGTTCCGCGATCCAGCGTTTCGTGAAACGTTTCTTTATCGTGATCCTGAGGGCAGGCTCGTATATGACAGGTTGTTCAGGGGCAACACGGGGCTGTCCGGCATGGAGGAATTCCTGGTTGCTTTCGGGAAAAAGCAGCCTGTTCGTTTTGTTCTTGAAAACGCCGGACTGAACGAGGACAATATAATCGAATATGATCTCAGTGGCAGTGATATAGAGGATTCTATCATGATAAACCTCAACACATGGGGCAGCGTTCCCATACGTGTGGAGGTCACAGGCAGTTTTATAGAGACAGAACGCAGGATTTTGTGGACTGATGAGTTCGCGGATATGAAGGGGCGTTTGGGAATCAATATCATTGCCGGAAAGGTTCGGGCGGGCAATCATTTTGGGACAATCACTCTGTCAAGTCCCTATGAAACCCATAAAATAACTATATATGCGCACTCACCGGTCGGAGCGAAGGAAAGAAAGATCGGTCGCGCAAAGCAGGCAGCTCTCGCCATGTTATTGCGTTCCCTGATCGCGTTTCGCGAGGGACGTGTCAATCAGACCGAGCTGCGCGCCTTTTTCCAGAAGCATCGTCAGATTCTCGAGCGCCTGGAGCACAAGTTTTCGTTGCCGTTGAAGGGTTATATGGCATGGATGCTGGACAGTGAGACCTCCAAGCTTGAATTCTACCGTGTGACGGAAACCATGCAGGCGCCGCCTGTCGGGAGAGACCAGACCACGGTTGAAAACTATTGCCTGATTGTTTATATAAAGTATATGTATTCCGGACGCGAGGAGGATCGCGAGGAGTTGTGCCGACTAATCGACATGTATGCGGCAAACGGATACATGGGGACGGTTTTGCTGTTGCTGGGGCTTCGCTGCGATACGGAAGGATTCGGTACGGATGCAAAAAAAGTAGAGCGTCTGCGGGAACTCATGGCTCAGACAGGAAATTCACCCATGCTTTACTCCGAACTGCTGTTGGCGTATCTGCGCCAGCCGGAGTTGCTGACAGAACTTGATTCCCTGAACTTGCGAGTATTGCTCTACGGTTTGCGCCAGGATATGGTGTCTAAAGCTCTGGCGGATGTGATAACGGTGTTATGTGAGGGGCGCGGATTGCCTTTGATCGACGGCGGAGCCGGTTACGGTCTGCGTCAGGATGATGATCCGCTCTCATACGGAACGGGCGCGCTGCTGGTTCGCGTGCTGTTCGGGATATACGATAAGTATCCGTCAAGTGATACGCTCAGAGGGATTTGCGCTCTTTTAGTACGTTATGAGAAGAGAGACCGCAGGTATTTTTCGTGGTATGAGCGCGGAGTAAAGGAGTGCATGCGCCTGACGGATCTGTTCGAGTACTATATGTACACGGTTGACTCCGATCGTGAGGAACCTCTCCCACAGACTGTCCTGTCATATTTTCAGTACGAGAATCATCTGAATGACACCCGCAAGGCTTTTTTATACGCTAATATCGTCAGAAACCGTGAGGCACTCCCCGAGGTATTTGAAAATTACAAGGAGCAGATCCATGAATTCGTTCGCAGGCAGGTTGAGCGCGAGCGCGTGACCGGAGATATGGGGTATCTTTTTAATGAGATGCTGACTGATGAGGACATAATTGAACTGTCAGTACACCTTCCTCACCTGATGTTCCGGCATCTTCTGATCTGCGAGACCTCCGGCATAGAGAGTGTGACCATAGTTCATCTGCAAACCTCGGTCGAGCGGACATATCCGTTGGATCACGGCAAGGCGTTGCTCGATATCTATACTCCGGATTACAGACTGTTCTTTTCGGATCGTGACGGTGTGCTGTATACAGACAGCATCGATTACACGCTGGAGAGATTCTATGATTCTGATCATATTTCGGTTCCGTGCTGGTGCAGCCTCAGGGACAGATACCTCGAGGAATTGTCTGAACAGGAGGATTCCGTGAATACTGCAGCGGATGGAGGCAATCCGGCAGACGCAGATAAAACTACTGAGGATAACGGGGATTACGATTTCTATCATCTCACTGACATGCAGGTGTTTGAGCCATTACTGTTCCATCTGACTGTGGGTATAGAAAAACAGATCGGACTGAAGGAGCCGGAATTGGAAATCCTGTTCAAAGCATTGGAAAACGGAAATCTGCGCGATTATTTTCACGGCAAAGTGTTTTTGAAGGCTTATGATTTCATCCACCAGGCTAATGAGGAAGGTTTCAGTGCCGAGATGAAGGACGTAGCCATGCGCCGTCTGATGAACTGGCTTCGACCGGATTCGATAAAAAGGAGCAGGATCGGTGAGGTGGCAGCGGATTGCATCAGATGCGGATTGTATGAAAAGGCGGATATGTTGCTCAGAAGGTACGGCGTAAACGGCTGTTCAGAGGATGAGATGCTCGATTTCGTCATTCACCAGATTCGGGATACGGACTACGCGTTTGACGATTCTCTGGTAAAATGGGCGTTGGCTTTGCACCGCAGGGGTCATAGGGATCATCCGATCCTTAATTATCTTCTTGAATACTATATGGGAGAGACGGATGTACTCATACAGTTGTTCCGTGATTCGCTCAAGACCAAACGGGGTGGCGGAACCGGAGCTGCGCAGCTGGAGAACTTTGAGGGGAACATACGCACAAATCCTGCTTTTTATGAAAGCGTCAGAGAACGCGTTTTGGGACAGGTATTATTTGCCGAGCAGAATACTGCCGATACCGAGGATATTTTTATGCGGTATTATGAGGATGGCGACAACCGCGTTCTGGTCAAGGCATATCTCTCCAAGGTGGCATATGAGTTTATTGTGGGACGTGGGAAGCTGAGTGATCCCATATTTGAAAAAGTATATCGTCAGGCCAGATATGAACGGGAGCCTGTAATGATTCTCGCAGCGCTGAAAAAGCTGACCGAACGCAAGGTTTATGATGAAAACGAGCAGGAATTCATCACCCGGAGTCTGGATGACATGGCAGCGGAGGGTTGTGTGCTGCCGTTTATGAAGGATTTCAATAAATCGATTACCATTCCTTACGAGATAAGGATACCAGTCATCATACAGTACTACAGCGGAACAGTCGGCGGGGTATTCCTTTTTGTAAAGGAAAACGATGAATTCGTGTCACGGCCGATGACAAAGGTGTTTGACGGTATTTTTGTGGCGTCGGTGCTTCTGTTTGCGGGCGAGGAGACTGTCGGGTACATTTACGAAGAGGAGACAGGCAAACGTTCCAAACGTTTTGACCTGAAAAAGAAAGAGGCGGCCTGTGGCGGGGACAGCATGTTTGAGCAGGTCAATGCCATGTTAGAAGCCAAAAATGCCGGAAAAGACGAGAAATACGAGAGACTGAGCCGGGCGTTTGTTGAGGAACAGCAGTTAGCGAAGGAACTTTTTACATTGCTGTAGTTATGGAAACATTGATTGATTCAGCGTTTCCTTATATCGGACGTGATGTCGGGTTCATGTGAAAATGTTGGTTTATTGCAGGTTTAGATAACAGGAGTTGATAGGATAATGGCGGAGGAACGAACTCTGATTTTGGGGATGGATCTGTGCGATGAGACGTCACAGCTGGCTGTTTATGACAGGGAACTGATGGAACCCGTGCTGATGGGACAGTCAGAGGAAAACCCCGACGCGCTGATCGAGACGTCTGTTGAATTGCCGTCACAGGAACCGATCCGGGGATTTTTGGAGAATGTCCGTACAGGTGAGCCGGTTGACAACTCAGGCAAAGAGGTTGAGCCGGCGCGTGTGCTCGCGTACTTTTTCAAAAAGACGCTGTCGCTCACGAGGGCGCGCTATCCCGGAGATAAAATCAAGTGTCTTGTTATTACTGTGCCGACCATGGACAAGGCCTTTGTGGATCGTGTTTATGAGGCGCTGGCGCTGATCGGATTAGAGAGCGACCGGGTGCATGTCATAGACCATAAACGCAGTTACACATATTATGTGTTGTACCAGAAAAAGGAACTCTGGACCAACGATGTAGGATTGTTTGATTATGACGGAAAACGTCTGGTTTACGAACAGCTGCAGATTGACAGAACTCATCAGCCGGCTTTGGTGGGTGTGAGTACGAGAGATTATACGGATGCTTTTGTTGCCTCAGAGGAAGCGTTTTCGACTTCGCCGGATGTTTCTGAAAAATCATTGCACCCCCGGGAGGTCGCTTTTGAGAATATCGTGCGCGGCGCCCTGAGAAATCAGTATATCTCCTCATTGTTCATGACAGGTGAGGGATTTGAGGAGGAATGGGCGGATCATGTGTTTCCGCGTCTCGCTGTCGGCAGAAGGTTGTTTCGCGGCAGAAACCTCTATGTCAGCGGCGCGACCTATGCGGCAAAGGAGATAGGCGACAAAAGAAAACTCGACGATTATGTCATATTTGCGCCGGATATGGTTTCGTCGTTTTTGACCATGGATGTTTATGAAAACGGATCAACGAGTGAACTGATACTCGCTCGTGCCGGTGATCCGTGGTTCGAGGTCGATACAGAGATTGATCTGATTCCCGACGGAGATACGGAGATTGTCGTTCATTCCAAGCCGGTTTTCGGTGGGGATGAACAGCAGTTTATACTTCAGATATCGCCGGTTCTGGGCAAAACGGACCGAATGTGCAGGATTGGCGTCAGAGTCAGATTTGAGGATGTCAAAACGGCCGTGTTTACTATGCGCGACAAGGGATTTGGTGAAACAATGCCCGGCAGTAACCGGGTATGGGAGGAGACGATCACGTGTTCATAAGATGTTTCGGAAAGGTAGCGGAGGAACCCTACACGATGCCATATACCCGGGCCAGGGTTTATTCGCTGGAGGAACTGTGCTACTATATCAAGAATAATATCTACACAATTACTGAGGAGTTTTTTACAAAATCCCTGGTAATATGGCTGCGTGAGCAGGCGGATCAGCCGAAGCTCGCTGACAAGTTAGATGTCATGATCACCAACAAGAACAAATTAAAGGATCTTGTGGTGACGATTCTCTGTGCCTGTGATTACTACAGGGAGAAGGAAATCCGGGAACTGATCCGTGTGATTGACGAGATCGTGAGCCTGCCGCTTCACGAAAAAAGGAAAATACGGGCTGACAACTACATGCGCGCAGGTCTGTACGCGAAGAGTGTCGTTGCATATAAAAAGCTGTTGAACGGTCCGTATGCCTCGAGTTTTACACCGGAGGCATATGGAAATATTCTGCATAATCAGGGTATCGCTCACTTTTTCACAGCGAGTTTTGAATCGGCGGGACGTGATTTCAAGGAGGCATATGCCAGAAACCACAGGGCGGAATCCCTGAATCATTATCTCTATCTGTTGCTGATGCAGGGCAAAACGGAGGATTTTGAGCGTGAGTGTATAACACATGGCATGAATAATGCCCAGCTCGAGGCAATCAGGTCACGATTTAACGAGGCAAAGGCTCGTATTCACACTCATTCAGTAGATGAGGATGAGATAAATAAGTATAAAGAGGATTTGAGAAAGGCGGCTGGAAGTGCTGTTTAGATTATTTGGTTTCGGCAAGAAAAAGAAGAAACAGATCACTCCGCCGGAGGAACCCGAAGACCTCAGGAAGGAGCGAGAAGAGGAGTCCGAGGAGGTTGACCGGATTCTGAAGGACCGCGTTTATTTTGAAAAAGAAAATGTAGATTTAAAAGATGATAACGCAAGGATAACCTATCTGACACATCTCCGAGACGCTATCTTGGAGGGAAAACACCAGTGTGAAGAGGTTAAATTTGAATATGGCAGAGTGACCTCGTATCTGAAGGATATCCAACTGATTGACCAAGCAGAGGAGGAGGACCATAACAGAATATGTGATAGCGCGAGGAGAATCGTTGATCTGACGGAGATGCGCCGGAGTATCCGACAGAAACGCTATCATATATCGGACGATCAGCGCAAAGCTCTGGATCGTTTCGAGGACGACGTGCAGCATGATATCGAAAGGCTGTTGGAATTCGAGGACATGCAGGTGAGGATTCGGGCTGATCTGAGGCGTCTCAGCGGCGAAAAGACTTTTCTCGCCGGTGAGAAAAAGGAAATCAACCGAAAGCAGGCAACCCTGCGTGGCATCAGTAAAGCGCTGACTGTAATTTTGCTGCTGGCAATGGTCTCGCTCGGTGTGCTCTTAGGTGTGTGGAAGGTGGACATCACGGTCCCGTTTGTGGCAACGGCGGCGTTTGCGTTTTTAGTCGTGGCTCTGATAATGACTGAGGCGCGGAAAAACCGCATGGAAATGGTAATAGCCGAGAAAAAGGAAAACAAGGCGGTAGCCCTGACCAATCGGGTTAAAATAAAATATGTGAATAATGTCAGGGCTTTGGAGTACCTGTGCGCGAAGTATCGTGTTTCAGGCGCTACCGAGCTTGATTTTGTCAACAGTCAGTACCAGCAGGCCAAACGGGAATGGGCAAGGCAGCGTGAAGGCACGATCCAGATAGAGGAGAATCATGATATTCTGATCCGGACATTGAAAAAGATAGGAGTTCGCGACCGTGAGATCTGGTTTTCCCAAGCAAAGGCGCTGGTTGATCCTTCTGAGATGGTTGAGGTCAGGCACGATCTGAACACAAGGAGGCAGAAACTTCGCGAACAACTGGATTACAACACAGGAGTGATGACAGAGTGCCTGAACGAAATGGACAGGATCAGATTGAAAAAGCCGGAGTACGAGGCGGATGTTGAGAGAATCCTCGCGCAGGTCGGAGAGCTGAAATAGTATGGAATTTTCCGGGATACGTATGTGTGTTCTGTTTCAGCCGACAACGCGAGATTAATTTTGATAGGGAGAGAAAAAATGCAACTGATTGATTTACATATGCACTCGACATGTTCGGACGGAACGGACACACCGAGTGAATTAGTTAAATTAGCATTAGAAAAAGACTTAGTAGCCATATCTGTTACGGATCATGATACGGTTTCCGGTGTGGCCGAAGCCATGAAGGCGGCTGAGGGAAAGCCGATTGAGGTTATTCCCGGAGTCGAGATTTCATGCGAGTACGTTGTTCCGCCGATGGCCGGACAGCCTTCACGAAAAAAGGAAATACATATCCTCGGCTACGGAATGGACATAAATAATGCGGAATTGCTGGATGTACTCAATTTTGCCAGTACGGAGCGGGACAACCGGAATAAAAAGATGGCTGCAAATTTCTACGATGCAGGCTATACAATGATCACCTACGAGAAATTAGTAGAAAGGTTCGGGAAAGTAAATATCGCGAGGCCACATTTTGCGACACTCCTGATGGAGGCAGGTGTGGTAGGCTCCATAAAAGCCGCCTTTGCCGACGGACAGTTACTCGCTGAGAACAGTCCTTTGTACGTCCACAGAAAATATGTTTCTCCCGAGCAGGGAATAAAGGCGATATTAAGTGCCGGAGGGAAGCCGGTGCTGGCTCATCCGATTATTTATAAGTTTTCTGTTTCAGAACTTCATCGGATGATCGGAGAACTGATAGGTTTCGGTCTGCAGGGAATTGAGGCTCTCTATTCACGAAACAAGGGCACGGATGAGGCGTTTGTCCGCAAACTCGCCCATGAATTCAATCTGTTTATCACCGGAGGAACCGATTTTCACGGTAAAAACAAGCCTGATTTAGAGATTGGCTGGGGAGAGGGGGATTTGAGAGTTCCCGCCATGCTGCTGTCAAATCTTCGATAGCTGCCCTTCGACAGCTAATATTCGATAGACACATAAGAAGATATATAAGAAAACACAGATATTCGATTTATTCGATAACAAGATTCGCGCAGTTGATATCCTCCGCGAGATCATAGACATTGCCGCTTTCAACGCCCACAACAACAGGGCGGAGAGCCGACGTCAGTGAGTTTTTCACTACTTTGGCATACTCGCCGTTTGACAGCTTAACTATTGTGTCAACCGGATACAGTATTACGCATTTCAGAAATGTTTTCATCACTTCTACATCCAATCCGCCCGTCATGGACATCAGGATGTCAACAGCAGTTCGCTGGGAATACGATTTTTTATACGGACGATTTGTAACCAACGCATCGTAGACATCGGCTACGGACAGGATTCGCGCGTATTTAATGATCTTTTCCGATGTAAATCCCATAGGATAACCGCTTCCGTCCAGTTTTTCATGATGCTGCAGAACCGCAAGCGAGATGATGTCCTTGAAATCCTTTTTCTCCTGCAAAATCCGGTATCCGAGCACGGGATGCTGCTTCATTTCTTCAAATTCAGCCTCAGTGAGTTTTGCAGGCTTGTTCAGGATTTCCGGATCGATCTTGGATTTTCCCATGTCATGCAGTAAACCGGCAATCCCGATATCGTGCATTTCCGTTGTGCTCATCCCCAGGTTTTTGGCGATTATCATGGCGATAGTAGCCACATCCACACTATGTCGGAATGTGTACTCGTTGTTGGTACGCAGCTCGGTTAAATCTACTGACAGGGCGCTGTTCTCATCGATTGCGGTCAGCAAATCGTTGGTTATGACATTGGAGGTATGTGTAAACCTCGCGTCATCCGTGTTGTTGTACAGATGCTGGATGCCGGCGGAGATTCGTTTGCGGACTGCCTCCGTAATCTGAACCTTGGCAGGATCATCCTCACGGAGTTTTGCAATCTTGTTTTTGATTACCGGCGTGATCGAAGCCTCAATCTCCGCCATCGGATCCTTTTTCTCCTCCTCGACCACACCGGTACCGATGTAAACACCGGGAATTCCGAGCTTTTCAAGCCCCTCGATCACAAATGCGTCAAGTCTTGCCCCGCGGTGGACGAGGACACGATCCAAACGGTCAATAACAGCCTGGTCTATGATCATGCCTTCTTCAAGCCTGTTTATTCGTACAAACTTCCTATCTGCCATTGGCATTTATCCCCCGAACAATACGTTTTACGAAAAACTGTTTCACTGCCATTCCCATTTAGTATAACGCAAAATGAAGCAGATTGCAAAGGTTTTATAAAAAGTTCGGCAAAGATATCGTTGATTTCGGTAAAAAAGTGTTTGCGGTTTCAGTTGATTTGTGATAAAATACTCTTTACATAAGAAAGGAAAAGGGAAATGAGTATCGGAAAAATGCGTTGGACAGGTATATTTTCACTGTTTTTTGTCCTTTTTGCAGGATTGCTGTTTGGGATGCCGGAATCATCGGCGAAGGACAAAATGCGTGATGTTCGTGTCCACAACCAGGAAAATGTCATTCCCGCTGACTATAACAGGGAGTTTTTTCATGTCGGCGACCATGGATTCATAACATTTGCCAAGGAACTCCGGGACGTTGAATGTCCGGGGGCTCCTGAAGTTGCGCGTGAAAGCATTGTTCAGTCAGCAACCGGTGATGATTTTCAGGATACGACAATATGTTATTCAATCGATGACGAAAGTGTTCTGACAATCAATGAGGAAAAGCATACCTACAGGATTCTTGCGGGCGGAGAGGCGACGGTCATTATGTCCGCCAGGATATCTGTTCCGGATGAAACAGCGCCGGGAGGTACCCGTCAGGAGACATGGCTGGCTAAGTATACTTTTATTGTCATGGGTGATGCGAGCGGAGTATTGCCTGAATGTGAGATTGCGACCTCATATATGGTATATAATACCACCGGTTCTGCGGATGTCGCACTCATGAATTGCCCGAATCTGAGGTATTATTCATTTGATTATACCTCCACTAATGGTGATATGTGTGTGAGCGTGTCGTTTGACCCATGGACTCAGATGCTTCACATAGAATCCGGTGACGCAGGGATTACAGAATTAAAACTGTATTTAAACGGAACGCTGATCCGCCTTACCTTTGACAACCGGCTGACGACTATCAGTTCAGACAGGCTTATCCTGGATGAAGGAGATTCGAGCCAGTTGACAATAGATCAGTACAGCGGTTCATTGAAATGGCATTCAATGGATAAATCTGTAGCAACCGTTTCAAAAACAGGCGCCGTAACTGCGGTCGGAATCGGTAATACCATCGTTTACGCGCACATCGGCCAGTCGAAGATCGGATGTGTGGTTTCGGTGGTGCCGACGGGGCATTCCAAGGTTGTGGAGATTGCAGCGCATATAGGCGCTACACGTTCATATTCACAGCCTATGCGCATGTTGCCGGGTTATTATGACTGCAGTTCATTAGTATGGATGGCATACAGCAGCATAGGACGTTATTTCGGAGTGACCAAGTTTGCGCCTACAGCCGCATCTGAGGCACAGTGGTGTGAAAAACATAATCGCATTCTCGGTGAATGGACCTGGGAAAAATTCAACAACATGGAATACCTGCCCGGAGACCTGTTGTTCCGCGTAGGCGCTTCAAACGGCCGGTATCTCGGTATTTACCATGTCGAAATGTTTGCAGGCTACCGGCTGATGGGCTTTGATGAGAATGGGGAGCCTGAGCTTGCCATGTGCTGGGCAAACAGGCCGGACAACAACTATGAACCATGTGGGGACATCATGGGCAGACCGTAGCACAAAAAGAGAGGAGGATGCTAAAATTGGTTTCTGAAAAAATGTATGCATGGGGCGCAAGTCCGTCCGTGATCCGTGACCTGTTTGAATACGGAAATAAACGGAAGGCGGAAATAGGCGCGGAAAACGTATACGATTTTTCTATCGGAAATCCGAGTGTGGAACCACCGACAAAGGTTCGGGAGGTTATAGAGGAGCTTCTCAGAGATACAGACGGTGTTACGCTTCACGGCTATACATCAGGTCCCGGAGATATGGGGGTTCGCAAATCCGTCTGTGATTATCTGAACAAAACGTACGGGGCAAATCTGACACCGAATCTGATCTACATGACATGCGGAGCCGCGGCTTCCCTGACAATATCTCTGCGCGCTCTGTGTGAGGAGGGCGATGAGTTTCTCACATTTGCCCCGTTTTTTCCGGAATACCGGGTGTTCACGGAGAGTGTAGGCGGACGCTTCGGCGCAGTGGCGTGTGATGAGGAATTCCAGCCGGATATCGGTGAACTGAAACATAAGATAAATGAACATACAAAGGGGGTTATACTGAATTCTCCCAATAACCCGTCAGGCGCGGTAGTTCGCGAGGAACGCATTGCAGAACTCTGTGATCTGTTGAGGGAATGTTCCGCAAAATACGGTCATCCTATCGTGTTGATCGCGGATGAACCTTACAGAGAGCTTGTTTATGATGATGTGAAGGTACCGTATCTCATGAATTACTATGACGATACCATTATCTGCTATTCCTATTCCAAATCACTGTCGTTGCCGGGGGAAAGAATCGGATATATCGCGGTCAGTGACAAAATGACATCTGCTGAGCGCGTATATTTGGCAGTCTGCGGAGCGGGACGATCATTGGGTTATGTGTGTGCGCCCAGCCTGATGCAACGTGTGATCGCGCGGTGCCAGGGGCTGACGAGTGATGTGAGCATATACAGGGAAAACCGCGATATTCTGACTGAGGCTTTGCGCAGTGACGGATTCAGCGTTGTGCAACCTGATGGAGCGTTTTATTTGTTTATGAAATCGCCGGAACCGTCTGCGGGCGCTTTTTCTGAAAAAGCAAAGGAATTTGAGCTGTTGCTCGTCCCGTCTGACAGTTTCGGAGTTCCGGGCTATGTGCGGATTTCATACTGTGTTTCAACGGATATGATCCGACGCAGCCTGCCGGCGTTTAAACAATTGGCGGAGAGCTATAACCTGTAAAACCATTCCCTATCGTATCTTTGCAGGAAATGGAATGTCGACTGACAGACAGGGATAATAAAAAATGAATTTATATTTAGGAGGGATAACACTATGGCATATGGTTTTTTTGGACAGTTGATCGAGATTTTGAAAAAGGATCCGAAAAAGATTGTTTTTACCGAAGGAAAGGATCCCCGAATTCTGGAGGCGTCCTCGCGATTGCTGGCCTCTACTTTCCTCGAGCCTATCCTGATCGGTGATGAGGAGGAGATTCATGAAGTAGCTGCGGACGTTGGTTTCAATATACGAGGAGCCCGTATCATCAATCCGGAAAAATATGAGAAGATGGATGAGATGGTTGATATGCTCTATGAACTGCGCCGTTCAAAGGGCATGACGAAGGAGGAGGCAGAGAAACTCTGCTGCAAGGGTAATTATTTCGGAACCATGCTTGTCAAGATGGGAGAGGCTGATGCACTGCTCGGTGGCGCTACCTATTCGACAGCTGACACCGTGCGTCCTGCACTGCAGATCATCAAGACAAAACCGGACAAGCACATGGTAGCTTCATGTTTTATTCTGGTGCGTGAGGGTGCGACCGGCGGAAACTCGGTATTGGCGATGGGAGACTGCGCCATCAATATTAACCCCTCAGAGGATGATCTCGTTGAGATTGCCCAGGATTGCGCGGAGTGCGCAAAACTTTTCGGTATCGACCCGAAACTGGCGTTTCTCAGCTATTCGACCTACGGCTCAGGCAAGGGAGACGTTGTCGACAAGATGCGAAATGCAGCTGAGAAGACGAGAAAAGCCTGTCCGGAGCTTCCGATTGCCGGCGATACACTGCAGTTTGATGCTGCGGTGAGCCCGCGCGTGGCCCGTACCAAGTGTCCGGAGGATCCGGTGGCCGGTGCAGCCAACACATTTATCTTCCCGGATATCGCAGCTGGCAATATCGGATACAAGATTGCGCAGCATTTGGGAGGGTTTGATGCCTACGGACCGATTCTGTTGGGTCTGAACGCTCCAATCAACGATCTGTCACGTGGCTGTAATGCCGGCGAGGTTTACTCGATGGCCATAGTTACTGCCGCATTGGCTTGATTCTAAGGGGTATGAAATGGAGGAGGGATTTGATTCTCGTCGGATAGGAGTTCTGGACGGCGTACGCGTATTGGCAATCGGAATAGTGGTTTGGTATCATTATTGGGAGGCGACCTGGCTTTCACCGCGAATTGGAAGCTTTGACATAACCAACTTTCCCAAGTTCGGCTATTTGATGGTCGAAATGATGATCCTTCTTTCCGGTTTTTTACTTGCGCTGCCATATGCGAGGGAAGCAGCATATGGGGAGCGGACAGGAGGGGTCAGGCGTTTCTATGTCAATAGATTCGCCCGTATAGCTCCCTGCTATTACCTGATTGTGCTGGTAATCTTTTTTGCGATTGCTTTGCCGTCAGGACAGTATGGGGGGAGTGGCGCGGACGCGTTAAAGGATTTTGTACCGCACATATTCTTCGTTCACAACCTTTTTCCTGCCTCGTTTATATCGACTCATCTGGACGGCGCATTGTGGACGCTGGCTGTGCTGATGCAGCTTTACCTGATATTCCCGTTTGTGATCCGTTGGTTTCAGAAACATCCGGTACCAACATATCTGGTAATGATAGGGATTAGTTTTGCCAGCACATGGATCATACTCGGGATAAACGGTATTACTGAAGACTGGCCGTGGCTTTGGATGCTCTCGAAAAACACTTTTTCCTATCTTGCCGTGTATGCCAACGGGATGTTGGGAGCATTTGCCTATGTACAGATTACAAAGAATCGAAAGAGAACTCCCTACGGTCAGATTTTAGCAACGATCCTGGCGATTGCCTGTGTGCCTGCTTACAAGATGATTTGCGACGTATTAGGCTCCGGCGTTCAGGAGGAGGTATGGCTGCTGGAAAACCGGTATCTGTTATCAGTATTCTTCCTCGTATTTGTGTTGGCCGTTATTTTTTCCGTGAAATGGTTCCGGTTTCTTTTTGATAACCGCGTGATGCATTGGCTGGCAGGTATTTCTTTCAATATGTACATGGTGCATCAGTATGTGGCGGAACGGCTGGGAATATTGGATATTCCTCATATGACCGGTGCGACACCGGAGGAATGCGGGGCGGCCTGGCAATGGACCAGGCTGGGATTGTGTCTGGCCATTTCATTTCCGCTCGCTGTTGCCCTGACTTATTTGGTAGAGCGTCCATGTGCGAGGTGGATTCATAAAAAGTTAGATGGGCGCATGCCTGCCGGAGTCAGTCAGGATAAGAAAAAAGAGAAAGAGGATGAAAAGGACAAAGGGGAATCATGATTAAAGACCATTTTCACACGAATCGACCGACCTATTCGATCGAGGTGTTTCCGCCGAAAAAGGAAGCGGATGTGAGCACGATCTACGAGGCTCTGGACGAGTTTAAGTTTCTTCAGCCGGATTTTATCAGCGTGACTTACGGCGCCGGTGGGACCACTGTCGAGAATACGTTTGCGATCGCGAACTATATTCAGAACCAGTGCCGGATCGAGGCACTGTGTCATCTGACCTGTGCTGCAATACCGAATCCGCTGTTTTTGAATAACTTTTTAACGAACTTGTACCGTAACGGAATACATAATCTCCTGCCGCTTCGCGGTGATCAGCCGCAGGGAATGAGCAGGGAGGAGTTCAATGCGCGTTACTATGAGCATGCTTCAGATCTGGTTTGCGATGTAAAAAAAGCATATGATTTTTGTGTTGCAGGCGCCTGCTATCCCGAGGTGCATCCGGAGGCAGCGAGCGCGGAGGAGGATATCCGTAATCTGAAAACCAAGGTGGACGCAGGTGTTGATTTTCTGACGACGCAGTTGTTCTACGACAATGATGTATTCTATCGCTTCATGGAGCGAGTGCGTGCAGTCGGAATAGATGTACCGGTTCTCGCCGGGCTGATGCCTGTCACTTCATATAAACAGATATCAAACATAATTCGACTTTCCGGCACAAAAATACCGGATGCATTTATGTCAGACCTTGAGAGATTCAGGGATTCCGACGCGGATATTAAAAAAGTAAGCATAGATTTCATCCGCCGTCAGATGTCCGACCTCCTCGCTCACGGCGTGAGTGGCATACATCTGTACTCGATGAACAAGGTTGACATAGCCAAGGCAATATTTGATTAATAAGCAGGTCATCTTCTGACCGGAAACAAGGGTATTAAAGATGAATGATAACGAGGGCTTATCCCGATACATGTCGCCCGTCTCCGCATGGGCGTTCAGCTTCGGCTGTGCAGTCGGCTGGGGCGCTTTTGTGATGCCCGGGACTACGTTCCTCCCGATGGCCGGCCCCATGGGAACAACTCTCGGTCTTTTTATCGGTGCACTCATCATGCTCATTCTCGGACGCAATTACCATTACCTGATGCAGCGATATCAGGGATCGGGCGGTTCGTTCACATTTGTACGGAAAACCTTCGGTAATGACCACGGCTTTTTGACTGCATGGTTTTTGGTACTGACATATGTTGCCATTGTTTGGGCAAATGTAACTGCGCTTGCCCTGATCGTGCGCAATGTTTTCGGTGATATTCTGCAGTTCGGATTTCATTATCAGCTGGCCGGCTATGATATTTATGCCGGAGAGGTTCTGTTTGAGCTGATCGTACTCGCTCTCTGCGCACTCGTTGTTGCGTTCAGGAAAAAGCTTGCCGGTGTCATCCAGACAATTCTTGCTATTGTTCTCATTTCGGGCATTGTAGTCGGATTCATTTTGGTTTTGCGCAATGTAAATGCCCAGACCACAGTGAAACCTCTGTTTCAACCCGACAGTTCGGCGGTAACTCAGGTATTCAATATAATCACGCTTGCTCCTTGGGCGTTCATAGGATTTGAGTCTGTTTCGCACTCGTCGAGGGAGTTTAAGTTCAATTCCGGGAAGACCTTTTTGATCCTGGCTCTGGCGATAACAACAGGTTATTTTGCATATACATTTCTGAATGATATGGCCGTTCTCGCTCACCCTTCCGCATTTGCAGACTGGCATGACTATATTTCCAACCTCGGTGAGGTCAGCGGGCGCGCATCCATGCCTGTATTCAGCGCCGTTCACATAGCTGCGGGTGATGTGGGAGTTATTATTCTGACAGTAACCGTGTTTGCAGGCATACTGACCGGGATCATCGGAAATACCGTTGCTTCTTCACGGCTGGTGTTTGCCATGTCACGAAACGGAATTCTTCCTGAATGGTTCAAGGAACAGGCGAAGGACACCACTCCGAAAAACGCAGTCATATTCATCGCGATAGTATCAGCTGTAATGCCGTTTTTCGGCCGCACAGCCATAGGCTGGATCGTGGATGTAACCTCAATAGGTGCGGTCATTGCCTACGGCTATACATCGGCAGTTGCCTATAAATGCGCAAAGGAAGAGGGCAGCCTGCATGTGAAGATAACCGGTTGTATAGGAGTGGTTTTAGCAGTACTGTTTGCTGCTTTTCTGATGATTCCGAATCTTGTCGCGACAAACTCTCTCTCGGCTGAATCATATTTGATACTAACAATATGGAGTATACTGGGATTCCTGTTTTTCAGATACGTCTTTAAAAAGGATTCGGAACGCAGGTTCGGTCAGTCGACCGTTGTGTGGATTGTCCTGCTTTTTATAATATTCTTTACATCTCTGATGTGGATGCGCCAGCAGACTAATTCACAGGTTTCCGACTCAATGAATGAAATAAATGAGTATTATACCGAAGCGATGATCGATGCAGGAATGAAGGAAAAAGATGTCCCGAAATCAGAACTCCGTGAGTTTGAGAAAAAGGAAACAAAAGAGATCGAGGACACAATGACCTACAACAGCATTGTCCAGATGGTGCTCATTGTCGTAAGTCTGATTATTATGATAAGTGTATATACCCTGATCATAAGGCGCAGCAGACAGTATGAGATGGAAAAAATAAAGGCGGAGGAGAGTTCGCACGCGAAGAGCACGTTTTTGTCGAATATGTCCCACGATATCCGCACTCCTATGAACTCTATCATCGGTTACGTAAAACTTGCGAAGAAGGAGGACATAACACTGGAGGAGATGCAGGGGTACATGGACAAAATCGAGGGATCATCCCAGCATCTTCTGGCACTGATAAACGATGTTTTGGAAATGAGCAGGATTGAGAGCGGGAAAATGGAACTCGTGGAAATTCCTGCAGATCTGAGGAATATTATAAAGGATATAGATGACATGTTCCGCACTCAAATGTCGGAGAAACACATTGATTATGTGGTAGAGGCAGTGAAACTGGAGCATCCGTTTGTATACTGTGACAGAAACAGATTAAACCGCGTGCTTTTGAACCTCGTCAGTAACGCGTTTAAATTCACACCGGAGGAGGGAAATGTCAGCGTTATCCTGAAGGAGATACCTGAGGGAAGCGTCAGCGGCATCTCGATTCCGATGAGTGAGCAATCTGATGGAAAAGACAATGATGGAGATATCGGTGATTCCGGCACATTACGGGAGACTCCAGAGAATAATTCAGAGGAAGATCAGATTGAAAAAGTAAACTATGGATTCTATGAGCTCCGTGTCAAGGATTCCGGAATCGGAATGTCGCCGGAGTTTGCAGCTCGCGTATTTGAGTCGTTTGAGAGAGAGAGGACATCTACGGTCAGTGGTATTCAGGGTACCGGATTGGGAATGGCCATTACTAAAAGCATCGTTGATCTTATGGGAGGAACGATAGAGGTAAAATCCAATCAGGGAGAGGGAACCGAGTTTATAACACGACTGCCGCTTCGTTTGCAATCTGAATCGGAAACCGCGGATAAACCGAATAATGCGCTATCCAATCAGGTGGAAACCGAGGTGGATTTTACAGGAAAAAGAGTTCTCCTGGTTGACGACATGGATATCAACCGCGAGATAGCCAAGATGATGCTGGAACAGATGGGATTTACGGTGTTTACTGCTGTGAACGGCGAGGAGGCGGTCCGTCGCGTACATATGACGGAGTCCGGGCATTACGATGTCGTGCTGATGGATATACAGATGCCGGTTATGGATGGTTATGAGGCAACTGCAACCATACGAGCTCTGGACGATCCCGAACAATCATCCATTCCGATTATCGCCATGACAGCGAATGCTTTTTCAGAGGATATAAAAAAAGCGCATGATGTCGGCATGAACGCACATGTCGCCAAGCCTATAGATTTAAACAAGCTGATATCAGCTTTTAATGAAGTATTAAAATAACATTAGAAAGGAATTGACAAACAAAATGGAAGAAAACTACACAAACGAACAGAATGCACAGAATAATTACGCTCAGAACGGTTACGCTCAGAACGGTTACGCTCAGTATAACTATGGAGAGAATCCTTATGCAAATTCAAACTCCGGTGTGAATCCGGAGTATGGATATCAGGGAGGTTACGGTCAGGATAATATGACAGTGACTCCGCCAAATCCATCGGGGGCTGCCCTGGCGCTCGGTATCATCGGACTGGTAATGGCGCTGATGGGAGGATCGCTTTTCGGTGTGATTGGCGGCGGTATTGCGGTGATCATGGGGATTATCGCAATCTGTCTGGGAGTTTCGGCAAAAAACAAGACAAACAGGAAAAAGGGTACCGGTGGTTTTGTCCTTGGTATCATATCCGTTTGCTTCGGTTTGATCATGGCAATGTCGTTTTTGGTTTCGGGCATTGCTATCAGGACTGTCGCAAATGAGGAGGGACTTCCCCTGCTCGCGAAACACGGTGGGGCATTGACTTTCGGTGTGATAGGTATGATGATCAGCATTAGTGGTGAGGGAGACTGGGATGCGCTTCAGAGAGAACTTGACTCTATAGGCAGAGGCCATATCAGGATTCGCGCCTGATGCATATGTTGTGAAGTATGTACATACGCGGCAACGTACCGGATCGGTGAGCAAGTTGCAATAAAAGAAAAGAGGATTGCGAGGTTCAAAACATCGCAATCCTTTTTTTACAGGGGACCCAGGAATCGAACCCGGCTCTGGAGTTTTGGAGACTCTTATTCTACCGATGAACTAGTCCCCTTGATTCAACAAACGCCATTTTACTATACTTTCAGAGATTTGTCAAGCACATTCTTACATATCCCGGTCAGATTATTGGGAAAGGCTTTTTCGTGCTAAAACGTCAAATTGACAAATTCACGACAAAGTAGTATAATATCGGCATGTTAGATAAAAAATTCTCTTTTCAGGAGTGATTTTTTTGAAAACTCTGTGTAACAGTAAACAGCTAATTAAAAAGGGAGGAAAAGAATGCAGAAAAAAGGAATCGCTGTCAAGCTGACAGCAACGGTACTGGCGTTGTCCATGGTAGTGGCTGCCGTTCCGAAACAGGCGGATGCGGCCGCTAAAAAGCCCGTACTCAACAAGACCGAGCTCACTATGGAAAAGGGAGACAAAGAAAAACTCAAGGTCAAGACAAAAGGAAATAAGCTTTCCAAGATTAAATGGAAATCCGCAAACAGCAAAATTGCCAAGGTATCAAAAAAAGGCGTTGTAACTGCCGGAGACAGTGGCAGCACTGTTGTAAAAGCGGTATTCAAGGTAAAGGGTGAGAAAAAGAAAACAACCCTGAAGTGTGATGTATTTGTACTGGAGCAGCAGCTCGCCGGAGGCTGGGAGACGGCAGCGGATCCGACGATTACGCCCGAGATAGCTGACATGATGAAAAAGGCTCAGGAGAACCTCGTAGGAGTGAATTATGAGCCGTTTGCGCTCCTAGCCACACAGGTTGTGGCCGGAATGAACTATCGTGTGTTCTGCCGGGCAACGCTCGTGACTGCAAAACCCGAATCGTATTACGCGATAGTAGATGTGTATGAAGATCTGGAGAAAAAAGTATCCGATGCGACTGTAGTGGCAACTACCAAGGGCAGCCAGGAGGCATTCCCGGTTGCTGCCAGCGGTTCGGCAGTTGGTGGGATGACACAGGCAGAGAGCCCCGTGATCGATCCGGATTATTTAGAAAAGTTCAATGTGTTCAAACTCCCGAATGGAGGGACACTTCCGTTTAGACCGGTCGCTCTGTTGGCAACGCAGGTGGTTGCGGGCATCAATGCAGTTGTCATCTGTGAGCGCGATTCGGACGATGAGGATGGCTCTCTCGTATATCAGCTGGTTTCGTTAAATCTCGGAGTAGACGGCAAGGCAACTCTGTTAGATACAGTGCCTGTCACGCCGACTGATGCCGACTACAGCGTATGCACCAATTTGGCGCCGACCGTCGTTGAGAGATTTGCGAGCAGTGTGAAGGTATGCATCCTCAAGAAAGACTGGGATAAACTGTCGACGATGATTGCGTATCCGATTGAACTCAAAAAGGACCTCAAGGCAGCAAATGCAGAGGAATTCAAGGATATCATGAGCAAGAACAATCTCAACCAGAAATTCAGCGAAGCCGTTCGGCTGGATGATACGGTCAAAATGTTCGCGAGAGACCAGGGCGTTATGCTCGGCGCCGACGGAGAGATTTGGATGAATGAAAAGGACGGCGCCATGAAGATTACCGCGATTAACGGTATCATTGCCTGAGGTTATCAATCAATAAAAAAATGCCGCAAGCCATGAAATATTGGTTTGCGGCAGGTTTGTTTATTTGTAGAAAGGATGGGATGCCATGATATGTCCGAAATGTGGAAGGAATGTGCAGGATAATACGCGATTTTGTACCGGCTGCGGCGCGAGTTTAGAGGTTCAGCAACCCGGGCAGACTGGACAGCCGCCTCAGTCATTGCAGGTACAGCAAAAAAAGTCACCCATCGTTCCCATACTGGTCGCATTATGTGCGGTTTTGTTGATCGGTGTAGGAGTTATGGTAGCGTTTCTGTTAAAAGACAACGATTCATCCAATACTGTGACTGACGGAATTGTTGCGGATGGCGGCAGCAATGGCAGTGATGTTCAACCCGTTGCAACTACGGAGCCTACTGAGGAGCCCACACCGGAGCCGACGCTCGAACCGACAGCGACACCGGAGCCTACACCTGAACCGACCGCGACACCATACGTGGCTGAGTTAGGTATAGAAAACAGCATGCGAGTGAACGGAACCACTTCTTATTCCGGAATTGAACGATTGAAATATTACAAGCTGTTCAATAAAAAGGGAAAGCCTGTTGATGTACCGGTTCGTGTCAAACTTAAAAGTAAACGTCGTTCCGTCGGGGATCGGTACAAGCTGACCTGTTCGGTTGTTTATCGGTTTACATCGAATCCAAAGGTGAATAAATCGGAGATGGCACGTATCAAGGGCTACGGCAGAAAGAAAACAGAACATATTCTTCGTTCAAATCAGTATTATACGGTCTTTGACTACCGGACCGGCAAGTGCCTGGAGGGAAAAAATGATCACCGTGTCAAGTCAAAGTGCAGCAGATGGAAATACAAGTTTTACAATAAGCAAAGGTATGATACCAGTTCGCATTGGTACACGTGGAAGAACAGAAAATCACTTAGCTTCTCCTTCACGGTGACCTATCCGAAATCCTATGAGGATCTGTGCGTCGGAGTCGGTTTCTACAACAAATTTGATGATGAATCATCGAAAACAGATTATAAATACTGGAATGGCAAGTGCGCTTTCGGGAAAACCGAGGTATACAGGAAGAGCAAGGATTCAGCGGTATTTCTGCTTCCGGAATGATCATAATAGTACTACCGACACCAAATATCCAGCGTAAAAGGTCCGCGTATATTGAAGTCGGCTGTACTGGCCAGAAAGGGGATAAGCCGGTTTGAGTGATTCAAAAAATGAGTACATAAAAAATAATTCGGAAACAGATCCGGCATCCTGCGAACACTGTATGACGGATCTGGAGGCTGACATGCGCAGGCGACTCGTGCGCGTGATGGTTATTTTAGTTGTCTCGTGTACGGTGGTCGATACCGGATTTTTTGTATATTATTTTTGTACTGATTCTCTCAGCGCTACTGTTCCGGTGTATATTTTGAAGAGGGTTCTGCTTCCGCTTGTTATCAGTCTGACGGCATTTCTCATCGCGCGTGCCTACGACAGAGGAAACCACCCTGCCGTTCGCAAGGATGTGGTTTGCGCGTTTGCGTTGGAGACAATTGCGGGAGCGATGACAATATTCCACAGTTTTTTCACACCGGTCTGGTGCGGACCTGCGGCGGCAACTATTGTGGGGATGACATTTCACAACCGACGCCTGAGCAGAGCTTTATTGCTGTATGGATATGTTCTGACGCTGGTTGCCATGTGCTGGGTAATAATGGAGCATCCGGACGATTATTCCTATTACATCCAGACAGAGCTGGTTGTTCTCGTGATGAACACGTTGTTTTACGTTACAGGCGTCGTTGTCCAGTCATTTAACGAACGCGTGGTGGAACAGACCAGGGATATGCTGATCACACAGCAGCAGTATCGGGAGCAGCTGCACTACGACGCACTCACCGGTGTGTACAGTCGTCGCTACCTCATGGAGAGGGCGGCGGAGCATATGTCCCGGTGCGACTCCGCTCATCCTGTCAGTGTAGCAATCATCGATATAGATAATTTCAAAAGCGTCAACGATACATACGGCCATGAAAACGGTGATGTGGTTTTGCGGAGACTCGGCCGTCTGTTACAGTTGGCTATTTCTGATGAGGTGACTGTCGGCCGGTTCGGCGGAGAGGAATTTGTGTTTGTGATCGAGAGTGAAAACGAGCAGGAGCATTTAGCGCTCGTAGAGGGGATACGGGAGGAGTTTTCCCACGAAACCTACCGGTTTATGGAGAGGCAGACAACGTTCAGCTGCGGATTTATTACCTGCCGTGAAAAACAGGATTTTGACGGGGTTTTAGAGCGCGCGGACAAGGCTCTGTATCAATCTAAAAACAACGGCAAAAACCGTGTTACTGTTTATGAATAATATGCATTAAAAAAAGGATTTTCATCATGAAAAAGTTTAAGGGATTGTCGGCAATATCCGTGTTGGCGTTACTGCTCACAACAGTAGCTATTGGCGGGTGCGGCACGGGAGAGGAAATAGAAACGCCGACTGAAACTCCCGAATCTGTGATCTCAGTAGATTTCGAGGACAATAATAACGAAATCGTCGATTCTGCAGTTTCTTTTTCTCATACTCTGGATGACTATCAGCCACGCAAAAAGGAATACAATTTTTACTTTACCTACAAACTGATACAGCCCTGGTGGGATGCAGTAGCGATGGGGCTCGAGGATGCGATGGACCAGTACGCGGAACGAGGAATAACCATCAACTATGAGTATCTCGCTCCCTCCGCTGTTAATGCCGATGACCAGAAGGATCGTATAATAAACGCGGCCGAACGGGGATTTGATGTGATAGGTGTTGACGTGGCTGATTCGGCCAAAATAGCGCCGGTCATCAATCAGGTCATGAACAAAGGCCAGAAGGTCATTACTTTTTCCAGTTCAGACACGGAACCTGAGGATAATTGTAACAGGATCGCTTTCATAGGAAACACACACAATAACCAGGACGGCGCCGACATAGCCGAGGCTCTGTGCAAAAAGATTGACTACAAGGGCAAGGTCGGGATTATCGTAGGGGATCCCGGAGCGCCGTGTCATGAGGAGAGACTGGCGGGCGTCAAGGTCGTATTGAAAAAGTACCCGAATATCAAAATAGTCGGCATTGATTATGACCGTGAATCATCGGATCGCGCGGAGAAAATTACCGAGAGATATTTGGAATCGGATCCCGATCTCGCCGGAATGATCTGCTGCAACATGGTCAACCCGGTCGGTGCTGCGCGCGCGGTAAAGGCTCACGGACTGGAGGGACAGGTTACAATAGTCGGAATGGATCATGACGAGAGGGCTCTCCGGATGATGAAGGACGGTGTGATTTATTGCCTCGCTGTTCAGGACTGCTATTCCATGGGCTTTGATACTATGAGGGTTGCAATCATGGTTGCGGACGGGGTACAGCCCGGCAACGGATACGAGCAGCTGACTGATGAAAAGACGACACTGATCTATCAGGAGGATGCCGCAGCCATGTTATACAGGTTATACGGAAGGGTATAGACCGGATAGTGATCTAATCGAATGGTTTTATTTCATAAGGTGTTTGGCATAGAAGGGTATAGGTCGTGAAATACAAGCTGAAATCAATCATCAATAAATGCTTTAACATCGTGACGCTGGGCATATTCTTTTTCCTGGTGATCGCGTTTGTTTTGATATTCACAACCATCAGAAACAACAGGCTGGCCAGTGTCAGTTCCGATGAGGCGGTCCATTCCATCAGCGAGTTTTATCTAGAGGAACTCGGTGAGCGTCGTTCATTGGCAATTTCCAGCCATTTTGACCAGATGGCGCAGAACCTTGACCGCGTTTTTGATATTGCTGCGGAGAGAGACCTGCGGACACAGGAGGATCTGCGGGCATATCTCGAAACGGTCCGAACCGCGTACGGATATGAAAAAATGGCAGCGGTTGACGAGAATGGCCTGATCTATACAGAACACTCAACCATCTCGGGTGTGAGCAGGTATGGGTTCGTGTCTGAGGAGATAGATGAACCAGCTGTATATACGACGAATCTGTATGGTGGCAGCAAACAACTGATTCTCGCCGTTCCTCTGCCTATGATACCTGTTGGGGATATCAAACTGAAACTGACTTTTGTCCAGATCGATCTCGCACAGATGCTCTCTGAGATAGTGGAACATACGGAAGGTAATGAAACCGTCAATTGTGTTTATTACAATAACGGGGAAAATATAACGGAGTTTGATGATGATTATGAAGACGATGATGCCGGTCAGAACGACGCAGCCGGAAAAAGCAGCCGGGATGACGGATCGTCAGATGATGTTCAGAACGACGAGTATCCTGAAAATATTCTGGAGGAATTAAAGGACGCTGAATTTACCGATCAGCACACATACAACGAACTGAACAGTGATTTCATGGCAGGTCGCGCCGGATTTGTTTCATATAAAAATGATGGTGTCGTCAATTACATGTATTATACTCCCGTTCGTGATACTAACTGGATGTTCACGGTCACGATCCGTGAGAGTTCGATCAGCAACAATATCAGCGGAATCCGTGACTCAATGCTGGAACGAGGCGCATGGCAGATAGTTATTACCGTGGCGGTGATGCTGATCGCGTTTACGCTTTTTCTGCTATATACCAGACGGATGCAGAATGCCGAGAAACGCCATCTCCTGTCGTTGTCGCAGACTGATGCCATGACAAAACTGTACAACAGGGGTGGCGGAGAAAAAGCAATCCGCGCCGCAATAGGTTCCGGCGCGGAGGGGCTATTCTTTCTGCTGGACGCAGACAAATTCAAATCAATCAATGATAATTACGGTCACGATGTGGGCGACCAGGTAATCATATCCATAGCGGATGCTATCAGGAACAGTTTCCGTGACGGCGACATTCTGATGCGTCTCGGAGGAGATGAGTTTGCAATCTACGCTCCGGGCGTATGTGACATGGAGGCCGCGAAACGGGTGGTGAGACGATTCTTCATGGCAATAGATGCCATAGATATTCCATCCCTGGGTGACAGGAAAGTCTGTGTCAGTTTAGGCGCAGCGTTCTGGACAACGGATGAGTCGTTGTCGTTTGATGAATTGTATAAACGCGCCGACACCAAACTCTACGACAGCAAGGCGGTGGAGGGAAATCAGGTAACCTTCTATTGATGGGGCAAAATGCACCCGTAGGGGATTGGTTGCATTTCCGGTCTGATCCATTGTCAATTCCTCAGTATCAGCCCGCCTGATTCAATATCTAATGTAAGTCTGTCTCCTGAATGGACATTTCCTTCGAGTATTCTTTTTGCCAGCATGGTTTCAACGTTTTTCACGAGATAGCGCTTCAACGGACGAGCTCCGAAACTCGGCTCATATGCCTGATCTGCGATATAGTCGGCGGCAGCATCGGTAATATTCATCGAGAGCTCACGGTTGGCAATCCGTTTGTTCATGTCGGCTATGAGGAGGTCGATTATTCTGCGGATGTCCTCACGACCGAGTGGCTTAAACATGATGATCTCATCCAATCTGTTGAGAAATTCAGGCCGGAACTGCGCTTTTAACAATCCCTCGACAGCCGAGACGGCTTCCGGCGCGATATTCCCCTGTGCGTCTATTCCCGCGAGGAGCGCGTCCGCGCCGAGATTGGAGGTCATTATAAGTATAGTGTTTTTGAAATCCACAGTGCGCCCGTGTGAATCGGTGATGCGACCGTCATCCAGTATCTGTAAAAAGACATTGAACACATCGGGATGCGCTTTTTCTATTTCATCAAAAAGCACGACGGAATAGGGCTTGCGACGAACCGCCTCGGTCAGTTGACCGCCCTGCTCGTATCCCACATATCCCGGAGGCGCTCCGATCAGGCGTGATACGGAAAACTCTGACATATACTCGCTCATATCAATCCTGACCATGGCATTCTCATCATCAAACAGGCTCTCGGCAAGGCTTTTTGCCAATTCGGTTTTACCGACGCCGGTAGGACCGAGGAACAGAAAAGAGCCGGTCGGTTTTTTCGGATCCTTGATGCCGGCGCGCGACCTCAGGATGGCCTCGGAAACGCGTGTCACTGCGTCATTCTGTCCGATAACTCTTTTGTGAAGTTCATCATCGAGGTGCAGTGTTTTGTTTCGTTCACTCTCGGTCAGTTTTGTTACCGGGATTCCGGTCCATCTCGAAATGATGCGGGCGATCTCCTCGTCGGTAACGGATTCGCTGATCATACGGTCTTCACCTTCACTGCCTCCGGCCATGGATTCCGCATTCTGCAGTTGAGTTGTCAGCGCCGGCAATTCCCCGTATTTCAGCTCTGCTGCCTTGTCAAGGTCGTTTCGGTTGCTCGCCATCTCTATCTGCGCGTTGACATCCTCTATTTTTTCCTTCAGTTCGCGTACCCGGTCAACACCTACTTTTTCCTTCTCCCATTTAGCCATCTGTGCCGTAAATTTTTCACGGTCCTCGGCTAAATCCTTCTGCAGTTCAGCCAGCCGTTCACGGCTCAGTGAGTCGGTTTCACGTTTCAGCGCAGCCTCCTCGATCTCCATCTGCATGATGTGGCGGCGCAGCTCATCGAGCTCGGTCGGCATGGAATCGAGCTCTGTTTTGATCAGCGCACATGCCTCATCAACGAGATCGATAGCTTTGTCAGGCAAAAACCTGTCAGATATATAACGATCTGAAAGAACTGCCGCCGATACCAAAGCGCCGTCGGTAATTTTGACACCGTGAAAAATCTCATAACGATCCTTCAGTCCGCGGAGAATGGAAATTGTATCCTCCACATCCGGCTCGTCCACGTGAACCGGCTGGAACCGGCGCTCGAGAGCGGCGTCTTTTTCTATATGCTCACGGTATTCATCAAGCGTTGTTGCGCCGATGCAGTGCAGTTCGCCGCGCGCCAGCATAGGCTTCAGGAGGTTGCCGGCGTCCATGGCTCCCTCGCTCGCTCCGGCGCCCACGATCGTATGGAGCTCGTCAATAAAAAGTATGATACGCCCGTCGCTCTGGCGGATCTCATCTAAAACCATTTTGAGACGTTCCTCGAACTCGCCGCGATATTTTGCTCCGGCGATCAGCGCGCCCATATCTAACGCGAAAACCTGCTTATCCTTCAGGCCTTCCGGAACGTCACCACGGACGATACGCTGAGCAAGTCCCTCGACTACGGCGGTTTTTCCGACACCGGGCTCACCGATCAGGACCGGATTGTTTTTGGTTTTGCGCGACAGTATCTGTATCATGTTGCGGATTTCCGAATCCCTTCCGATGACCGGATCGAGTTTCTGGTCACGGGCGCGCGCGACCAGATCATAGCCGTATTTCTCGAGCGTGTCATAGGCTGCCTCCGGATCGTCACTTGTGATTTTTGATGTACCGCGCACCTCCTGCAGAGCAGCGAGGAACCTCTCACGGTCTATCCTGAATTCATGCAGCATTTCCTTCACCTCGCGGGAGGGACGTTTCAGCAGGCTCAGGAACAGATGCTCGACGGATACGTATTCATCGCCCATTCCGCGCGCTTCATCCTCGGCATAGATCAGAACCTTGTTCAGGGCGTCACCCATATAAACCTGACCGCCCTCGACCTTCGGACGCTTTTTAATGAGTCCCTCAACCTGCGCTGTGAATACTTTTGAATCAATTTCCATTTTATCGAGAAGTCTCGCAAGCAGGCTTTCGTCTGTTGTGAGCATGCTGTACAGGAGATGCTCCTGCGCCAGCTCCTGATTGCCGTAATCATAGGCGATTTTTTCTATGTTATTCAGGATCTCGATGCTTTTTTGAGTGAATTTCTGTATATTCATGATGATCACGCTCCTTTCTTCCGGCAGATGACAACGCACGATTCCATCGCTTCGTGATTCTCGTCGACATTGTCATCATACCACAAAAATTAGCACTCGTCAAGGGAGAGTGCTAACAATTTTTAAAAAACTGTGTTTTGCATCCCAATATGGCAACAAAAGGGTTGCATTTGCGAGGTGTTTCAATTATAATAAGGAAATAGTATATATACATGGGAGGTTTTATTTATGAGAAACAATAGCTTACATGTGGTGATGAAGCGGTGTTTAGCTGCTTTTTTAGTGCTTGTCATGGCGGTTGGATTTGCGCCCGGGATTCGAGTGGCCACGGCTGCAACGAAAAAAGCCTATAAAAAGGATTTACGAATCACTCCGGCTGTATCCAAGCATGCGTCCGGCTCAGATAAAGTCGGACAGTATGATCTGAGTGTAGTTGAGACGGACTATCTGACCTCACACACGGAACAGTCCAATGTACTTACAGATGCTCAGGTGAAGGCGATATTCGGCGCCGACAGTGTGACCGGTTCACAAAAGGTCGGGAAAGCTACGTCCGACGATCTGACCTTCAGTGAGGAGATGTACAGAAAACTCGGACTTGTTAAGGAGAATGAAGATGTAGTCAAGAATCTTCAGGACATGAGGGATGACAAGTCCAATCAGAATATTCTGGCAGGTATGACCAAGGTGGATCCTGAGGAGTTGATGATTGGAGAAATAAACAAGACAAAGGCAAGGCAGGGAGCGTTCTTCACTGTCAACAACATGGATAATGTCACTGATATCTCAACTATTGATTCGGATTTGGAAAAACTGGATCGAAATGCGTCTTTTTTCAACATTTACGAAGATGATCTCAACAAAGGAGAAAAAAAATACCAGTGTCACAATATGGTCGGGATCGATGCCGATGGCGATGGTCTTGATGAATTGGCTTATTTGGGAATTTACTATGATAAAATAGATAAAAAGAAACAGTGTTTTGTCGATATCGAGCTTTTTAAACGGCAGTATGTTACCGGCACACTTTTTAACGGTCAGGAATACAGCAGCTGGGATTGGGTAAGTCAGGGGAAAATAGTATCCGCTGAACCTATTTCAGACAAGGATAACGATTTTGTCTCGGAAATGGAGGTTCGCAGCGACCTGGCGTATACCTCTATGGCTGTAGGCAATTTCGACGGAAAGGATGACGGCCGCGAGGAACTTGCTTTTTATCTGCCGTCAAAGAAAAAAACGAGCGGCAGGATCGACGCCCGCGTCAGGGTGCTGAGTTTCGGTGACAACTATAAAGTGGCCAAGACTCAGGATGTATATTTGCGCGATATCAATGATAAATTCGGATACATGGACAAGGATTGGAGACTTCCGATCGTATCTCTGAGTACGACGCAGACGCGGCTTGGAGATAAGATCAAGGATCAGAGCCAGACTATCAGCCGCTACAAAACGCATGATGATCTGGTGATCGGAGTGAGCGTTCCGGGAGTTTATCGGAAGGAATATAATGACAGGAATCTCCCGTTGAACTCATGGCTTGCAATCTATTCATTTGAGAATGGTACGACCCCCCTCTTTAAAAAGGAACTCACCAGTTACAAGGACGGTGACACATACAGCAGAATGCTTGGCATCAATGCATGTGACGCGGACCTGAACGGTGACGGTTACAAAAATCTGGTAGTGGCCGGTGTCAAAGAGGAGGGCATCTCAGACGGAAATGCCCATTCATACGGGACGGCAAGTGACAGAAAAAATCTCGTTTCCGTTCTGTATGTTGATAAGTCCGGTAATTATAATTTTCTCTGGTCAAATCCCAGGGAGGTCAAGGCTCCGGGTAATCTGGATGTGAATAATTTTACCAAGGCGGATAAGGGCACTGATACGGGAAGCGTGCTTGCTCCCATCGCATTGTGTGCAGGACACTACCTGCCGGATGGACCGGAGGTTCTGGAGCAGCTCTGCATACAGGGAGTGATCCTTTCTGCTGAAAAGGCGAAGGTGAGCGGTGTTCCGGCGTCTGAATCCAAGGATAAGAACGGCACTGTCGTCCGTTGTGTCCTGACGGATACCGAGCCATATTGTGAACCTGAAAATTTACGGGACATGTCGTTCAATGATGTTTATACCTACGATATCTCAAGTGATGATACGGATGATGCAACTACGCAGGCATGGGTATTTGCCGTTTATTCCGGACAACTGTTAAACGGCTCCGGAACAGATACCATTTGCCTGCTGTCCTCCGATGTCAGACCGACGAATCATGACCATGTCTATATTGATGTGAACCTGATCTCCTATTGCAATTCCAATGACAGCTCTGTAGCAGGTTTTCATTACAAGGCATATGACAATTATATGAATCTGAAGGATGAGGACGGTGATGGAACCAGTTTATTTGCCGGATTTGTCAACACGGATCTGGATACTTTTTATTACAGATATACCGGAACCGGATCTTCTCTTTCCGCACCGGTGCTGCAAAGCATAGTTCAGGCTCCGCCCTATTATGAGGAGAGTAATGGTGCCGGCGCATCTTATTCAGTCAGCTCAGGATATTCCAGAGAGCATAATCTCGGGTTTGATCTGTCGGTCGGAGTGTTCGCCGGATATGAAGAAATGTTTAAAATCGAAGCTGAACTGATCGGAACATTCGGAACTCATTGGGGCTGGTCCAATGAGGTTTCAACCACGCAGACACTTGAAGTACCGTGCGATGACGATTATGCGGTGGTTCTTGCTGTTCCAATAGTTGAAAATTATTATGATGTACTGTCGTATGATGAAAATACACATTCCTTTGTTAAGGGGGAACGGGTTGTCACATCTATGCTTTCTCCGATCTATACCTCATTGAAGCTGAATACATACAATGAGATCATAGAGAGTGAGGCGAAAAAGTCAGGAACCGATATAAATGTAGAAGCATCTTCCCCGCTCATTGATGTATCTAAACTGCCGAAATCCTCTGCGGGAAATCCGAACGGCTATGTGACCGCATTAACCGATATTCTGAACAGCGATGATTTGGATGACGGCAAAATAGAGGAGACTGATACGGAAAAAGTAGAAGTAAAGAATTCTGTTGATGAAAACGGAGGATCGCAGGCGGACATCGATTTTTCACATGGTAATTCAAGAGAAATGAGCGGCGAGGTATCCTTCACACTGCAGATCGGATGCAAATATGTTGCCGGCATTGGAGGGATCGCGGGAGGATACGCCAGATGTAACACCACCACGACGGGTACGGGATTCAGTATTGACTATGACAAACTGTCAAATCCTGTCGGCGGAGAGCTCAGTTTTGTAAAAAATGAGAAGTACAAAGGCATGAGTTCTGCAATATATCATTTCGGTGACAGTGAGCTGTCCTACAACTACTCATCGACAGCTGTTGCTTATCCGTTATCTGCCAGAGACGGAGTGGTAAAAAATCGCGACGCAATAAAGGATGATCTGTTGGATTCCATCCATGTGCTGAGTTTCTATGTGCCGGTAAAGGGCAATCCCATGCCGCCTGAACAGCCATCTGCTGCAGCATTGCAATCCATTAATATAAATGCAGATGGATCCATTGACGTAGTACTGGGCTGGGAGAGTTCCGTGAGGGACGCAGGCAGATGCCCGGATGGGTATAATATCTACCGCAAGGATTCCAATGATATCCTGCATCTGGTGAATGTTACAGAAGGACCGGTGCTGCGCAGAACAGAAAGTGATTATACAACATACACTGTAAATATCCCCAGTGCTGACAGAAACGAAAACGACAAAGAGTTTGAATTCTATATAGTTCCTGCTTATGTGAAATACATAAACGGAGAAACTCAGGTAAAGGAAGGAATACCTGTGAAGTGTTGCAGTGTATCCAACGAGTCGCCTGAGAACAAAAACCTTGTCATTACCGGTCAGCCGCAGATGGTATACACGGGTGATGATCTTTCGGGTAAAACAGCTTCATTTTCAGTAGAAATATCCATCAAGGAAAAACTGAAGGACAGGGACGTGTTTTACACATGGGAGACCTATGATTCGAAAACCAAAACATGGAATCCGGTCTCCGCGACTACGGTGGATGAAAAAGAACTGGCGGTTGGTGATACCGGCAAGATAACAAATACCAATACCTTTACCATCACTGACAATCTCGCTGACATGCTGGATATTCCGATTCGGTGTACCGTTGATTACGGCAGTTACTCTTATCTGTCAAATATCGTGGCAGTGGAAAAAGAACCGTTTGGTCCTGTTAAGGTTTCCTCGATTACGTTTGAGGATCCGGGACATCTGAAAGCGACCGTAGCATCGCCTAAAAATGCTGATAGCGTGTGCGTGCAGGTTTCGACTGACAAGAATTTTAAAAAGGATGTCAAGAGCAAACTGATCACGGATTTCAAGAACAACAAGGCAAAGGTCTCATTCAAGGGATTAAATAAAAATAAAAAATACTATCTTACTACAATTCCGTGCAAGGGAATGATCGAGGGAGAAAAAGGAAAGGTATATACAATCAATCCCAAGAAACTTCCCAGGATTAATCGTAATGTTCTGAAAAAGGCATTGTTGTTGAAGGTGAAGAAAAAGGCAGCCACGATATCGTTCGAGGATTTTAAAAAGCTGAAGAAAAAGTATGATCTTACTGCGGCGAATCTGGTTGTATCAACGGATAAGGCCGGGAAAAAAGAAGTTGCTGCCAAAACACTGAAAAACAAATCCGTTAATGTGAAGAAGCTGAAGAAAAACAAGAAATATTACTTAAGCCTTCAGTGCTTTATGAAGTCAGGAATTATCAAGTATTTATCGGCAATAGAACTTCACCTCAAAAAGTTCAAGGCTTGACAGGTACATGCTTGTTGGCATCAATCAGACGGTAGGGGTTGGAAATGAAACCGGAAGAGAGTAAAAAAACTGGACTGCACAAAACGGCTGAAAAGCCGGTAGCTGCGGAACAATCGCGGACAAATTCACGCGGCGCCATGGTGCTGCTTGTGATGATAGCGGTGATGGTCGGACTCGGCATCACCTATATTGTGCTGTCCACGCGTGGCTCGAATGCCGAGCAGTCGAGACAGACCGAGATGGAGTCGGTTGTTAATCCCCACCTGAGTACCGCATTCGGAAATAAATGGCTCGGCGATGAGGATTTGGAGGGCAAGGACGAGACCTACATCCGTCGCCGTCTGGAGGAGATAATCGACCGGTATAATTCGCGCACAGTGACCATCAGGATAGGAAAAAAGCACCAGTACACCTATTCTATGAAAGATCTGAACGAGACGATACAGTTCGTATGCAAGGAATCCGGTGGTGAAACGGGCTATTCTGCCGGACGTGAGGATGCTCTTGCAAAGCATATAGTAAGTCTTGACAAGGATCTTCCCATAAAGGATCAATACGATATAATCAACGGGAAACGTCAGACCAAGCAGGCTCATATTGAATTACAGTGCATCCCTGACAAGAATGAAGTCACGAAAATAGTAAAAAAATATTCTGAGATATTTGATGTTGCCCCGAAAAACGCTACGATTAAAAAGGATTTTTCAATAACTAAGGAACGAGACGGCCGTGTTCTGGACACTGCGAAGATTGCAGGGGATTTGAATGATTATCTGTCATCAGACGAGACGAATGACTTCAGCAGAATATATAAGACATCTCCTGTGAAGGCGACTGTCAAAGCATCTTATCTGAAAAAGATAAACACCGTTATAGGCTCAATGTCAACCGTTTTCATCCCGACGAATGTGCGCGGGGAGAATATTAAACTCGCCGCTTCCCGTGTTGACGGGAAACTTCTGAATCCGGGTGAATCAATTTCATTTCTTGATACGCTCTATGATGATTCCGACGGAAAGTCTTATGGCAAGGCCGGAGGTTTTCTGAATAATAAGGTGGTACAGGTTGAGGGCGGAGGAATATGCCAGGTTTCCACAACGGCCTATGACGCGTTTTTGTTCGCCGGGATAATTCCGAAGGAACGCTATCCTCATACCTGTCGTGTCAGCTATGTCAAGCCGGGATTTGATGCGGCATTAGCGGTTGGCGTCAAGGATCTGGTTGTCGAGAACACTCTCGATTGTCCGCTGATGATTCGCGCTTATACCAAGGAAAGCAAACTGTATGTAGCGATATATTCGTATAAGGACGCAAAAGGCGGCAATACATATAAACTGCGTTCAAAAACCGAGGGGGATGGCCTGACAGTAGAATCATTTCTGGATGTGTATCAGGGGGACACTTTGATTGAGACCAGAGCGCTCGCGGTCGATACCTACAAGAGGTTACGATCGGGGTAAATATTCGATGGGATCTGTTGTCGGAATGACGAAAATGCGATTGTTCTGAGCCTGATCAAAGTCTCTCCGCAATTCGCATTTTTCGTCATTCCTGAGATTAGTTACTTGGCTTGGAATTAGTGAATTCTTGACGAATAATACATTTTAGGTTATACTGATGTACTGATTATTAAACTCACGTATTATAATGAAAGCGAGGAGCAATAATGGCTGAATCTGTAATCAGCATTCGTGATTTGTCCGTGTCAATAGGGGCTGACGGAACGAGTGAGGATGAGAAAAAAATACTGCATGGAATATCAATGGATATCGGTGCCGGTGAAACGCATGTGCTGATGGGACCGAACGGCGCGGGGAAATCTACATTGGGATATACGCTGATGGGTAATGAAAAGTATTATGTTACCGGAGGAAGTGCCTTGTTTGATGGTCGCGATCTGTTTCAGATGGATGTGCATGAACGGGCGCGCGCCGGACTTTTTCTGTCATTCCAGAATCCTTTGGAGGTACCGGGGGTTACACTGTCCAATTTTATTCGTGCGGCAAAGGAGCAGCGGGATGACAAACGCATCAAACTGTGGGATTTTCGTAAGGAATTAAAAAACCAGATGTCTCTGCTCGCCATGGATGAGTCATATATGGATCGCGATTTGAATGTCGGTTTTTCCGGTGGTGAGAAAAAGAAATCCGAGATCCTCCAGCTGCTCATGCTGAAACCGCGTCTTGCCATACTCGATGAAACGGATTCGGGACTCGACGTGGATGCGGTCCGTACAGTATCGAAGGGGGTGCAGACCTTCCAGAAGGAACAGGATGGGGCGCTGCTGATAATAACGCACAGCACAAGGATTTTAGAGTCACTGCATGTGGATCATACCCACGTAATGGTGAACGGACGCATAGTGGCAACGGGGGATGCATCGCTCGTCGATGAGATTAATTCCAATGGTTTCGAGAGGTACTTACAGTAGATATGGAAGATAAAACGTATGTTGAGAATATAAATCGTAATCTTTATGATTTTAAAAAAGAAGAAAACGATGAAAATACAGTCAGGTTTGATGAAGGACTGACTCCTGAGATAGTGAAAAAAATCTCTGAGGAGAAGGGTGATCCTGAGTGGATGCTGGAATTTCGATTAAAATCCCTTGAAATATATAACGAAATTCAGATTCCGGAATGGGGGCCTCCTATTGACGGACTCAATATGGACAATATAGCAACCTACGTAAAGCCCAAAACCAAAATGCATGCGGAGTGGGACGAAGTTCCGGAGGAGATCAAGGACACCTTTGAGAGACTCGGAATTCCAAAGGCTGAACGGGAGAGTTTAGCGGGAGTAGGCGCACAGTATGATTCCGAGCTGGTGTATCACAATGTCCGTGAGGAGGTAGCGGCTCTGGGTGTGGTATATACGGATCTCGAGAGCGCGATGCATACTGAGGAGCACGGAGAGAGAATTCGTTCACATTTTATGAAACTGGTACCGCCCACCGATCACAAATTTGCGGCGCTGCACGGAGCGGTCTGGTCCGGTGGCTCTTATGTATACGTTCCGCCGGGGGTATCAGTTGAGATACCGTTACAGTCATATTTCAGGCTGAATGCGCCGGGCGCGGGGCAGTTTGAGCATACACTGATCATCGTTGATGAGGGCGCAGATCTCCATTTCATAGAGGGATGTTCGGCACCGAAGTACAATATAGCAAACCTGCATGCCGGTTGTGTGGAACTGTATGTAGGTAAAAATGCAAAGCTTCGTTATTCGACCATAGAAAACTGGTCGAAAAATATGTATAATCTGAATACCAAACGCGCCACTGTTGAGGATGGCGGAGTGATGGAGTGGGTATCCGGGTCGTTCGGCTCCCATGTTTCCTATCTCTATCCGATGACGATATTGAAGGGCAATGATTCGAGGATGGAGTTTACGGGAATAACCTTCGCCGGTCGTGACCAGAATCTCGATACGGGGATGAAGGTCGTTCATACCGGAGAGAATACATCGTCTGCGGTAAACACAAAATCAATTTCGAAGGACGGAGGCATATCGACCTTCCGTTCTGCCGTAGTGGTCGGTAAAAATGCAAAACGAGCAAAATCATCGGTTTCATGCGCTTCACTGATGCTGGACCGGATTTCGAGATCGGATACAATTCCGGCTATTGATGTGAGAACAAGCGATGCCGATATCGGACATGAGGCAAGGATAGGGAAGATCAGTGATGACGCGATTTTTTATCTGATGTCACGCGGCATTCGTGAAGAGGAGGCGCGGTCAATGATCGTGAGCGGATTTGCAGACTCAGTCTCAAAGGAGCTGCCGCTTGAGTACGCTCTCGAGATGAACAATCTCATCAGATTGGAAATGAAAGGCAGCATCGGATAGAATATGCATTGTTCGTATCGGGATGCCAGCAAGCCTATTTACTAAAGGAGTTTTTATTATATGGTAGAACAGATAAACCGTATGCCAGTGAAAACCTGGAATTGGCTGAAAATGAATGAGGCATCGATCGAGGTGCCGGATGAGGTTGATTCACGGGATGATATAGTCATACACGCCGACGGAACCGGTGAAAAAACATCAGAATTGCCGTTTGTGTTTGAGGATCAGGCAAAAACAGGTGGAAAAATCGAAATATCGGTTGATAGTAATATAAATCATATTGTGTTAGAAGATTTTAAGAGCAATAACGGTGGATTTGCGGATGTTTCAACAAAAATCAACCTCGCTTCGCATGCCAAACTGACGCTGGTACAGGTACACAGGCTTGGTGATGAGTTTACTTTCATAAACAGGATCGAGGCTGATGTAGCTGATCATGCAGAGTTTCGTTTGATGCAGGTATTCATCAGTGGAAAGGGAACATATGCCGGGGTTAATGCGAATCTTGCCGGACGACGCAGTGCTTTTCATATAGATACAGGATATCTGACAAATCAGGATCATGTATTGGATATAAATTATAATGCCATGCATTCCGGGGAAAAATCCATGTCTGACATCTCGGTAAACGGCGCTATGTGCGACCGCTCTGTAAAAAGATTTCGCGGAACCATTGATTTCAGACAGGGAGCGATAGGAGCGAAGGGAAACGAAATCGAAAATGTACTTCTCCTCGATGATGAAGTTGAAAATCATACAATACCGATAATCCTTTGTGTCGAGGAGGACGTTGAGGGTAATCACGGCGCATCAATAGGCCGTATGGATGATGATATGCTGTACTATATGAAATCAAGGGGACTTGATGAAGAATATATACGTGAGATGATGAAGACGGCCTGTATTGATGCGGTCCTCAGCCGCTTACCTGCGGAACTGTCCGAATTTGCAGAAAAAATCCGTATGGAGGAGGCAACATGGAACCGATAACACCTGAAATCCGCAATGACTTTTCTTTTTTTCGCGAGAATCCGGGAGTGGCATATCTCGATAATGCGGCTACGACGCAACGACCTGACGTCGTTTTGCAGGCTGTGGAGAATTTTTATCATACAGTGAACTCCAATCCGTTACGAGGATTATATGACATCAGCCTCAGGGCGACGGAGGCTTATGAGGAGTCGAGGAAAAAGGTTGCAAAATTCATAGGAGCGAGGCGTCCGGAGGAGATCATCTTCACCAAAAATGCTTCTGAATCCCTGAATCTCGTGGCGTTCAGCCTGTGTGACGCGATTTTACAGTCCGGGGATGAGATACTCATCGGTATTATGGAGCATCACAGCAATATGCTCCCATGGCGCGCGGCAGCGGAAAGGCACGGGGCAGTCATTCGTTACCTGAAACCGATGAGGAAGAGGCCTGATCAGGCTGCTGCCGGTACAGTTGCCGGAACTGATTCGGAGGATGATATTATTTATGCGGACGATCCGACGGATGAGGGGATGATAACTCCGGAGATGTTTGAATCGGCGCTCACCGATAAAACGAAGATAGTTGCCGTCACTCAGGTGTCCAATGTGTTCGGACGTGAGAATGATATCAAATCATTTGCAAAAATCTGTCATGACAGAGGCATAGTTATCGTTGCCGACGGAGCACAGTCCGTTCCGCATCAAAAAGTAAACGTGAAGGATTTGGATGTTGATTTTCTCGCTTTTTCCGGACACAAAATGTGTGCACCCATGGGGATAGGCGTGTTGTACGGAAAATATGACTGGCTTGAAAAAATCCCGCCGTTTTTAATGGGTGGGGAGATGATCGAACTGGTAACCCTTGACCGGATCACGTATGCGGAGATTCCCCATAAATTTGAGGCAGGTACCGTTAATGCCGGTGGGGCAGTCGGACTCGCGGCGGCAATAGATTATTATGAGAAAATAGGCTTGGAGAATATTGTAGAACGAGAAACTGAATTGACCGGTTATGCTTATGAGCGGTTGAAATCAGTTGAGGGAATCAGGATCATCGGAAGTGAGGATCCGTCAAAACATCACGGAATCCTGACCTTCACATTGCAGGATGTCCATCCGCATGATATCGCATATCTCCTTGATGATCAGGCAAATGTAGCAATACGAGCCGGTCATCATTGTGCCCAGCCGCTGTTGAGATATCTGGGCACACCTTCAACCGCCCGTGCCTCCCTTGCTTTTTATAACACCGAGGACGAGATCGACCGGATGGTTGATTGTCTGAGTGGTATGAGAGCAGGTATGGGATTTAATTGACATAACAGTTTTGCCACACACGGAAAGTGATAGAACAATGGAAAATCGAAGCTTTTACAACGAAATCCTGACCGAGCACAATCTGCGCCCGGCAAACAAACATGAAATAGACGGAGCAACAGTCACTCTCGAGGGCATCAATCCCTCCTGCGGCGACGACATCATACTGAATCTCCGCGTCGAAAACGACATCATTGTCGACGGCGGCTTCACCGGAGACGGCTGTGCCATTTCCCAGGCGTCTGCGGACATGATGCTGGATCTCATTATCGGAAAAACCCGTGATGAGGCGCTGCGGCTCGGAGATATATTCATGCGTATGATACGCGGTGAAACCACGGAGGACGAACTCGATGAACTCGAGGAATCCCAGGCGCTCCGCGATATCTCGCACATGCCTGCCCGCGTCAAATGCGCCGTGCTCGGCTGGCATACTATGGATGAGATGTTGAAAATATCGGGAGTAGATGAAGGAAAATCAGTGACTACGGAGGGGATGTAAATGTATTTTTCATCAAAAAAACACTTTTTGACAGATGCGCTGTTGATCGTTACCGGAGTAAATACGCTCGGGTATATAGCCATGGTAATCGTGCGAATGATTCTCAAGGTAAAGAAAAAGGGAATGCCCGACATGCTGAATAACACGATCTGGACCATACAGCTCATCGTTTCGTTGGTGACAGTGGCTCTGATATGTTTTGTTTTCATTTACAAGGCAAAAAAATTCAGTCATTATATGAGTCTGTTTGAAAAAGATGACATGGATGACATGGGAAAGCTTCAGGAACAGTATATGACTGAATCAAAGCTTTCAACACTCCAGGCATCAGACATTACAAAACTCATTCAGTTGTGGCTTGTAATCTTTACGTTTGTCCAGATAATAAATGAATTTTGTTCGATACTGTACAGGAGATTTGCCAAGTCTTTGTTTGACCTGTACCAATCCGGGCATGTTGAAGTAAAACAGGATCTCGTCTCTATCTATAACCAGACTCACGGATTTAAATATCTGGCGATGACCTGCGCGATTCTGATCGGAGTAGTAGTGACTGCGATTTTTCTTTCGGACAAATATTTGCGGCTTGTATTCTTCATTGTCGCGGCAGTATATTTCTTCAGTTTTGCATTTTTGGATATGGTGAAGATTCCTCTATTCGGAAGGACGATCGGAATTGTCTGGACCTCAATGACATTTCACGCGATAGAAACTGTCGGAATGGTCATATTTGCGATATATCTGAGAAAAAGGTACAGGGGATTATAAAAAACGGGGCTGTCTTGCAGCCCCGTTTTTCTTAACTGAAGTACCTGTCAAGCAGGCCTTTGAAAGCCTTGCCGTGTCTGGCCTCATCACGTGCCATCTCATGAACGGTATCATGTATCGCGTCGAGATTTAATTCCTTAGCGCGTTTCGCAAGATCCGTTTTGCCGGCTGTCGCGCCGTTCTCAGCGTCAACACGCATCTGCAGATTCTTTTTCGTGGAATCCGTAACTACCTCGCCGAGCAACTCGGCAAATTTCGCAGCATGCTCTGCCTCTTCAAACGCAGCCTTCTCATAATACAATCCGACCTCCGGATAACCCTCACGAAATGCTACCCTTGCCATTGCGAGATACATGCCGACCTCAGAGCACTCGCCGTTGAAATTTGAGCGCAGATCCTCGAGAATGTCCTCCGGAACCCCCTTGGCAACGCCGACGACATGTTCGGCAGCCCAGGTCATATCTCCCTCCTGTTTGTTGAATTTCTCAGCCGATGCGTTGCAGGTAGGACATTTTTCAGGTGGCTCATCACCCTCATGAACGTAACCGCACACGCTGCATACCCATTTTGCCATAGCAATACTCCTTTCGTTTGAAATTGCCGGGAAGCGCATACAGGGATGAGCCTGTACGGTTCGCCACCCGATTTTACGTAACTGACAGTACCTACATCATACCCGATTTTACGGAAAAAGTCAACCGAAACTACCCGTTATTTTCCATATCTGACAGCGGTTATCGGCCTTTCGTCGTTCTTTTTTCAAAAAGTGCTTGTTTTCTCTGCGTTCCTGTGGTACAATGTATGCTTGGGTGCATAAAAAGCCCGAGATACTTTTTAATATGAAAAGAAAAAGCAAAGGAGAGAAGAACCATGAACAGCAAATTGAGAGGCGCGTTGCAGATTCTTCTGGTGCTGATCCTCATCGGAGCATTCGCATTTGTTGCGTTTGTCGGCATCGGAAAAGGGCACAAGGGGAGCGCCGCAAACATCCGTTTAGGATTGGATCTGAAGGGCGGCGTCAGTGTGACCTATCAGGCAACCAAGGATGACCCGACATTGACCGAGATGGAGGACACGATCTACAAGATGCAGAAACGTGTTGAGGACTACTCGACGGAGGCATCGGTCTACAAAGAGGGTGACAACCGTATCACTATCGATATTCCGGGTGTATCAAATTCCAAGGAAATCCTGGAGCAGTTGGGTAAGGCCGGCGCGCTTTATTTCGTATTGTACGATAATGTCAAAACTAAAACAGAGGGAACTGATGAGACGGGCACCACGCCTGATGAGGGTGATGAGGTGACGTTTGACAAGGAAAATGTGGAGATGGACGGTTCGACCATCAAGGAGGCAACCGCAACCACACAGAGCACCAGTTCCGGAAAAACAGAGAATATTGTTCAGATCAAATTTACCGGTAAGGGTGCGAAAAAGTTCGGAGATATCACGGGTGCTCACGTAGGCGAGCGTCTTGCGATCGTCTATGACGACAAACTCGTTTCCGCACCGAACATCAAGGAAGCTATCACGGGCGGTGAGTGCGTGATCTCCGGTGGATTTGAGGATTTCCAGGAGGCCGAGCATCTCGCATCTACACTTCGTATCGGTGCGCTTCCGTTGGAACTTGAGAATATACATGATAACGTAGTTGGCGCGACATTGGGAAGCACTGCGTTGGAGACTTCACTGTGGGCAGGCCTTATCGGTTTCATTCTTGTTGCGCTCTTTATGATCATCATGTACCGTCTGCCGGGTGTTGCCGCATCAATCGCGTTGGCATTCTATGTGCTGATGATGCTCGTGACACTGAACGTTTTGAATGTTACACTGACTCTGCCGGGTATCGCCGGTATCATCCTCAGTGTAGGTATGGCGGTTGACGCGAACTGTATTATATTCACACGTATCCGTGAGGAGTTAGCCAAGGGACAGACTATAAATTCCGCAATTAAAAATGGTTTCAGGAACGCTCTCTCCGCGATCATTGACGGAAACATAACAACCCTGATCGCAGCTTTCGTATTATATCTGCGTGGCTCAGGAACAGTAAAGGGCTTCGCAACCACGCTTGGAATCGGTATTATCCTCTCGATGATTACCGCGATTTTCGTAACGAGATGGCTGATGTACGCATTTGCGGGCTTCGGTACGGAGAATGTAAAACTCTACGGTGTTCAGAAAAAACCCAAGACAATCGATTTCATCGGGCATTCCAAGATTTTCCTGATCATTTTCGCAGTGATCGTGGTAGTATGCGTCGGTGGTTCGATTTTCAATATAACCTCCAAGGATTCATTGCTGAATTACAGCCTTGATTTCGTCGGCGGTACATCAACGGCGGTTTCAATCGATAAAGACACTGAGATTACCGATGACCTCAAGGATGAGGTTATGCAGGTTGTAAAGGATGTGACCGGATTGGACGGTGAGGTTTCATCATCGGATGATCAGGGAGTGAAAAAGATCACAGTCCGTACAACTGTTCAAACTGAGCAGCAGGCAGGGGAGGTTCGCACCGCTCTTGCACAGAAATTCAACACTACAGAGGATCAGGTTGAGTCAGAGACAATTTCAGCGTCGGTATCTGATGAAATGAAAATGGATGCGGTGATTGCGACGATCATAGCAATTGCCTGCATGCTGTTGTATATCTGGATCCGTTTCCGTCACATTGCAACAGCGGGCGCAGCTGTATTGGCATTGTGTCATGATGTGTTAGTGATCTTTACGGTATATGTTGTGTGCAGTTCGTTCATACAGGTTGGTTCCACATTCATCGCGGTTATGCTGACGATCGTAGGTTATTCGATCAACGATACCATTGTCGTGTTTGACCGTATCCGTGAAAACCGAAACAAAGCAAACAGTCGTGATGACCTGAAGGAAATCATAAACCGTTCGATTTCCGAAACACTGTCACGTTCGATCAGTACCTCCATAACGACATTCATAATGGTATTTATGCTGGCAATTCTCGGAGTTTCATCGGTACGCCAGTTTGCGATTCCGTTGATTGTGGGCGTGCTCGCCGGTACATATTCTTCTATCTGTGTGGCTTCGCCGTTGTGGTACCTGTTCTCCGGTCGCGGCAAGGCAACAGCGAAGAAGGCTGAGACCTATGCGAAACATGATAAAAAGGGTGTAGAAGGCGGCAGTCGGAACAGAAAACGCGACAAGGGCAAACAGACAGAAAACAATCAGTAATCATTGTTTATTGATATTGAAAAAGTATCAGACGGGTGGTGGAGTCAGTGACTTCATCACCCTTGTACCTATGTAGGGAAGGACTTGGTTATGGCACGTGAAAGGCGCAAGGAGCGCAAACTGAAAAAACGGCTCATCAACAGAAAACCCGCCGATCGTTACAAGTGGCTTTTGACACTGATGAACGGTACGGACTGCATACTCCGCGTGGAGGATAAATATAATATCTATCGACGTTTAGAGGATGAATTTGCCGAACTCTCCGAATTGGATGAGACCGAGGCTGACGGGTTCACCGAGATGGAGAAATGCGCTGAATTGTCTGAGGAGTGTGCACGGATCGCTGACAGTCTGGAACCCGAACTGCCGGAGGATGCGGAGGAGTATTCGCGTACCGAAATGATGACTGCAGGCAGACGCCAGGAGGAAATCAGGGAATCAGAGGGAAAGCACAGTGTTTTCCGGATAGTGTTGCTGAGCGTTCTGCTCCTTGTCATCGGATGGCTCGTTTGTCGCAAAATCCCTGTAACTCGTGCCATGCTGGGCAGTATAGAGGAGTTCGCCGGGTTTAACAGTTTTGCGATCAAGTCATACCGCGTGGCGGGAAATGAGTCCGATGGTTGGAGAAAGGCTGCAAATCTCGAAAAAAAGGTCTTGCATACATCTGAGATCGGAGCAAAGGTTAAATTCGGCAAAACCGAGTGGATCGTCCTGAAACACAAAAACGGAGGGACGCTGCTGATAGCTGATGAACCGATTAAGTACAGACCGTTCCACAATGCCGAGGGAGATGTGTCATGGTCAAACTGTCACCTGAGGGAGTATCTCAACGGAAAATATCTGAAGAATTATTTCTATCCCTGCGAGACCGATATCATTATGGAAACAGATGTGACAGATTCGATAGATCCGAACAGTGCGGATGACAGTCCTGTATTGAGGGACAAGGTATATATCCCTTCCGGAGAGGACATATTTGATTATGAAGATACTTTGGGATCAAAAATAAATAATCTCCGTCTCAGGGACAAGGGTGAGAATGCAGGAACAACTACCTTTGTTTCCGCGGAAGGAGATATAATTGATTACGGTTTCCCGTCAGATATGAATGGGTGCTATATCCGCCCGATGATCTGGGTAATGGCACCGACAGAATGAGGGAACAGAGCAACTCTCTGAGCATTGTATACAGTGAGTTGCATTCTCAGCGGATGTTTTAAACCAAATGCCACATGACAGCGATAGAGCCTTTTGTACATGAAACAACGACTCGCTTGCCGGTAAACTCGTTGCTGACTCCCGTGGGGAGATGGTTATACCAGTCCTCGCCGGTGACCTCATATTTCAGACCTGAGATAGTAACGTTGTGGCAATGCCTGTCGAGGGCGAATACCGAGCAGAGATTTCCGGCGACATTGAACTCGGAATCCTTGCCCAGCACTATACTGCCGTTATTTACAACACGAATAGCATAATCATCACAATAAAGGGTGCCTGAGGCGCCTTTTTTTGATAAAAAGGTCAGCAGCTGGATGTTTGCGAGTGTATGGTCGAGACGGCCTCCTAATCCTCCGAAAATGATAAACTCAGTATAGCCTTTTTCCAATCCTGTTTTCGCTGCAAGCATCATATCCGTGTCGTCCTTGTCACGGGGATATCGCAATGAATCATACGGAAGATCCTGGGAAACCACCGAATCGAAGTCACCTAACACTATATCCGCCCGCAGACCTATCTCCTCGAGATAGTCGAAACCACCGTCGGCAGCGATCACGAGATCCTTTGGATTCAGGGATATCGGCCTTTTGCAACGGTCGCCTGCGCCGAATATATAACATATTCTGTCCATAATAAAAAACCTCTGAAAAACTCCTCTAAACGTGAATGTTTATCTGACCGGGATCCGTTCGGAGCCGATAGATTTATTTGATTGTTTCTATTGCTTTGTCTATTGCATCTAATACAGTGGCGTTGTCATAATCCTCGATTTTTCCGGAATCTACTGCTGTCGTAAATTGAGGATCGATAGGAAGTTTAGCCAAAACAGGCAGGTCGTATTCCGCTGCAACTGTATCTATATCACTCTCTCCGAACAGATGGATCTGTTTTCCGCAATCAGGACATGCTATGTAAGACATATTCTCAACGAGTCCTAACACCGGAATATTCATCAGACCGGCCATTTTTATTGCTTTTCCGACGATCATGGAAACGAGATCCTGCGGGGTTGTCACAACGACTAATCCATCCAACGGTATGCTCTGGAATACTGTCAGCGCCACATCACCGGTTCCGGGTGGCATGTCAACTAACAGATAGTCAATGTCCTTCCACAGAACTTCTGTGTAGAACTGCCTGACTGTTCCGCCGATGAGCGCGCCGCGCCAAACAACGGGATCGCTTGGATTGTCCAAAAGCAGGTTGATGGACATTATTTCAATTCCTTTTTCCGACGAAACGGGGAATATGGTTGTTTCGTCTCCCATAGCCCGTTCATTATCCAAACCGAAGGCTTTCGGAATGGATGGGCCGGTGATGTCGGCATCGAGAATTCCTACACGGTGTCCGAGTGAGTTGAGCCTCACGGCGAGCAGTTCGGTGACGGCTGATTTTCCGACGCCGCCCTTGCCGGAGAGAATGCCTATAACATTTTTTATGCTGCTGCCCTCGTGCGGTGTAGCAATGAGGTCTGCAGGATTTGTCCGACCGGAACAGCTGGCACCGCAGGACGAGCAGTCGTGGGTGCAGTTTTCCGGTGTCTGATTTTCAGTATCGCTCATTTGTTTTTTTTCCTTTCTTTTTATCAGAACAGGGCATATTTACGGCCACGCCCCATCTGTATGTATCCTTAGGTTTTGCCAACGTCATATACTATACATGAATCACGCGGTTTTGTCAAATAAGTTCCGTGGGCGGATTTAATCTGTCAGAATATGGTTAGAATGGTCAGAATGTTGGCGAAAATCTCCTTGCCGTTTATTGTTTGTTGTGATATACTGATATAAGTTATGTGAGTTTCGAGGGGGATATACGAGATGGATACCGTTTCTATTAAAAAGTTTGTTGATCATATGGAGTTGAAGGTTCTGACATGTGAGGACCGGCTGGAGGATGTCAAGATCACATTATCGGACATAAACCGGCCTGCGTTACAGCTGGCAGGCTTTTTCGATTATTTTGATCACCACCGTGTACAGATCATCGGACAGGTTGAGTTCACGTTCATGGAAAAACAGGGCATAGAGAAGAGTACCCAGATGATGGAACAGATCATGTCGTACAAAGTTCCGTGCATTGTTTTTTGCAGGGCTATACCGGTGGCACAGGAGTTTTTAGATCTTTCCGAACGTTTTGGAGTTCCGATTCTGTCCACGCCGAAGGAAACATCTACTTTTTCTGCCGAAGTTACCAGATGGCTGCATGTGGAATTGGCACCGATGATCAGTATTCATGGTGTACTGGTTGACATTTTCGGTGAGGGAGTCCTGCTCACCGGGGAGAGCGGAATAGGAAAATCCGAGGTGGCGCTGGAACTGATACACAGGGGACACCGCCTCGTGACGGACGATGTGGTGGAGATACGCAAGGTCAGTGATGAAACGCTCATCGGGCAGGCGCCGGATATCACTCGTCATTTTATAGAACTTCGAGGCATAGGGATCATCGATGCCAAAACATTATTCGGAGTGGAGAGTGTGAAGGACACCATGACCATAGACCTCGTTCTGCAATTGGAGGAGTGGAACAAGGAGAGAGAATACGACCGTATGGGGCTCAATGATGATTATATCGAGTATCTGGGAAACAAAGTACCCATCCATTATATCCCCATTCGGCCCGGACGTAACGGAGCTATCATCTGCGAGTCGGCTGCCGTGAATTTCCGTCAGAAAAAGATGGGCTACAATGCTGCGGCTGAATTGTATCGCCGCCTGTCAAATAACATGGGATCTTCATTTATTGGAAATGAGTAAAAAACTGCATTTTAGGAGCAGGAACCGTTCGGGTTCAGTCAGATAAATATTCATGTTTGTAGGAGGATAATAATATGGCTAATTTTTATGTCGGCGTTGATGTCGGTGGCACGACCGTAAAGATGGGACTTTTTTCCGAGGAGGGAGAACTCCTTGAAAAATGGGAGATTCCCACACGTACAGAGGAATCCGGGGTGAATATCCTTCCGGACATAGTCAAGAGCATCGAGTCAAAAAGACAGGAGAAGGGCGGTCATATCAGCGGTATCGGAATGGGCGTGCCGGGTCCGGTCACTGACGACGGGGTTGTGCTGAAATGCGCCAATCTCGGCTGGGGCGTGGTGTCCGCTAAAAATGAAGTATCCTCCCTCACCGGAGTGGGAAATGTTGCGATAGCCAATGATGCCAATATCGCAGCTCTCGGAGAGATGTGGAAGGGCGGCGGTCGCGGATTTAATTCCATAGTTATGGTAACCCTGGGAACGGGCGTCGGAGGAGGAATCATCATTCGCGGCAAAATCCTGACCGGTTCCATGGGCGCCGGCGGAGAGATTGGCCATTTGAAGGTAAACCCGCAGGAAACGGAATCGTGCAACTGCGGTGGCAAGGGATGTCTGGAGCAGTACACCTCCGCGACCGGAATCGTGAGGATTGCTAAAAAGCATTTGCATCCGGGCGGCGCGAAATTAGAGGATAGTTGTTTGGCCGGAGTAGAGATAACTGCAAAGGCAATCTTTGACGGAGCAAAATCAGGTGACACCTACTGTGAGGAGGTCGTAGAGGAGTTTGGCCGGTATCTCGGTTACGGATTGGCGAATGTCGCTCAGGTAGTTGATCCGGAGGCGTTTGTTATCGGAGGTGGCGTTTCACGCGCCGGAGAGATAATTCTCGACGTAACAAAAAGGTATTATAACGATCACGTGATGTTTGCGCTGCAAAACAAGGAGTTCCGTCTCGCTGAACTTGGAAATGACGCCGGAATTTACGGTGCCGTAAAGATGGTAATATAGCATTTGGACTCATACCGGAAGTAATAGAACAAGAGGGATAAAAATTATGATAACACGTGAACAGGAGCTTATGAGCCGGCATACAACCTTCGGGGTAGGCGGTCCGGCACGCTACTATCTGATACCGGAGAACACCGGTGAGGTGCGCGCCGCAATAGATTTTGCTGATGCGAGACAGCTTCCCTATATGGTTGTCGGCGGAGGGAGCAACCTGTTGTTCACCGATCGTGAATATCATGGTGTCGTGATTGAGATCGGCAAGGCTTTTTCCGATATGTCGGTTCACATGAACCATATAGTCACGGTTAAATCCGGTATACGGCTGCGCACTATGGCTACCAGACTCATGCGAATGGGGCTGCAGGGTTTTGAGTTTGCGTCCGGAATACCGGGTACCATCGGCGGCGCGATCACTATGAATGCCGGCGCGTACGGAGGAGAGATCAAGGATTTTCTCAGAGAGGTCACGATTATGAACAGCAAGGGTGAGTTAGAAACGATAGCGGCGGAGGATCTCCATCTGTCATATCGCCACTCGGATCTTCAGGATACAAACAGTATAGTCCTGTCCGGTACTTTTGAGTTTGAACCGGGAAATCGAGATGAGATACAGGCAAAAATGCTGGAGTTGAATGAACGCCGGCGTGAAAAACAGCCACTGGAATTTAAATCGGCCGGTTCCACGTTCAAAAGA
>JAGABX010000102.1 GCA_017614395.1 Eubacterium sp.
GGGTAATTGCCGGAGTCAACGGCGCAGTTGATCGTAAAACAATGACGATCACGTTGCTTGACGAGGAGGAGGCTGCAGCGGCATCATGGCAGGTCATCAACGCATGGCCGTCCCGTTACACGGCGCCTGATTTTAACGCTCAATCCTCAGAGATCGCAATCGAGACACTCGAGATCTCACATGAGGGCATGACCAGAGTATCATAATCCAACAATTATAACGAGAAAAAGCCGTTCCGGCGAGGTATGTCCGGGATGGCTTTTTTTCTTGCACTTTTTACAAAAATGGTATATAATAATAAATTGGGTTAGCATAAATCCGACACTGATACAGTACCGGTTTCAGAAGGGAGATAAAATATGGCTTTTCAGACAGAATTCGAATTTACATTGCCGCGGGGGTATATGGACCGTGACGGGAATCTTCACAAGGAGGGAGTCATGAGGCTGGCAAATGCCGGAGACGAGATATTGCCGCTGCGCGATCCCAGAGTGCAGGCGAATCCCGGCTATCTGTCCGTAATCCTGCTATCGCGGGTTATTGTGAAACTGGGCGATCTGCCTACGGTTGACACTCATGTTGTGGAGGGGTTGTACACGATGGATCTGGCTTATCTGCAGGATCTGTATCAGAGAATAAATACGGAGGAGATGCCGAGGTATCAGGGTGTCTGTCCTCATTGCGGGGAGAAGGTGGATATTCCCGTAAATTTTCTGCAAGCCGGGGAATGAAAACGTATCCGGCAGAAAAAATATATGAGGAAACAGCATTTATTTCGTATTACAATCACTGGTCGCATGATGATATAATGGCAATGAGCCACAGGGACAGAGTGAGATGGTGCGATGAGATATCCAAGATCAACAGCAAATTAAACAAAGAGCCTGAGAATATATTCAAGATATAGGGGGACCGGAGTTTATGAGTAGAAAAGATGATCTTCTGAATGCGTATGAGTTTGAGGTACACCTGGGCCCGCTCATTTCGCTCAGCTTTTCGAAAATATCAGGACTTGAGAGAAGCGGAGAGATCGGAGTTATCGGCTCTGGCGGGGAAAATGACAGTATGCATTTTTATAAAAAGCCTCGCAGGAGACCGGATGTGACACGGTTTGAGACCGGATGGTCGACCGGCGCGATGTCGTCGATACAGTCTTTTTTATTCGAGGGACTGGTACTGAACAACATCATGATCCAGATAAAAAGAAACGGTTCAACTAAAAAGACACTTTGCATCGACAGGGGGATATTAACTAAGATATCATATTCCGATCTCGATGCGATGGACGGAAAAATCCTGATAAAAACACTGGAGATACAGCATAATGGCGTCAAGGAGAAATAGCGCGAAGAAAATTGATTTAGATTTGCCTGTTTTCGCGAGGAACATGGCGGTTTTGTCGCGGACAGACAGACTGCATATGGATCGCATGGTTCATACATGTTTTTTGAGTGAGGCTTTTGCGGCGCGTATTCGTGACAGGTATTTAGATACGTCTGTGTACGATGAATATCTGCCTCACTTGGTTTTTCTGGATCCCGATCATCCCGAGCAGGGAATAACGACGAGTGAGACTGTTATAAATAATCAGTATCAGACTGTTTTGATGCCTATACGTGAACGCCAGATTCAGCGTGAGATAATTGAAAAGCGAGAGATAATAAACGGACTTCGTACGCAGCTGGCTGAGGTACGCGAGCAGTTGCGCGTGGTGGAGAACAGGGGACCCGTTCAGAACATGGTTTTTTCAGCAAACAGCTCAGATCGTGGATCGGATGGTGATTTAATCAGTAGCTCGGGTGGCGTTTCGGGTAGTGGTTTGGATGGTGATTTAGGAGTCAGTCCGGATAGAGAAACTGCCGGCGTGGATGCTGATAGGTTGGACAGAGGTTCGGGCGATGCTTCGATTCGAGGGACTGTCGGAGCGGTTGCAGGTAGTTCAGGCAGCGGTTCAGAAGGAATGAAAGAAAGCCTGCGCATACTCATCAATCGGTTGGTGGGAGAAATTGCGTTGCGGGAATTGGAATTTGATTCATATGTAAAAAACGAGCGATATCACTTTCGTGAGAGGATAAATCACTTCGAACGTGACAGACGTGAAAATCTCTGGTTTGAGCGGGAACATTTGATGCTCCTTCGCGATGAGGTAACGGAACGGGCAAGAGTTTTAGAGAAGATACTGTCGTCCGGAACAAACAGCGCGCAGGGTGCATCAGATACAGGTGAAGGTGTTAATGCCTACGATAATGAGGATTCAGGAGAGTTCATCGACTGGTCCGGAATGTCCGTTTATGAGATGACCAGACAACTGATTTATTTGGATGAGCCGGATCCGGCAGACAGTATCCATGACAGTATAAGCAGTAGCAGTAATACGAATAAAGACAGCAGTATTAGTTACAACAATAACGATAGTAAAAACAGTAGCAGGAATAATAGTAAAAACAATGATAATGAAAACAGGGATTCATTTAGTATCAGGCTGAAAAAAGAACAACTGAATAATATCATTACTGCGATAGATAAACGTGAAATCGCATTGGAACAGCAGGAGAAAATGCTGAATAATTCCGATGCGATTGACGGAGGTATGTTTCAGGGAGAATCAGCCGATCTGCCTGCCAGATTACGCGATGTAATAAGTACCGAGAGGCGTGAATTGGGAGTAATAAGGACAAAACTCATTCATGCAGAGACAGTGTCTAATGTAGTTGATGTTGATTCGAAAGCTGATATCAGCAGAAATACTGCAACACAGGATGATGAAGAAACTTTTGTTCTGATTAATATTCCGACAGCAGATCGTAAAAATTTTGAGCAATTGGAATCAAGCCGTGAGATGGTTTTCAGGGAATTTAAGACACGATTGGCACAGGCACAGAATAATGAGGAAACGGAACAGGCAAGAGTTCCGGAGGAGATACTGTCGCCCGGGGCAGCCGAAACACAAGGCACAATCGGAGCCAATGCCGACGATAATGCGGATTTGGGAGAGTTCGTCGACTGGTCAGGAATGTCCGTTTATGAGATGACCAGGCAATTGATTTATTTGGATGAGTCGGATTCGGCGGGTAGCATCAATAATAGCATAAGTAGCAGCAGTAATATCAACAATAATAAGAATGGTAATAAGAACAGTAATAAAAACAGCAACTCGGTCAGCATCCGACTGAAAAAAGAACAGTTGAACAATATAATTACTGCAATTGACAGTCGTACACGGATACTGGAACAGCAGGAGAAAATGCTGGATAATTCCTCTGTAATTGACGGGGTTATATTTCAGGGGGAAGCTGCAGATTTACCGGTTAGATTGCGAAACGTGATAAGTACCGAGAGACGGGAATTGATCGAATACAGGACAAAACTGATTCATGCAGAAACTGCAGATGAAGTTGATGTTGATTCGAAAACTGATATCAACAGAAATACTGCAACACAGGAGAACGAAGAAACCTTTGTGCTGATAAATATTCCGGCAGAGGCTCGTAAACATTTTGAACGGTTGGAATCAAACCGTGAGATGGTTTTTCGCGAAGTCAGGACACGACTGGTGGAGGTTCAGAACAGGTTGGTTCACCGCGAACAGATGCTTTCTTCCGGTGTCAGAAGCGGGACGGAAACCTACGAAAACAATATGGTGTACCGTCAGCCAGCTGAAACGATTACCGAAACATCAGAAACCAATATGGTGTATCATCAGTCAACTGAAAACTACGAGGGAACAGGACCTGATGGCAGCGGACATTCGGTCCGTGAATTAGCTGATTCTGTGGAAATGATCAGAGAGTATATTGAGGAGGAGCAGGACAGGGCTGATGAGGACAGGGAACGGATTGAGGAATTGACGGATGTTGTCAGGGAGCAGCAGGACACGATAGAAAAAATGAAAAAGTCCGAACTCGAGCAGGCTGCAGATGAAGAAATCATGCGTTATGATCGCGAACGCGCGGAGAAGATAAGAGATATTTTTGATTATGACAATCGTTTGGAACAGACCAGGCGGGGCATGCGTTAAGATGAAAAAATCTATATGGCAATACTCGTTCCGTGGGAGTGATGTGATCTTCGGGAACAGAGTGTAAATGCAGAAAGGACATTATAATGAAAAGCATTTTGATTGTGGATGATGATCCGGTATATGCGCGTATGGTACGCGAGTGGGTTAAGGATGACTACCAGGCATTTGTTGTGGTATCCGGAGAACAGATGCTGAAATTTCTGACAAAACGGAAGACAGACCTGATTTTGCTGGATTATGAAATGTCCGGCATGTCCGGACCGCAGACGCTCACGGCAATGAGAGAAAATCCGGAAACGGCGGATATCAAGGTTATCTTTTTATCCGGGGCGGCCGATGATGCCAGCATAAATGAGATCAGGTCGCTGAATACTGCGGGCTTTATTCCTAAAACCACAACAAAGGACAATCTGCAACAGACGATCAGGGACGTGTTGGGGGAGTAAACTGGTTTACAGTCTTGATTTCGAGAGGAAAAACGTATGGATAATTCTCGTAGAAAATGGATGATACTTGTAATAGTTGATATTCTCGTTTGTACTGCGATACTGCTGGGGATATCCTATATACAGTCTTCAAAAATAATAACCGGTCGTATGGAGGAAGAGGCACAGATCAAGGCCGAGTCATATGCCCAGGAGATGTCCGGCTGGATAACAGGCTATGCCCGTGTGCTCAATCATTTGGCTTCGGAAATGTCACAGGAGCATGTTATCGATCAGTCTGAGGGGGGAATCCATGCTTTTCTTAACGACAATCTGTTAAATATAAATACTCAGGATGAAATATCTGATCTATATTATACCACACCTGATAACCACATGATCACGGCCGGTGAGTATATAGATGACGGATCTGTTGATTATGTACATGATCGCGAGTGGTATGTAAATGCTGCTGCCGGAACGGATATCTGTTATTCCAGACCGTATAAGGATTCACTTGTGGATCATGTAGTGATCACCCTGTCCCGGTCTGTCCGTGAGAGCGGCAATTTGCGCGGAGTGCTCTGTGCCGATATTTATCTGGATACGATCATCGATAAGGTAAATGAGGCTGAGGTTGACGAGGACAGCTATGCGTTTTTAGTTGATTCGGTTTATGATATGGTTGTCCATCCCGATCCCGAATTCAAATTTGATGATGAGCCTAAATCCATGTTGGCGGCGAAATCCGTTGATTATTCCATTTTGAAAACGCATATAGAGCATGAGAAGGACGATGTCCATTACATCGATGATTATGATGGAGTGGAGAGAGCCTTTGCATTGGTCAGAATCCCTGAAATGGATTGGTTCGTAGGCATTGCGACGTCAAAATCGGTCATGATGAAGGACATCCGCAGCATAATGTACGTGTTCATCATAGCGGGAATGGCTACGCTGTTGATCGGCTCAATCATCTTCATCGTGTTCACTTCGAGGGTTTTCAAATCCCGTAATGTTTCCGGCAGGGAAGCACTGAGAAAATTCGGACTCAGAAATATCCTGATATCATTGGCGGCGGTGCTCTTTTTCATAGCGTTGATCATCGTATATGTTTCAATGCTGTATAATTCATCGAAGGAAGAGATCAAACTGCGTGGTGAATTGCACTCCATAGAGTCATCCAATTTACTTGAGAAGTATATTTCGCAGAGTACAACTATTGCGAAACAGACCCAATATGAATTGGATTACCTGATAGATAGTGGCTGTTCCGAACAGGAAATCCATGATTATCTGGTTGATAATACAAAAAGCATACAGAATTCGGTTGATGAAAACTATACGGGACTGTATGCGTATATCAACGGAAAATACTTTGACGGAGCCGACTGGGTACCGGATGCCGGCTGGGTGGCTACTGAGCGCCCATGGTATAAAAAGGCAATCGAAGCCGATGGCAAGGTAGCGTTGGTTGAGCCGTATATTGACGCACAGACAGGCATGATGACAATGACTGCAGCGGTTGCGATGAATGACAGAAAAAATGTCTGTGCAATAGATGTGGCATTTGAGATGATGAAAGCAGTAACAGGAAATACCGGGGATGCAGGAGGCAAAATAGAGATAATTCTGGATTCGAAAGGCTCCGTGATTGCGCATACTGATTATGATGAGATAGGTAAAAACTATCGGGAGGAGGATGGAACTCTCGGCGCTGCCGTGGCTGACAAGCTGTTTTCAACCAATGAACAGTGTTTTGAACTGGAATACAACAATGTGGATTATGTTGTGTATAATGTAAAAATGAATGAAGAGTGGTATTCATTGACGCTGATAGATTCGAGAGAAAGCTACCGGCCTCTGAGTTATCTCGTGATAGTGACGGTATTTGTCATTGTCCTGACGGTTGCAATACTTCTGCTGATTTTTATTAACATCAGTTCAAAAAGCCTCGCCATGGAGCGTATGAATGTCCAGCTCTCCGCAACTTCGGATATATATGTCACGGCGCATGATATCGACATGGTTCATGATACATTTACAAACCTTCATACATCCGAGAGACTTCTGAATCTGATCAGTGAGGAGAGTGACAGCGCCAGGGAGGCACTGTATAATGTAACAGCGTTCACTACGATGTCCGATACGCGGGATGCCATTCTGGAATTCGTTGACCTGGATACCATCGATGAGCGCATGGAGGGGCGGAACACAATAGCAATGGAGTTTCATGCCAAGGACGGCAGGTGGCTGCGCGGACGTTTTATAGTGTCCGAACGAAAACCGGACGGTAACATAGCCCATGTTCTCTGGCTGGTTGAGAGCGTTGATGAGGAGAAAAAGCGTCGTGACGAGTTGCGTGATATGTCTGCAAGGGCGATTGCCGAGAGTGAGGCAAAAAGCTCGTTCCTGTCAAATATGTCTCACGAAATCCGCACTCCTATTACCGCAGTCCTCGGAATGAACGAGATGGTGCTCAGGGAATGTGAGGATCAGAATATCATAAATTATGCCGAGAGCATTGAGACCGCCGGCAGGACTCTGCTCGGTCTCGTCAATGACATACTCGATTTTTCGAAAATCGAGGCAGGCAAGATGGAAATCATCCCTGTTGAGTATGATGTTGCTTCCGTACTCAATGATTTGGTCAACATGACTCAAATCCGTATTGAGGAAAAGGGACTGATCCTAAACCTTGATTTCAATCCAAAACTGCCTAACCTGATGTTCGGTGACGAGGTACGCGTAAAACAGATAATTACAAACATTTTGACAAATGCCGTGAAATACACGGAAAGAGGCAGTGTTACGTTTGGGATGACGTATGTGAAGGATCCTATAGATCAGGATTCCATTATCATGATCGCCGAGGTTCGTGACACCGGCATCGGTATCAAAAAGGAGGATATGGACAAGCTGTTCTCCCGTTTTGATCGCATAGAGGAGGAACGAAATCGGAATATTGAGGGTACCGGCTTAGGAATGACGATCACAAAACGCCTGATCGATCTGATGGGCGGCACGATGGAGGTGGAGAGCGAATACGGCAAAGGTTCGATGTTCCGCGTATCCATTAAACAAAAGGTTGTTGACTGGAATCCGATAGGAGACTATGAGGAAGCATATCGGAAACATGTAGAGGAAAGAGATCGCTACCAACAGATATTCACTGCTCCGGATGCGAAGGTTCTGATCGTTGATGACACACAGATGAACCTGATGGTATTCAAAAGCCTGTTAAAAAGCACGGAGGTTCAGATTGATACTGCGAAGAGCGGTGATGAAGGCTTGAAATTGATGAAGGAAAAAGCATACGATGTGATATTCCTCGATCATATGATGCCGGGCAAGGATGGTATTCAAACCCTGAAGGAATTGCATGAATCAGGAGAAGGACCGAACATGGACGTGCCTGTAATCTGTCTCACAGCAAACGCAATCTCGGGCGCGCGTGAGATGTACATTAAGGCAGGATTTGATAATTACCTGTCCAAGCCTATTGATTCATCCAGATTAGAGGAAATGATGGTAGAATATATTCCGGCTGAAAAGGTAAGGTATGTTATGAGTGAGGAAAAAGTTCCCGAGAAACGCGAGAATACAGCAGGCCAATCCGATGAAAATATCCGGGAGGATTCCGGATTGACACCGACGTTTATGAATAAGTCGAATCAGCAGCCGGATGAGTCTTCGCCGTTGTATCGCCCGCATGAGGGAATAAACATCGCAGGCGCGATCGACGGTATGGGATCTGAGGAGGCATTTCGCCCGATACTTGATATTTTCTACGAAACCATTGATGAAACTGCCGATGAGATAGAGGAACTGTATCAGGATGAAAACTGGGAGGACTATACTATACAGGTACATGCATTAAAAAGCTCCGCTCGCATCGTTGGCGCGCTGGATCTCGGTGAGGAGGCATTCGCCATGGAGATGGCAGGCAAAAACAGGGATCTGGACTACATTCATGAAAACCATGAGCAATTGATGGAACACTACAGGCATTTCAAGGATGTATTGAGTGATATTTACGAGGAATCGGCGGATGAACCTGAAGAGGCAGAAAAAGAAACCGCCGGCGAGGTAACCATAGCAGGATGGTACGAGCGTATCCGCGCAGGTGCCGAGGAAATGGATATCGATATGTTAGAGGCGGTATTTGAGGAGGTAAGAGAGTATTCCCTGCCGGCGGAGGATGCCGAGAGAATGAGGGAATTGGAGCATCTCGCCGGAACATTTGATTATGATACGATTACTGAGATACTTGATACCATAGGCTGATTTTTTGCCGGACGTATGCGTGATGCATCCGTCCGGCAGTTTCTAACTGAATAACAATTCTTCATACAGGTCGGCGAGATTTTCCTCCGCATGTTCCACCTCGCGTGCGTAGATTCGGGCGTTTTCCTCGCGATCCTTTTTCAGAAAGCACCCGTTTTTGAACCATATCGCAGCATCCATGTCGCGGTTCATCTCATAGCTCATCACGACGAGACGCGCCTTTGTGAGATAGTCGTAATCATCTATTGAGCGATTCAGCAACAAAAATGCGTAATATACCATCAAATGCTCATATTCATAGAGACGTCCTTCTCCATCCATGTAATCAGTCAGACCACGGACGGCGCGTATGTAGTCTGCTTTCCCGTTCGCAGGCTCCTTTACAAAGCTTTCATACATCAGGGTTATGCGGTCTGCCCATGCCTGCCCTATGCTCGCGAGTCCTGAGTAGAGCTCCATTCGGGTGAGAAAACCGCGATAGAATTCATTTTCGTCTGTTACAGTGCCGGTTCCGGCTGCCGGTGTCTGATTGAATCCGGTATCAGTCATTCTATCGGAATACATGTCCGTGATATCGAACATTTGCGCACTGCTGTCATGTTCTGACTGTTTTTCATTTGTTTCCCATTTGTTGAGAGCGTCCTGCACTTCACGTGCGTGATCGAGGAATCGGTCTGCTCTCTCAGTCAGAGTTCTGTCTCTGTCCTGCAGGATATTGATGGATATGGCCCGCTGTCTTACCAAAAACCGCGCCAGCATCTCATCATCAATATCGTCAGCATCAAATTGAGAGGTTTCATCTGATTCGTGTTCGGTAAACGCCATGGGCTCCGGAGAGCCGTAGATCAGGCGGGCAGCCTCCGGACAGCTGGCGCTGAGAGAGATTTCCCTGACACCGCCGTATTCCAAAAAATTACGGGGAGTATTAGCGCAAACCTCACACAGGGAACTTTCACCCAACTCCCTATAAAGCTCACAGAGATTGTCCTTATCCAAAAACGGACATCTCATGCCGCCTGTCAGGATAAATCCGTGTCCGGCATAGCCTTCCTCATCATTGGTTTTGATGCAGGAACGGAGCCGGTCCCCCAGTTCTCCGCCAATTTTCATGTATCCGGCATAGCTGTCATCGTCTATGTCAATCTCCCAGCCTGCGCAGCAGGTATCTTCGCATTTATCTGCGATGCATTTGAATTTCTCATAATAAGTCGGATATCTCTCTTTCATTTAAATCTCCATTTAGCAATTTAGTTAATTCCTGAATTAAGCAATGCATAAACTCGGCGTTTGATGTTACATATCTTGATTTTTCCTGCCATGTTTTGCGTTTATACCATAGAACCATGTATAGCCACTCGATATTATAGCATGAAAACCCATATATCTCAAGTCGAAAAAACGTGTCTGCAGGTCATATTTATCTTGAAAAAAAGTCAAAAATATGGTATGATAACTCTGTATTTGTTCACATTGGACAATTCCGAAATACGAGTTGTTTATTTGTTGAATTATTTGGCTTTAGAACAGTAACCTCATACAACCACGCATAGGTAGGAATCAGTATGTTAGAGAGAATAAGACAAAACCAATTGTTCCAGGCATCACATCTGATGTTGCTGATCGGCAACACCGTTATGTCTCTGATGCTTGTTATTGAGGCTATCCGATCCGATTGGGAACGCTGGCCTCTTATCATGATCTTTATCATTGTGGTTGCGTCATGGACCATGCATTTACGCCAGATACTTGAACCACATATCAGACTGTGGATATATGCGATCATGATGATGATGACCTTTTTCTATTACGGCATCCATCCGGATTCAATGGCTGACCAGATCGCGATCATGGCCTGTATTATGATGCTTTTTACAATGACCGGAATTCGCGGGCTGATCACCATGGCACAAATGATGTATTATCTGACAATCGGTTATATCATCGCTGTCGTTCTTATAAATAACGGGGCGAATGGTCTCCCGATTGCTGCATACATCAATGGCCGGGTCATTCTGCATGTTATCTTGTTGACACTGATCGCGGTTTTTGCCCGTACTATTATCGGAAAATGGGAACAGGTGCTGGAAGAGACCGGCAGTGAGATAGAGGAATTGACACAGGCAACAGAGAGATTGGATGATTTCCTCGCCAATGCTTCGCATGAGGTTAGAACGCCCGTTAATGCCGTGATCGGTTTGACCGGAGTATGTCTCGACAGGGAGATTGATGATGATACCCGCCGTGACATAGGTTCCATCAGGCAGGCCGGACACCGCGTTGCGGAACAGATGAGTGATATTCTGGATTATACAGAGATTGACCGTGACCGGCTCACAAATAATCCGGAAAACTATATGATGTCATCGCTCCTTAACGATATCGTCACCGAACTCCGCCCGTATTTCAAACCCGAGATCGAGTTTGTTCTGGATGTGAGTACGGAGATCCCCAATGTAATGAACACCGATGTCAGCAAGCTGAAAAAAATCCTCTGGCATCTCATGATAAACGGACTGAAATATACGCGTGAGGGCGGAGTCTATGTACACATAACGGCAGATAAGACGGAATACGGCGTCAATCTCTGTATAGATGTGTCAGACACCGGAATCGGTATGAATGAGGCGGAGAGGGAGCATATGTTTGACCGGTTCTATCAGGCTGATTCGAGCCGGGCGAGATATGCCGGCGGTCTGGGACTTGGCATGTCAATCGTGAACGGATTTGTTCGCGCCATGGGCGGCTTTCTGACAGTAAACAGCAGTCCGGACGAGGGCACGACAGTGCATGTCTGCGTCCCACAGAAGGTTGTTGATCCTTTGCCCGGCGTTATGATTCCCAACCGCGAGAAAATCAGTCTCGGCGCCTTTTTCTCGTTTAACAAATATCCTATTCCGGCGGTTCGAGAGTATTATAACGACCTGATCAGAAACATTGTCAAGGGATTGGGTGTACAGATTCACGGAGTTGATTCGGTTGAATCGCTTAAAAAGGTTGTTGACTCCGTTCATCTCACCCATGTTTTTGTCGGAATGAAGGAGTACGAAACCGATCCGGATTATTTTGAGAGTATTGCCGGCAGGCTTCCTGTAATCATTACTGCGGATGCCGGATATCAGTTGCCGCCGAAATCGCGTATTCGCATTATGCAAAAACCCCTGTATTGTTTCCCGGTTGCCGCGGCACTGACCACTGAATCAAATATCGATCTTGCAACCGGACCGATAACCTGTCCGGGAGTACGCGCCCTCGTAGTGGATGATGAGCCTATGAACCTGATAGTAGCTAATGGGATATTCAGTCGCTATGGGATGATAGTTGAGACCGCGGATTCCGGTCCGGCTGCAATAGAGATGTGTTCCGAAAACAAGTATGATATCGTATTCATGGACCATATGATGCCGGGAATGGACGGTGTTGAAGCAATGAAACAGATACGTGCGGACATTCACGGTAAATCAGGACCTGTGTTTGTTGCGTTGACAGCCAATACGGTCAGCACAGCGCGTGAGATGTTCCGCAGGGAGGGATTTGAAGGATTTGTCGGCAAACCGATCGATCGTACCGAGCTTGAACGTGTGCTGAAAAACATTCTTCCTCCGGCGAAGATTGTTTATGAGGAACCGGAGGAGACGGAGCCTTCGTCTGAAAGCCATACGGAGCCAGTTTCAGTTGATACCGGTGAAGATTCGGGGACGGATACTTTCGCAGACATGTCAGATATGACCGAATCTGTTGCACAGGCTGCCGTTATCGAAGAGACACCTGATATTCCGGATGAAAACATTCAGGAGCAACCTTCAGGATCCGGCTCATCACTTGATGCGCTGCGCGATATCGGAATAGATACAGAAGTGGGAATGGAGTATTGTCAGGACGACAGCGACCTGTATGAGATGCTTCTTTCGGATTTCGCGGAAAATGCTGCGGAAAATATTGAGTATTTGGAGGAATGCCTGCAAAACGACAATTTGGAAAACTATGAAATCAAAATTCATTCCGTAAAAAGCACATCGCGTCTGATCGGAGCGATGGCTCTGGGAGATTTGGCAGAGGATCTCGAGCACAAATCTCACGACAGGAACGATGCTGATGTCAGGGCTGGCCACGGCGAAGCAATCCGGGTATATCAGGAATTGGCGGAGAACATCAGGGAGGTGACATCATGAAGGATAGAATAAAGTATATCAGAGCCTACCTGAATGACAGTACGATAGATATCCGTGAGCGATTGTTTTCGCTGATTGCGGCTGTGTCATTAGTCGGTATTCTGCTGGCTGCCGTTGCCGGGATTATCATCGGGGAGAATTTCTCATCAATCATGTTTACATTTGGTGAGTTTGTATTTTTCCTGATCCTGGTTGCGGTTGGATTTCGTTTTAAAAAGATTATAGCGGTTTCGTACATTGTGACATTATTCCTGATCTTCGGATTCATGCCGCTCAGTTTTTTCACGAGCGGAGGCATACATGGCGGCGCTATTGCATGGAGTGTATTTGATACTGTTTATATAGTATTGATTACCAGAGGCAAGGCACGCGTGATTTTCCTGACGCTTGAGGCTATCGCTACCGGCACGGTATTTGTTCTGTATGTTGCCGTTCCGAGTATGGTGGTGCCGCATACTGAGGAGACGGCTTTTGCCGATTCTGTTGGTTCATTTATTCTGGTAAGCATACTTACTATAATCATGCTCTCATTCCAGATGTCGCTGTATCGACGTGAGAATGAACGCATGCTCGAGCAGAGGGATGAGATAGACGAGTTGAATCAGGCTCAGAACCGCTTTTTCTCGAATATGAGTCACGAGATCCGAACTCCGATCAATACAATAATCGGTCTGAACGAGATGATCCTGCGCGAGAACATATCACAGGAGATCGCTGAGGACGCGGAGCATATTGAATCAGCCAGCAAAATGCTGCTTCACCTGATTAACGATATCCTCGACATGTCCAAATTCAATTCCGGACAGATGAAACTGGTGCCGGTTGCTTTTTATACAGGCGACATGATCAAGGATGTAGTCGAAATGATATGGGTAAGGGCCAGGGAAAAAGGTTTGCAGTTTCAGGTCGATGTTTCACCGACGCTCCCTGAGGAGTTCATGGGTGATGAGATGCGTATCAAACAGATACTGATCAATGTCCTGAATAATGCGGTCAAATACACAAAATCAGGTTCAGTTACATTGACGGTCACCAACACTACGGAGGATGAGCGAAACGAGAAACTTATTTTTTCTGTTGCCGATACGGGAATGGGAATCCGGAAGGAAAGCATTCCCTACCTGTTTGATGCGTTTAAACGCGTGGATGAAGAGAAAAACGCGATGATAGAGGGAACCGGACTCGGACTCTCCATAGTAAAGCAGTTTGTTGATCTCATGGGAGGCCAGATTTCCGTCAACAGCGTATATACCAAGGGGTCTACCTTCACGATTGAGATACCGGGACGTCGAATCGGAAACCGAAATATCGGTGAGATGAACGCAAACAGGAAGCAGGGAGAGAACAGACCGGAATATAAAGTCGCTTTTAAGGCGCCTCATGCCAGCGTGCTTGTTGTGGATGATACTCCGGCCAATCTGTTGGTTGTGCAAAAACTGCTGCGTGAAACAGAGGTGCATGTCGATACAGTCGGCAGCGCGGCAGAAGCGCTGGAAAAAACCATGGAAACACGTTATAACGTTGTGTTTATGGATCATTTGATGCCGGAGATAGATGGTGTTGAATGTATGCACGCAATACAAGGGCAGACCGGCGGACAGAGCAAGGATGCCCGGATTGTTGCTCTCACGGCAAACGCCGGAGACGATGCTTCGACATTGTATGCGAGAGAGGGCTTTGACGGATACTTGGTTAAACCTATCACCGGGCGGGCTTTGGAGAATGAATTGATTCGTCTGCTACCACGGGAATTAGTTACTATTACTGATGAGGGCAGGGATTTAGAGGAAAAATCGTCGCTCTGGCGGGATATTCATGAGATGAAAGCTATGGTCGCAATCACGACGGACAGTCTCGTGGCGTTACCACAGCATGTCATTGATGAACATGATATAGCCGTGATGCCTTGCAAAATAGAAACCGCAAACGGAGTGTTCCGTGACGGAGTAGATATTACCACAGAGGGACTGGTAACCTACATAAATGAAAATGAGATTCAACCTGAGGTGCGCGGCGCTGAAACCGAGGAATACGTGGAGTTTTTCGCAAGCCGTCTGCGCGAGGCCAGGACGGTCATCCATATTTCCACTTCGTCGTTGATAGCCGAGCAGACATATCGTGCCGCGGAGGAGGCGGCGAAATCTTTTAATGACGTAATGATAATAGACAGTGGTCACTCATCGGGGGCATTGGGACTGATGGTTATGCAGGTTGCGCGATTGGCTGAGGCAGGCGTATCGCCCTCTCATATCCGTGATGCCGTTAAACTGATGGGAGAGAGACTGGTATCGGGACTGGTTGTCGGCGATCTTGATTACATGATCCGCAGGGGACGTTTTAACAAGACAATAGGAAACGTGGTTAATTCGTTAATGCTCAGACCGGTATTGTCTGTCAGAAACGGGCGTTTCAGGATGGCCCATATGTATTTAGGTTCTGACCACAGGGTTTGGAGACGCAATATTCTCCACTGTCTGAAAAAAGTTGAAAAATTAGATACAAGCATGTTGATTGTGGCATACGTGGGACTTGAGTTGCATGAGAGAGAATGGATTCGGGAACAGATTGAGGCGATAGCGTCATTCGGTGAGGTCTGCTTTTTACAGCAACCGCCTTCCGTCGCAATTTCCTGCGGCCCCGGATCGGTGGCTGTGATCGGTATGAAAAAGGAGTCATCAATGAATCGCATTGATTTTTGATGATTGTTTCAAGAGGACGGATATATGAGGAAAAAAAGCAGAGTCAGACTGTCTTTGGCATTGATAACGGCACTGGTGGGGATATGCGCAGGCACATGCCCGTATTCGCATTATGCCGTCGCTGAGACGGTTTCGTTTGATTTGGTTCTGCCTGAGGATCCAACTGATTTGGATAGTGGTAACTACAAACTGACTGCGAATGTGAACACCCCGATAAGTGTCAGGGATGATGCGGTGGTCAGCATTGATTTGAACGGGTTTACCGTAAACGGTGGGACGATAGGCAGTGCCGTGACTGTCGGAGATGATGCAAAATTATGTCTGTATGATACAGTCGGAACGGGAAAGATCACGGGTAAAACCGGAACCAGGCACAGCAGCGTTGTCGGTGGAGCAGGAGTGTATGTAAATGATGACGCGATATTCGAGATGTACGGCGGAACGATCACGGAGTGTGAAGTGACAAGCACGGAGTTTCCGGTAGCCGGAGCAGGAGTGTATGTAAAGGACGGTGCGTCTTTTACAATGAACGGCGGTGTAATAAGCAAATGCCGTCTGCACGGTCCGTCAGGCAGATACGGGCAGGGGGCAGGTGTATTCGGAGCCGGCGTGATAACTCTGAGCGGAGGTGTTATTGAGGATAACGGTGACAATCAGACGCATGGAGGAGGCATATACACAAACCGATCATTGATAATGCGTGGTGAGGCTGTGATCAGAAATAATCTTGCATACGCCGGCGGTGGAGTGTATCTCGCATATGGTGATGCAGGCTCGGCGTTTGAAATGGCCGGTGGGCATATCACAGGAAATTCGACATCGTCAGGAACCAGGGGCGCGGGGATATTTGTCCAGTCCGGAGCGGTAAAACTGTCCGGGACGGCTGATATCTGTTTTCAGGCCGACAACGGAGAGGACATCCGATATTCTGCGTCAACACCGGACGGATCATCTGGTTATCGTTTCTGCCATACAAAACCGTCAAAACCGGGATATGTGTTTGAGGTTCACAACGGCAGCAGAAACGGAACGGATGTGACATCATCATATGAGTCGGAAATGTTCAGGAATGTATCGCCGGACACAGGGCTGTATATTGCATGGGGCTATACCGGTTCGGATCAAACGGAAGCCCCCTCGCCGACACCGTTTGAAACCGGGATCCCGTTTCCGGTATATACACCGACACCTACTCCGACATCAACCGCAACGGCGTATCCCACGGTACCGCCATTGACTACTGTCACGCCTGTGCCGACAACTGAACCAACTGCTACACCGGAAGCAACCTACGGACCGGGCGAGGGTAGGGATTCTGCCAAGTATCTTTCTTTATCTGAGAAGGACAGGGCAACTGCGGATGAGTTGGTGAGACGGGAACCGACGTTGTCATACGTTACGGCAGCAGACATGGTATTGGCAGCGAATAATATGGGAGTCTCTAAAAACGAGCTTCTACTGACGAACAGTACCATCTGCTCGTACAGCAAACAGACAGATCCGGACGGAGCCTCCTTCGGCAAACTGATGGCGAGGACAACCGCCCGTTCAAAGACCAAACTGACCATATCATGGAAAACTCAGAAAAACGCAGACGGACATGTGGTCTACAAGGCGCGTGACGACGACAGTCATTCTTTTTCAGTATTAAAAAGTGTGGGAAATAGCACCGGCAGTTTTCAGCATACCGGACTGAAGCAGGGCAAGGGCTACAAGTACATTGTTTTAGCGTATAAAAACGTCAGCGGAGCCAGAATGACAATCGCAGTCAGTGTGATCGTGCATGAGATCACCAAGGGGAGCAAAAAATACACGACTGTTGATAAACTGAAGCTTTATGAAAAATGCTCGTCCGGCAAAAAAAAGTTGGAATCATCCTCGTTCAGCATGAAATCGTCAAAGACCATGAAACTGACTGCAAAGGAAATTCCGGCGGAGAGTGGTCTGACGATCCGGAGAGAGAGAGATGTGAGATATGAGTCGATGAATCCTGAGGTCGCCAGGGTATCGGCATCAGGGGGCAAGATTACCGCAGTGAGTTCCGGCAAGGCGGTGATCTATGTCTATGCGCAAAACGGGGTATACAAAAAACTCACGATTACCGTGAAATAACAGAAAATGCGTGATTCGGTATTTCAGTGCGGGTAGGAGTGCGAACGGAATGCGGGTTGCGTTAAAAAAATTAGAGGAGAATTAAACTGATGGAAACGCTTGAAAACATTTTGTCAACTGTGGATGACTTTGTCTGGGGACCGGTTATGCTGGCGTTGTTGATGGGAACGGGTATATTTCTCACATTTCGGACAAGGTTTTTGGGATGGAGGAATCTCGGCTATGCATTGAAAAGCGGTTTAGGGAAGGAGGCTCGCACAAAATCACGCGGAACCGGTGATATCTCACCGTTTTCCGCCCTGACGACGGCTCTGGCGGCAACGATCGGAACCGGAAATATTGTGGGGGTTGCGACTGCCATGGTTGCAGGTGGACCGGGAGCGCTTGTGTGGATGTGGCTCTCGGCATTTTTCGGTCTGACATCGAAGTTTTCGGAGTGCATGCTGGCGATTAAGTACCGTGAGGTAAATCAATCCGGAGAAATGTCGGGCGGTCCGATGTATACCATGAAAAACGGTCTGAAATGGAAACGTTTCGGCGCCGTGATGGGATGGCTGTTTGCATTGTTCGCAGTGATCGCCTCGTTCGGAATCGGTGACCTGACTCAGGCAAATTCGATCACGGAGTCATTGAATTCAACATTTGGATTCCCTCAGTGGGCAACAGGAATTGTAATCACGCTGCTGGCTTTAGTGATCATAGTCGGAGGTATCAAGACAATCTCCAAGGTTTCACAGGTTGTTGTGCCGTTGATGGCTGTATTCTATATCATCGCTGGATTATTAGTGATTGCGATCAATATTCAGAATATCCCTGCCGGTGTTGTGGAAATAGTAAAAAGCGCATTTTCACTAGAGGCGGCCGGAGGCGCGGGACTCGGGATTTTCGTGTCCTCCATGATGCAGGCTATGCGTTACGGCGTGGCGCGCGGAGTGTTCTCGAATGAGGCCGGTATGGGATCAGCTGCAATAACAGCGGCTGCAGCCACTACTGATAACCATGTACATCAGGGTTACATAAACATGACAGGAACGTTCTGGGACACCATCGTCGTCTGCACGATCACAGGATTGTGCATCGCCAGCTCGGGAGTTTTGGGGACACCGGACGTGATTAATGGGACACTGAAGGGCGCAGGTATCACGATAGCGGCATTTGAGACGGCGCTCGGACCTGTAGGAGGCTGGCTCGTTACGATAGGGATTGCGTTGTTTGCGTTCTCAACGATCCTCGGTTGGGAGTATCACGGAGAAAAAGCGTTTGAGTATCTGTTGAAAACCCATAAATACAACATGATCTATCGCGTGTTTTTCTCACTGATCGTATATGTCGGAGCGACGACTACACTGACAATCGTATGGAATTTCTCGGATATCGCTAATGCGTTGATGGCCATACCGAACCTGATCTGCATGCTGCTCCTCAGCGGAGAGATAGCCAGGGATATGAGAGGATTCCAGACTACCATACGCGAGAAAAAGAAAAAGAAGAAGGAAGCATAGAATGTGGATATTGTCACATGGGGGAACAGCGGAGTATGTCGAGAAACGTTCACGGTTCATAGCAACTTTGATTCCTGTCACCTCGGAGAGTGAGGCACAGGAGCAGATAGGAATCCTCAAAAAAAAGTACTATGACGCAAGACATAATTGTTATGCCTATATTGTATTTTCCGACAACAAAAAGGAGGTCATCGAGAGGAGCAGTGACGATGGCGAACCATCCGGCACGGCAGGTCGGCCGATGCTTGACATTCTGTCAGGAAATGAAATTCGGAATATACTTGTTGTGGTTACCAGATATTTCGGAGGAACGCTGCTTGGATCCGGCGGACTGGTGAGAGCATACTCGACTGCCGTGAAAGATGCACTGGATAATTCGGATTTAACTGCGATTTCAGACGGGATCAAAATACAGATAAATTTAGATTATACCAATCTGGGATCGGTACAGTATTTAATGAGAGAGTGCGACGTTTCAGAGGTTTCCAGCGATTTCGGCGACGCTGTGTCGATGTCGGTTGTAGTGCCGTCAGCACGGTATGACAGATTTAAAGAAGAATTAACTCAAATTTTCTCAGGCAAACAGGTTTTCTCGGAGGAGGAACCCGTCAGATATGGCCGAACCGACTCGGGGGTATTCATTCTATAAATGTAGTCTGTTGGGGTGAAATATGGATTTATTAGATTATCTGAGTGATCAGAACAAGGAGTCTGAATCACCGCTTGCGTCACGAATGCGTCCTCGAACGCTCGATGAGGTGGTCGGGCAGGAGCACATAATCGGACACGATAAAATGCTCTACAGAGCCATTCGGGCGGACAAGCTCACATCGGTTATTTTTTATGGACCGCCGGGAACCGGCAAGACTACATTAGCCAGGGTGATAGCAAACACCACCAGCGCTGTTTTCCGACAGATCAATGCAACCTCCGCCGGGAAAAAGGATATGGAGGAGGCGGTGGCGCAGGCTAAACAAAATCTCGCTGCGTATCAGCAGAAAACCATCCTTTTTATAGACGAGATTCATCGATTCAATAAAGGGCAGCAGGACTATCTGCTCCCGTTTGTCGAGGACGGGACGGTCGTGTTGATCGGTGCCACGACGGAGAATCCTTATTTCGAGGTAAACTCCGCATTGATCTCACGCTCGATTATTTTTGAGTTAAAAAAACTGACAAGCGAGAATATTAAAAATATAATTAACAAAACTCTTACAGACGACGAACGTGGTCTCGGGAGTTTTCGCGCAAGTATAGATGATGAAGCACTCGAGTTTTTGGCTGATGTTGCAGGCGGTGATGCCCGCACGGCGTTGAATGCGATTGAACTGGCTGTACTCACGACAGAACGCTCGGAGGACGGAATCATTCATGTCACAATAGATGTTGCCGAAGAGTGTATCCAGAGGCGAAAGGTTTCATATGATAAAAACGGTGACAACCATTATGACATAATCTCAGCATTTATCAAGAGCATGCGTGGCTCAGATCCTGACGCGGCTGTATATTATCTGGCGCGAATGCTGGAGGCGGGAGAGGACATCACTTTTATTGCGCGCAGGATAATGATCTGCGCGTCGGAGGATGTTGGAATGGCTGATCCCAACGCGATAGTGGTGGCTTCGGCAGCAGCCCAGATTGTGGAGAGAGTCGGTTTGCCTGAGGCGAGAATACCTCTGGCGGAGGCTGCGGTCTATGTGGCAACAGCGCCCAAGAGCAATGCGTCATATATTGCAATTAACAGTGCCATGTCCTATGTGAGCGAGCATCCGGGTTATCAGATTCCATCATATCTTCGGGATTCAAGCTACAAGGGCGCGGCGAAACTCGGACGCGGTATAGGATATAAATACGCCCATGACTACCCCGGTCATTACGTGGATCAGCAATACCTGCCGGATGAGGTTGCAAATGAGAGATTTTTTGAGCCCGGCGATAACGGCTATGAAAAGATGATCCGGGAATATATGGAAAAATGCGGCCGTGGTGATGGCCACGATAGAGCCGAAGGAGAAAAAATAAATCATGAATGAAGAAAATATGAACAATAATCAAAACGAGAATAGTGAAAATAGTCCTAAACGACCGTTGTCGCATCGCGTATTTGCGTGGATTGCTATTTTTCTGTTGGTGGGAATGTACACGGTTACATTAATAGCAGCCCTTTCGGGTTCAGGCTCGGCATCTGCACTTTTTATGATGAGTCTCGGTTCGACTGTTGTACTGCCCGGACTGTTATGGTTGTATATCCGTTTCTGGAATTTCTCGTCTAAACGAGACAGGGAGACTTTCAGGGACGATTACACCGGTGTTCGTGAGGGCGCAGCACTCGGGAACGAAACGGATATCGATGAAGAAGAAAAAGATTCAGGAGAGCAGGATCGGAGATGACAGAAATAAGACAATAAGAAAAATCGTCGTTGGAGAATTAAGATAATAATTGTAGAATCAAGATAATAATGGGAAATGTCAACAGATTAATTAGGGAGGGATGCAGATGAGTAGGAGAAAAAGGATAGCAATTCTTGTCGGGCAGGCAGATGAGGGGTATCAGGATCGGTTTATCAGCGGATTTCTTGACCGGGCACATGAGGAGGACTTTGATGTATTCACGTTCTCCATGTATTTCAAGTACCAGGGTACGCCGGAGAGAGAGCGTGGAGATTCCAACATTTTTTATCTTGTGAATTATTCCATGTTTGATGCCATTGTTCTCATGAAGGATACAATCCAGACGACAGGGGTGATTGACCGTTTGGAGAAGGAGATTCACGATTCCTTTGACGGACCGGTGATTTCCATAGAGAAGGAAAGTGAGTATTTTCCCTCGGTATGTACGGACGGATACACGTCTATCGTATCCGTTATCACGCATTTGATTGAGGCTCACGGCTACAGGGATATTGCGTTCCTTACAGGGAAAAAATGGCACCCGCATTCTCAGCTGAGACTGAAAGCGTTTATGGATACGATGGAGTCACATGGGCTCACGGTTCCGGATGATCATGTTATGTACGGTGACTTCAATTATAAAAGCGGAGGAGTCTGTGTCGAGCAACTCCTGGACTCGGGAAGCTTGCCGGAGGCAATCGCCTGTGCCAACGACCAGATGGCGATCGGCGTGTGCGATGAGCTGACGAAGAGAGGGTACCGGATTCCCGAGGATATCGCGGTGGTCGGATTTGACTCTGTGTATGAAGGGCGTACAAGTCCGTGTACGCTCACATCTACCATGCTTGCTGCGAGAGACTGCGGTGAGTATGCTTTCCGATTTTTAGAGGCGGCACTGCGTGGCGAAACCATTCCGGCATTTGACGCCAAGGACGAGTTGTTGATCGGAAAAAGCTGCGGCTGTACGGAGGGCAATATGATATCCGAGTCGGCGCTCCGTTCGGAATGGGCTACGGATAACTCTGAGGAAGGATATTATTCGATTTTCAATATGTTCTCGGACAATCTGATGAAGCAGGATTCGCTCTCCGGTTTTCTCGGCGTGATCTACGAGTATTCTTACCAGCTCAAAGGAGCGAAGAGCTTTCATATCTGCCTGCAGAAGTCCGTGGCCGATTATGAGAAGGTTGGCAACATGCACCTTGCAAACAACGGCTACGAGCCGAGGATGATTCATGCGCTGAAGTACAATGCGGACGGGATCGGAGGCAGGGTTACGCTGGACAGGTTATTTGATACGGATACGCTTCTTCCCGGACTTGAGGAGGAGAGAGAGGAGCCGGGCGCATTTTTCATCACACCGATTTTCTTCGAAGATGAGTGTTTCGGATATGCGGTCGTCGATTACGGGAATCAGAGCTGTACCTACGGGGCATTGTTCCGTGAGTGGATGAAGGATATCAGTCATGGTTTTGAGGGACTCAGGAGAAACCTTGTGATCCGCGCAGAGGAACTCAGGCGCATGGCCGGACAGATGACAGTGGTTAGTGATGTTCCGGCTATTGACAGACTTACGGATGAGGAAAGGGAGGAGATGAAGATTGTCGAGCAGATTCTCGATGACAATCTCTTTACTTATTATTTCCAGCCTATGATACGAGTGTCGGATGGGTCCGTCTTCGCCTATGAGGCACTGATGAGGACAACGACGACTCCGATGGTATCACCGCTTACAATTCTCAAGTATGCGGAGATGATGGGAAGGCTTGTGGATGTCGAGAAGCATACATTTTTAAATGTCCTTGCCTATATCGATGCCAATCCGGATCTCTTTCCGCAACACAAGATTTTTATCAACTCCATACCGGGGACAAAATTGGATGATGATGTCTATGATTTGGTCGAGTCTCTTCTTCTTGCCAATTCCAATGCGGTCGTCATCGAGCTGACCGAGGAGGCCAAGTTATCCTCCGAGGAGATCGATGAGATGAAGGCGCGGTATGAAAGACTCGGCATACAGACAGCGGTTGATGATTATGGAACAGGGTACTCCAATGTCAGCAATCTGATCCGCTACATGCCGAATCTCGTTAAGATCGACCGGTCTCTGATCTCTGATATACATAATAAACCGCAGAAGCAGTTTTTTGTTCGTGAGATCATCGGATTCTGCCACGAGAATGATATGCTCGCGCTTGCTGAGGGGGTAGAGACCTCCGAAGAGCTGAGAACGGTGATAGAGCTGGGAGTGGATCTGATACAGGGCTACTATACGGCAAAACCCGGACCGCAGCTGATAGAGTCCATTGCGCCTGAGATTGTGGATGAGATATGCGGTCGGACATCCGAGGATGGAAAAGCTGAGGGGCGTACCAAGCAGTATGTGGCGGGACGCTCCAACAGGGTTTCTCTGGGAAGCCTGGTACGTGACGGATTCGGGGAGATTGTCATCGGACAGGACAATCCGGTCTACCGGGATGTGACACTGGTCGGGACACCGGGTGTTCAGTCGGGCATCTCGATCAAGGTGGCTGACTTCTTCACCGGAGAGCTCACGCTCGAGAATGCCTCCCTGTCCGGCGGGGGAACGGGGTGTCCGGCCATTGATATCGGTCAGGATGCGACCATCAAACTGATTCTGAAAGGTGAGAATACACTTGAAAATGGCGGTATACGTGTTCCGTCCTTCTCAATGCTCGAGATTGAGGGGACAGGCAGCCTGGAGATCGACCTCGACGATGAGGAGTTCTATGGTATCGGTAATTCACTGGGGGAATCGAAC
>JAGABX010000103.1 GCA_017614395.1 Eubacterium sp.
ATGCAGAAAAAAGGGGGCTTCAGCAGAGAATTCTGCGCTGCGCTCAACCGCCTCAATTTTAGCCTCTTTCTCCCCGTGATGCTCTACTTTGGCATCTACAGCATCTCTACCATTCGGGATGTGAACTGGGGAGCCGTGGCAGTTTGTGTTTTCGGGATATTCGTGCTGTTCGGGCTGGGTTTTCTGATCCAGCTCTGCATTCCCGACAAAAAACAGAAGGGTGTACTCTGGCAATGCACCTTCCGTTCAAATTTCGCTCTTATCGGCCTGCCGCTCGCGCAGGCCATAGGCGGCAGCGAAGCACTGGCTTTTGCTTCCGTCATATCAGCTTTCGTTCAGCTCTCGTACAACCTGCTCGCGGTGATTGCTCTGACGGCGGTCACAGGTGACAGGGAAATGGCAAGCGCAAGAATCAGCATGCATGCCACAAGTCGTGTGAAAAACGTTGTTTTCTGCTTCATTTATTTTTCCCTCCTATTAACTTACCTTGTCCAGGAATGTGTTCATGTACTCGCGATCATAAAGTTTGGACATATCATTTACGAACACATCCGGTTCAGCACCGCGGTCTACATCGTAGAAACCACCGTTTTTCGAGAAACTAAAACGACTCGATCCGGAAAGATCAAAAGCTGATCCGCTGGCAGTGCTCGCGTATGCAACTCCGCATGAACCGCCACCGCTCACGCGTCCTACCAGATTTACCTTGCCGGAATCCTTGAATACAGCCGCAACTAAATTTGCACAGGAATATGTAACACCGGATGTAAAGCAGTAAAGTTTCAATCCCCTGCCTGCCAGTGTGTCCTTCTCATCGAACACTCCGTCCAAATTAGTATCCGCTTTATAATCAGCCATACTCTGTGCTCCTGTTACCGTGTCCTGCATAGCCAGCGAACTGCTGCCGAGAAATGCAGAGAGCACATATATTCCGGTATAAATCATACCTCCACTATTATTGGAAAGATCAAGAACTACACGTTTTATGGGGGATCCGATCCGTGTGATCTTGCTCATTGCATATTGCACTAAACGAAGGGTATCATTTGCAAGAGCCGGTAACTCCTCATCCGTAGGAAGTACAGTATGATCCTGAGTAGCATCCACGATAAATTGATCAAGTGTAATATACGCTGTATCACCAACCTCCTGATAAGGCAGTACGCCATTCGGCATATAATTCTTTCTGTACGCATCCAGTTCATTCACGAGATTATCAAACCGTGTTCTGAACGAACCATTTGGTATCGATTGTATCTTTTCGATAAACTGATCCCTATCCGTGTTATTGGAGATTGTTCTGAAATTGCAATGCAAATCATCAAAATACAGATTAATTGCTGTATACAATGCCATATCCGTACCGATGGATTCCTGTTTTTTGATCATGGCACCTAAACCTGTTTCCGTAAAAAACGCATCAAAGGATTTTATGTTATGTGTTTCCTTCAGTCCATACAGATAATCCAGCACCAAACACAACTCTCCGTAATTAAATGCGGCATACTCCTTGCTCATAGCCTTTTTTGTCGGTTTATTGTAGATTTCATTTAATTCCTCCGGAAGCTGAGACGAGTAAGCCATCGAAAAAAGAGCTTCCCCATTGTATAAGTATATTGCTAAAAACTTGGAATAAAAGATATCTGAAATCGTCTGAAACGGAATATAATACTTTTTCTTGTCTTTCAATAGTTTGATTCCGTATTTATTCAGATCAATCATGTATTTTTTTCCATAACGGTTGTAATTACAATCGCCTGACTGAAACAAATCATAATAACCTCTCATTCCGTTTTCAGCGCAGACCAGGGATAACCCCTCCTGACGGAAAAACGCATCAACATCATCAAATGTTATGGTGTTTTTCTTATAATCAAAAACCACCTTAAACGACAGTCCGCCCGCAGTTCTCGTCCATGTAACAGTATTACCTTTTGCCTTGGATGAAAGTGTCAGTCCGCTGGGATAATTAAGCTGCAGATATGCTTCAACTGCTTTTCTTGCTGACTCCAAATCATAGTACGGAATATCGCTTTTCCCATTAAAATACAGCGTTTCTTCACTGGAAATGACTTGTGAAAGAACAACCGCATACGACGGAACCTTTTTCGCCTTCATGCTAACTGTCGTTTTACTGCTCTTCGCCGATGTGTCCGCCATCGGGAGCAGCGTGAAGCTCAGCACCATGATCAGTGCCAGTGCCAGACATCTGTTAAAAAGCATGTGTTTCTGTTTCATAAAATGTATCCTCCTTTTTTTCGGGGTGTCCCCGTAATCACTGTGTAGTGTCTCCATCATTGTTAGAAACACTATGCAAATATTCTATCATCATTTATCCCGATTTGCAAGAAAAAAAAGCAGACGTCGCTCAGGACGCCTGCCTTCATGTTCACTGATCAAAACACATCTATCAATGCTTCCAATAAATTACGATCATCCGACATCCGCCATTGGCTGGCCGTTCATCCACGGTGTGAATGTACTGGAACACATGCCCGTACCGTCCGGCATATCCTCCGAATACCCCGATTTGTCACCATCATTGTCATACAGCGTGGAGGTTGCCTTCTGCCACTCATTTTCCGCATAGGCATGCGCACCCGCACCGCTCTTCTGCTTCAGATTCGATGTGGACTGCAGGAAATAATCGTAAATCGGATATTTGCTTGTGGTGCTTTCCAACGATCCGGTAGGATCATCGTAGGTCGCATCGAGATGATACCATGCGCCGTTCAATTTCACCAGATTCCAGCCATGCTTTTTATTGTGAACATAGTCAACCGGGACGCCGAGGCAGGTCATGAAGGTCAAAAAGGTCTTGGCATAGCCCTCGCAGACGCAGGTTCTCGACTTGAACGCCCCGGGAAATGTGTAGCTCGAGTCCGTGCCGACATTGCCATATGAATAGTTTTTGACGATCCAGTCATGGGCAAAACGAATCTGGTTGAAGGTATCCATGCCGTACACTCCGTTTTCACTGAGGATCTGTATGACCTTCAATGTCTGTGGTCCGACGTATTGGAATTTTTTTGATTTCCGGATCTCCTTGCTGTAGGACGAGTTGTCCGAGCGGTTACTGCCTGCGTGCCCATACAGATATACCCAGAACTTGTGTGGGATACCCTCCTCAACCGGATAAACAAAGGATTTTGAATGAGCGCTCGTATAATTCCATTGCTCATTGTAACCCCCGGCATAATAGTCCCGGACAACAATTAAATGATGCGCCGCGCTGCCGCTCCATGAAACCGTGACCTTGACCTTGCCGCCCTTTTTCTTTTTACACTTGATCTTGATATTGGACGGCGCCGGTGCTCCCTCCTTGGCCAACTGCGGGGCGTTATACACACCCGGAACAAATGCAGACGGCTGAACCGTCGATGACTCCGATTTCTGCTCCGGTTTTATCATCCCCCGGGCCGATGAATCCGAGTGTAAAACTCCGATCCCGGAAAAACAAAGTGCTAAACAAAATACTATTGCTATCCATACCCTACTCATTCTCCTCATAGTCCAGTCCTCCATATGATTATTGTTTCATGAACTCACTACACGCCATGTTCACAGTCAGAATACACTCATCGGCGCATCGGTATCTCCGACATAATACTGCAAGATACCCCAATGAAGTGTTGGTCCGGAATCGATTGTAAAATGCAGCCGATACGTCACTCCCTTATATGTCATGTTTACCGTACATGTTCCGGTCCGCGTAAATTTGAACACCTTTGCCTTATATGTACCACTTGCATCAGCTCCGGTCTCCACAGTCTTTTCCGAGATTTCCACACCGGAACCTGCAGAAAAACTTGCATTCGAAATCGGAATTCGCCTATTTGTGCTTCGATCAATCAGTGAAAATGTTGCAGTCGGATAGGCTCCCGCCTGACTACCGTTCGCTTCCCGGATTGTTAAGTTGGTCCCGGTGGAACCCTTGACATATACATCAACGGTACCGGAAGATGGCTGCGGAGTCGATGTGGGGAACGGTGTCGGTGTTGCGGCAGAAAAGCTCACGGTAACCACACATTTGTAGCTAACACCACCATAGGTTATGGAAATCGTCGAAGTTCCGTTTTTCAGTCCAAAGCACATAACACCGCCCGAACTGCTCGCCTCCAGTTTCACCACGCCGGGATCACTGTTATTCCACTCTCCCACCTCGGTTTGAACAACGGATGTCTGACCATCCTTTTCCATTTCCAGAAGAATACCGACGCCGTCGTTGGGACTGGTGAGCTTAATCGATGTATTATTCAAAAAGTATGTGCCGAATGTCACCGTCACCGAACATGTGAAGGTCTGACCTTTATAGGTTATGGTTATCGTTGCCGTGCCGGCCTTCAGACCGGTGACAAAAATGCCGCCGGTACCGGACTCCTTGATGGAAAGAACACCGGTATCAGTGACCTTCCAGTCAGACAGCTTTGTCTTGACCTTGAGTGCCTTGCCGTCACTTCCGGTTTCCATCAGGTTAATGGTGGGAACATAATCCGGATCATTGATTGTTATGGATGTATTGTCAAGGTAAGCCGCTACCGCAAATGCCACCGTCACGGTACAGGAATAAGTCTTTCCGTCGTAGGAACAGGTAATGGTCGCGGTACCGCCCGTATCACCCTTTCCATACAGAATGAGCGTGCCATCCTTGGTGGTCGCATTCAGGAAATCCTTGTTAGCGGCGCTGATGTTCCATTTAATGTCCTTGATCTTCTCCGTGATCTCACCGACCTTTTGCTGCAAATACAGCTCATGCGCCGTTGTCGTATCTGTAATTTTGATCTCCGTCGTATTGAGGGATACGGTAATCTCCGGCAGCGCTACGGTTACGGTACAGGTATAGGTCTCTTTGTTATAGGTGCAGCTGATCGTTGCCGTTCCGCTCCCCTTGCCGCTGGCCGAAACCGTGATGGAGCCATCGGAGTTTTTAGTGGTAGCCAGGATCTTGCCGTCATCCGTCACATTCCAGTTCGTGATCTTGATGTTTTTCTCCTCGCCGTTCACGATGTGCTTCAAAAAGACGGTCTGCTTCGTCTTGGTGTCCGTGAGCGTGACCTCCGCCGGACTCAGCGCCACCGTGTCCTCGACAACAGTCACCTGCACCGAGTCGGATAGTTCTCCTGCCGTTGCCGTGATCGTCGTAGTACCCGGACCCACACCCTCGATCGTTACCGTGTCCTTGTCAACTGCGCCGATCTTGGCAATTTTCTCATCACCGGAAGCAAAGGAGACCTTGCCGATGTTGATGCCCTTGACCTTCACACTGCCCTTCTCGCCCATTTTAATGGTCTGGGTAGCCGGCGAGAGTTTCAGGGATTCCTTGCCGATGTCGACGCGTGCGCCCTCCATCGTCCACTCAAATTTGAATTCATCGACCGCCCGGCCGTTTTTATCGTACAGTACGACAACCGGCTCAAATCCATAGGCGAGGAATGCATAGTTATTGAATTCCAGCTCTCCCTCACCGCTGTTATTAAGCTTCACCGTGCAGTTCTTTTTATCCGTGATCTTTTTCGGGATCGTCTTCCATCCAACGGAATATCCCTCAAACAGGGAATTCGCACCCTCCGATCTCGTTCCGTCAAAGAACTGAAT
>JAGABX010000104.1 GCA_017614395.1 Eubacterium sp.
CATACACAGAAGCTCCGGCTCGTCCTCCATCCACGAATTTGAAAAAAGCACCGCCTTGACCGGCTCCAGCATTGAGAATGCGTGTATCGTATCAATCAATTTGTCCTTCTCGATATCGAGCTGGACCTGGGACGCGCTGGCATAGGTCGCGAAATCCGGATACGGATGAAAATACATAGGGATTTTCCAGTCCTTACAACGCTTTAAAAAGCCCTCCAGCATCTGATATCTCGGCACCGGGAGAAAATCCTTGTTTACTTTTTTATAAAAAGGATTGATCCCCATACCGGTTACCATATGGTTTGATTTACCGAGTTCCGTATTCAAATGCGTGACGTACTCGCGAAAACGGTCGTTTATTACCGTCAGGCTTTTTTCTTTTCCGAATGAAATTTCAAGATTGTTATACGAACAGTCAAATGACAGATTGTCGCCTGTTACCGGATCCGTCGCCGAATAAACCTGACCGTACTCATCATGTCCGACCGGATCTAATTTATAGTGATCTATGAATCTCTCCGCTGCCGCCTGAGTAACAGAAAAATCCGTTGCCTCGCCTGCCAGATTCACAACCGGCATCTCGATCTCAATTCCGATATAATCCTCTCCGGTTCGCTCTGTCGGAGTGATATATTTTTGATACAGGCATTCCCTGAGCTTTTTCTTATCCATATGCGCCTCCTACAACTCCGAATATGTCATCATAAACTGTTTCATCGCCGCCTTGTTTTCCGTAAACACATGACCGTGATTGGTTCCGCTGATCACTTGTTTTCCGTCCTTAAACGCAATCAGCGTGGTATATGGGAACGGTTCCCAATCTCTTTTTGAAACAGGAACAGTAGCGATCATAACAGTGTCATTATCATGATGTAAAAAAAGAGTTCCCTCTGCGTTATAATGTGCATACATTATTTCCCCGTCATAGATCAGCAGGTTTAGTTTGTTTCCTTCACTCATGTCGTATACAACGCGGTCTAAAACGTCAAAACGCTCATGCTCGTTCAGGGGTTCACCCTTCCGCTCGGTTTCTTTTTTTATTTCATCCAGAATATACAGAAGGATACGCTCGCTGTCCGTATTTCCCTTTTGCAGGAAACCGTATTTTCCCAATCGCGGGAAATCAAAAATAGTTCCGTTGTGGATCAGCGTCCAGTGTCTGCCGGTACAATCCTTCTCCGTGTAGGGATGAGTGTTTGAACGGTTTACTGCGCCTATTGTCGCCAACCTGATATGCGCTAAAACATTCTGCGCTTTTATCTGCTCCTGCAGCCTGGCTTTCAGGTACTCACTCCTGTATGCGGGAAGGGGCTCTTTTTCCATAGTGAAATTGCCCTTGTCAAAAACAACTAATCCCCAACCGTCAGGATGTTTGGTACTATGGGAGAAAAACTCCTTCAACTCCGGTGTGATCAGATGTGGTTCACTCGCGGAGAATCCGAATAATTCACACATCAGATCACCCCCTGGTCTAATTCATAGTAATTTGGTATGAATTATTTTGATATTGATTATAATAAAAAGAAGCGGCTTTGTCAAGTACAAAACCGCTTCAGTTCTTTACACAAGTATTCGTATCGTTCTTTTTTTTCTTGCTTTTGAAAATGTATCTCCCGAAACTGTTCGGGATTGTTTTCGTAGGATAGCACCTCATCGCCGAACTGCTCGCTCGTCAGGTCAAATATGTGCCCGTCGACCTCGTTGTAACAGTGATAGTTCCCACCGGGTCGCAGAACTCCGTACACCCTTCCGCCGAAAATATCCTGTACTAAAAAGGCCGTAACAGAGCATTGCCCGAGTGTGATGTTTTCTGTGCTCCACTCATCGCGAAGACGCGGTGCACATGTATATTCACACCACACATTACAGAGCGCGTCATACAGCTCATGGGGTGATTGGATGCCCGGGTACTCCTCCGAAACGGCGTGTACTCCGGCATCCTCCCATCCGTAAAATCGGTAGTTTTTCATTCAGTACGGCTCCAAATCACAACTCACATTTCCTGATGATCTCATGCATATGGTACAGAAAGCATTTTATCCCGCATATGCAGCATTATGGAAATATCCGCTGGAGCCTTCGTAATCGCTGTCACCCTCCTGGTATTCATAATACCTGAACGGTCCGCACTGCAGCCAGCCGGTATTCTCGCCGACCTGCACGAAATACCACGGACGTCCGTTAATACGCTGGATCTGCAGGAATTTGACATCGTCCTCGGCCTTGATGTTCAACGCTACCGTGCGTCCTTCCTCCACCTTGTCGTAAACGTCCATTTCTATGCGGGCTTTCATCGTCTCATGCAATACAAAATCAGCATCCTTCTCCTGCAGCTTGAGAATGTAGTAATCCGCAATTGGTGTCAAAAGCTCCATCTTGCCATCTGTATATTCATAATCCATGGAATATTTGGATATACCGACCATAGCACTCTGTGCAGAGTATTCGATCGTGACCGCATTTCCCGATACTGCCGTTACGCCACCCTGCGGACCATCATACTTGTCCTCTTCCTTTGTTGCGTTCAGGCTCATGACCTTTTTCCATTTTGCATCCGTATAGGAATAGAGGGCGCGCAGACCGTAATCGTCCATG
>JAGABX010000105.1 GCA_017614395.1 Eubacterium sp.
CAGGGAGAATCTTTTCTTCCTGTTTGATACTGGTGCTGCATGCTCTGTAGTTGGAATCAATAGTTTTTTCGAAAAGGATAACAATCCCAATTATGAAAACGAGAAAGAATCTCTGAAAAAGATTGTTTTGGAAGAGATTCAAAATCAAAGTGTCGCTCCGAGGGCGAAGGCGTTAAAGGTTGCTAACAATCAGGAAATACAGACGTATCCGTGTGTTTGCAGGGATGTATCGATTTCAAATGCAGGTGTGATGGATTTTTATTTTGACATCGCTTTTGATGAAATCAGCACCCCTTTGCTGGGCAGTTCTTTTATTGATGACTGTTCCTATACCCATTCAATAGCTGGAAACCTAAATATCACCGCCATAAAAAACAAAGCGGGTGAGGATTTCTATTTAGGAATGAATGTTCTTGATTTTAATAAGGTAATCAGTAGATTTCAAACGGATAGAGTGTCTTAAAGAGCGATGTATTATTCATATAAACAGGGCAGTTCCACGGAAAAGTGGGCTGCCCTTTTATTTTTTGCTTGCAATACCACGGAACATGTGGTATAATCAAATTAGGAAATAATGCGTTGTTTCGAGTTTATGGAGGGAGGTGCAAGCATATGGATACAAAAGAGGTTCTGAAACAGATGCGTAAGGAGACTGGCATGTCGCAGGTGAAATTTGGAGAATACATGGGCATTCCGCGGCGGACTATCGAAGACTGGGAACGCGGATTGAACAGGCCGCCGGAGTATGTGGTCAGGCTGATCGCGTACAAACTCCATGCGGAAGGGATGATCGAAAAGGAAATCTGAAGAGACGATAGTTTCGTAAGGGAAAGGATGGTGATCATCATGAAGGGAGCATTTCTATCCGGAAAACACATGAAGCATATGGTTGTTCTCTTATCAATAGCAGGCATGCTGACACCGTTTAAGGGGACGGGCTGTCCGTCATCAGTTGATGCGAGATCGCGGGTACAGCTGTCCGCGACGAAGAGAAACTATTCCCTGAACCATGTCTGGGACAAGCTGACCCTGAAGAACGTGCCTTCAGGAGCGAGGATAAGCTGGAGTTCTTCCAATAAGAAAGTGGTCCGAATCCGTGAGCATATTCCGAACGGGATATGGTACCAGGTGAAGCGTGATGGAAGGGCGACTGTCACGGCGATTTATAAAGGAAAGAGGTATCGCTGTCGGATCATAGTCAAAAGAGAGACGGACGATGCGGTTGCCACGCCTACACCAACTGAGGGGCCGCTGGATACAGCTGAGCCAGAACCTACCGACAGGCCGGTGGCAACGGTCTCACCACCATCATCGACGCCTGCCGTAACACCGGGAAACGGCGGAGAGGGGCATACGCCGGTTCCCATAGCGTCCTCGTCTGCCAGTCCGGAGCAGCAGCTCTTTGACCAGAAGATAGCCGGTTTCAAGACCCGCTACATCACAGAGGATATGTCCGACTATGACAAGGTGGATGCCATCTGCCGTTTCATAAGCTATGAATTTGATTACGACCCGCATGTTGCTGGATGGTTTGCGATGGTCGTTGGTGGTGCCGGTGACTGCATGGCCAGCCGGATCGGCGTGAACCGGTTGTGTACTGAGCTTGGCATACCTTCCTTTATCTGTAGCAGTCTGAGCGACCATGGCGAGACGATGGTGCGGATCGGGGATGATGTCTATATGACGGTGACTGGCTTTAAGGGTGAGAAGCCCCGCAACTACCGCCTGTACCGGATGAGCGAAGCGGAACTTGAGGGGTATCTGTCACGTTATCCGGCAAGCGCCCGTGTCCTCGGACTGGCGGAGTGATGCGCTCGTCTCATACACCGCAGAGGACATGCTTTTTCAAAAAACCACAATAATGGTTGTTTTCTCATGAAAATCCCACGCGCGTTGGTGCATGGGATTTTTGTTTGTTGTAGAATAGGAATCAGAAAACCACACTTGGGAGGATGATCATGAGAGAACGGCAGGGTATGACAGATGAGGCAAAACCATACGCGGAGCTCGACCTGTATCAGATGGGGAGCAGGATACGGGCAAGGCGTGAGGAGATGGGCCTCACCATGCTCGATGTGGCGTTAGCGATCGGGTACGGCGATGTCCAGCCCTTGTCAAGAATCGAGCTGGGGGTGAGGACGTGCCCGACGGACAGGCTGTATACGGAGCCATCAGAATTTTCTGAAAAGGATCTGTGACATCAAAATCGACTACCGAGGACACAGGTTTGGCGACCTGAAGCTGCGTGAGGTCGAGCCGGACCATGTCCGTGAGGTTCAAAGGCGACTTGAAAAACAGGGACTTTATTCGACAACGATCAATGCGACGATCTCGGAGATACGGTCTGTTTTCAAAGAGGCTGTCATCGACCGGATTGTCGACTACAATCCAGCGATGGCGATCAGGTCGATGAAAAGAGTGGAGGAAAGAGCCAGGGATTCAGGACACCGTGCCTTGACGGATGACGAGATCCATCGCTTCTTTGAAGCGGCCGAGGGCGTCTGGTATTATAATTTGTTCGTGGTCATGATCCAGACAGGCTGCAGGGCGGGGGAAGCGTGCGCCCTGATGTATGAGGATGTCGGTGAGGAGTTCCTCAGCATCAAGCGGACGGTGACCAGAAATGAGGACGGGAACTATGTGATCGGTTCGACGGCCAAAACGAAGGCGGGTGTGCGTGAGATCCCACTGAACGATACGATCAGGGAGGTACTTGCGGATCAGAGGGAGTTCAACGAGAAGAACCACATGAACAAGGATGAAGGTGACACGCTGTATTTCCACAATTCGCGGGGCGGGGTTACCAGCGCGCATCATATAAATGAGACGATCGAGGTGATCTGCCGCGACAACGGGATCGAACCGTTTTCCACACACGCTTTCCGTCACACTTTCGCGACAAGGGCGATAGAATCCGGCATGATGCCGAAAACGCTGCAGGATATCCTTGGCCATGCGGACATCAACATGACTATGAACCTGTATTCCCACGTGATGGATGAGACGAAGATCAAGGAGATGGGGAGGGTACATATTTCACTGTGACCACAAAAAAATCCCTTGATTTATCTATTTAAGTGTGGTAACATATCATTACAAGGTGCAGACCGGCGTTGAATATGCGCGGGGGCTGCACCGTTTTTCTTGTTTTTTCGTTTGACAGAAATGAATGCCAGGGGTATAATTAGAATAGTGGATAAAGATGGAGGAGAGGATTGGATGACAGCCACAGATACGAAAGCAATGTCGGGAACCTATAAAGCAAAGGTCGCTGAATTAGGAACGCCGATTTCTGCGGAACAGTTTGAGAAACTTAGGCAATACGCAAATGAACACAGTATCAGGCTTTCTGGCTTTAAAGATTTTGTAGGCAGTATTGAAACCATTAAGATGGTGATAGATGATATTAGCGAAATAGCACATGACTTTCCGGCAATTCTTGATGAAAGCTTCCTGTATAATATAAAATGTAGAGATCAACAGGGGCTTGACTAAAAATGATACCTCAGTTAGAGTTAGATGGTTACTGACCGCGTCCGATGGTTTGTAACCAAACTAACAATAAGAGAGGTATCTAAAATGA
>JAGABX010000106.1 GCA_017614395.1 Eubacterium sp.
TCCAGGGCTACTATACGGCAAAACCCGGACCGAGGCTGATCGAGAGCATTGCACCTGAGATTGTGGATGAGATATGCGGTCGGGCCTCCGGTGACGGAACGACCGGTGGACAAACCAAGCAATAGGTGGCAGGACGGACCAACCGTGTTTCCCTGGGGAGCCTGGTACGTGACGGATTCGGAGAGATTGTCATCGGACAGGACAATCCGGTTTATCGTGACGTGACGCTGGTCGGGACGCCGGGTGTGCAGTCGGGTATCTCGATCAAGGTTGCTGACTGCTTCACCGGAGAGCTCACGCTCGAGAATGCCTCCCTGTCCGGCGGTGGGGAAACGGGGTGTCCGGCCATCGATATCGGTCAGGATGCGACCATCAAACTGATTCTGAAAGGTGAGAATACACTTGAAAATGGCGGCATACGTGTTCCGTCCTTCTCAATGCTCGAGATTGAGGGTACAGGCAGCCTGGAAATCGATCTCGACGATGAGGAGTTCTATGGTATCGGTAATTCACTGGGGGAATCGAACGGTTCTATCACGTTTGCCCAGAGTGGTGAGATAAAAATAGACGCCATCGGCAAGAAGGGTGTATGTATCGGATCGGGACTCGGAGGATCGATGGAATTGCGTGACGGGAAATTCACGTTTGAAGTCTCATCGGATATGAGCGTTTGTATCGGATCGATCGGCGGCGAGGTAAACCTCGACATCCACGACTGCAAGGTAAACGCTAATATGATTGGGATTAAGGGGGCATGCATCGGATCCATCGAGGGAAAGACAACAAAGATTGTCTCGGAGAATGCCGAGCTGAGTGGCCAGATCGAGGTCGGCGAGTTTGTGTTTATCGGCTCGATGGCCGGCGAGAATGTGAAAGCGGATATCTGGGGAATCCGGAGCGAGGTGACGATCCGCTCAGATGTTGCGACATTCGCGGGCGCGATCAAGGGCAGCGGTGACATGCGGTTCGACAGTATACGAGCCGACATCCATATCTACGGAAGCCATGCCCGATTCCTCGGAGGAGAGAAGGATAACTGGGCAGATCTGGTTGGTTCGGATGTGACGCTGGATATTGAGACCAAGCTTGACAAGGAAGATGTATTCAGCAAGGAAGTCATGGATATCGTGAATACCAAGTTCAGCGTTAAGATGAACGGCAAGGAAACGGAGCTGTAAACGGGACAACCTGCATCGTGATCGTATCATTGGGCTTCAGGGCAGCGGTTTCGATACCTTGAATGAACTGGAGAGATATGCAATTGACGAATATAAAGCCTTTGAGATCGGATACAATCGGCAACGAGGGAATAAGGGGGTATGAAGAGAGTTAAGGTTTTTGCCGGAGCATTTTTATGCTGTTTTTTGTGGGGCAGTGCGTTTCCGGCGATCAAAATAGGATATGAACGTTGGGGGATTGAAAACGGCGAGACGACGAGAATCATCGGTTTTGCCGGTGTAAGATTCTTTTTGGCGGGTATTCTTGTGATATTGGCCGGGAGTCTGATCTGTCGTAAATGGCTGATTCCTCAGATAAATGAGATTCCCAAGATCCTTCTGCTGAGTCTCTTTCAGACAATCGGACAGTATGTATTGTTCTATCTGGGGCTGGCACATACGACAGGCGTTAACGCAGCGGTGGTGGATTCGCTGACAACCTTTTTTGCCATATTGATTGCGAGTCTGATTTTCCGTATGGAAAGACTGACATTACGAAAAATGATTGGCTGCATCATAGGATTCGCCGGGGTGATATTGGTTAACATCGATGGAAACGGATTTTCGTTTGATCTGCTTGGTGATGGATTGATTGCCCTTTCGGCGCTGTGCTATGGCGTTTCCTCCGTGATGATCAAGAGATATTCAGCGAAGCACGATACGGTATTGTTCAGCGGTTATCAGTTCGTGTTTGGTGGTCTGATAATGGTTTTGATCGGATTGGTATTCGGATCAGGTGTGCCGGTTCCCGGAGAAGGAATGGACATAACTCCGGCATTATTGGTACTGCTTTATCTGGCACTCGTATCGAGTGTTGCCTACACGCTGTGGGGATTGTTATTGAAGAATAATGATGTATCTCAGATTTCAGTCTTTGGTTTCATGACCCCGGTATCAGGTGTGATTCTGTCGGCATTAATGCTCGGCGAGACCGGAGTGATCGGTTGGCAGTATGCAGGCGCTCTTTTGCTTGTCAGTGTTGGAATAGTGATAGTGAACTATAAACCCGGTTTATGGGACTCAACCATCGGTAGAGTTACCGAAAAATCGTAATTCTCAACCAACAGTTCGTGTACTTTTTTTGAAAAAGAGATAGGATGATCGTGAAAGGAGGTGCTCCCCATGAAAAGCATCATGAATAAAAGAGCCGGCCGTGCATTTTTGTTTGCCCTTGCACTGATTCCGATTGCGGCCATCGGAGGATATTTCAGTGTGAGGATGCTTCTTTCATCATTGGATCCTTCCATGCTTGAGGATGCGATCAGCAAAGTAGGCAGCGAAGAAATGGTGATGGTTGTATCGGTCATTGTGACCGTGGTCTATGCACTTGTATTTGGCTTTTTCGGATGGATCCTTTCAGAGAAAACCGGGTTGGCACGGCCGATACGCTTTCAGAAAAAGAGTTTGATTCCGGTTTTGGTTGTATCAATAATCGGTGGCGTCATCTTCAGTCTGGATGCGTGGACATTTGGACGGTTGATTCCTGAAGTCGGTTCTGGTTATGAAGCGGCGGGGGTATTTGATATCGGTACCTGGATCGCGTCGGTTTTATACGGCGGTGTCATCGAGGAAGTGATGATGCGCCTGTTCTGTATGAGTTTATTGGTTCTGATCGGATGGAAACTGTTTTTCCGGGGAAGATCGGAAACGGAAATCCCTGTGGGATGTTTTGTTGTTGCAAACATCCTATCGGCATTGCTCTTTGCTGCGGGACATTTACCGGCGACAATAATGACATTTGGAGGGCTTACGCCACTTTTGGTATTTCGCTGTTTCCTTATGAATGGAGCGTTTGGGCTCATTTTTGGAAGGATATACAGAAAACATGGCATCCAGTATGCTATGCTGGCTCATATGCTGTTTCATCTGGTAAGCCGAACTATTTGGCTGATTGCTTTTTGAAGAACCCGAAATTGGCAATGATCTCCTGCACGGAGCGAGAAATGGCAGATGTGTGTTTTTTCTTGAAATTTGCACCTTGATGATGTATTATAAAGATAGGAAGATACTCTGGTGAAGGGAGTGATTTATATGATGAGTGCAACGGTAGTAAACTGCGAGGCAAATCCTGTCCGAGCAAATATTACTGAATGGCTGACTTTGCATCTTGGAAGGACCTCTGTAGGTCGTGAAGTCGATGGTGGCGATGATGTCGATATTCTGGCTTACTCCGACAACGAAGCAGATTCTGCATTTCTTCACGATATGGCGCGTAAGTCCAATGCGCTCTGCCTGGTCAGTGTAGACGAGGGAGGTGTAAGCACCATTGATTGATGTTAGTTTTGCTGCAAAGAAGACCCCCTTGTTTTCCGGTCATGTCATTCGAACAAAAGTGGGCAATTCTTCGTTTATGATGAAGTTTGACACTGGTGCAAAAGATACGGTAATCTCCTCTGACGTTTTTCATGGCGCTATTTCTGATGAATCCAGAGACAAGCTTATTCGCGCCCTTGATGCTAAAAAGCTAAACACCAAGGAATTCGTTTCCGCATCAGGCGATGGTTTCAAGGGCTACCTGGTAAAGGCGAAGGAAGTGTCGTTTGATAAATGTAAACTGCCTGTGTTCTACTATTACATCGTTGTAAAGAACAAGAGGGTTATCGCTCTTTTGGGTGAGGATTTTATTGATAACTGTAAGTATTCACATGAACCAAGCGGTGATATTTGCATTACTCAGTTTAACGATGAGGCATACGATGTTAGTATTTCAGGTTCCCTCAGCGAAGATGATTTGGTTTCTCTCATAGAGGGATTAGCATAAGGACAAGGCAGATGACTGCGGACGCGCCAATATAGAAGATTTCAGAGAAGATTTTGATGTTCTCGTAGCGCTTGCCGGTCACGGCACCGATCGCTCACCAACGACACCGAGGTATTCAGCCACATCGGTCAGAGTCATCATTTCATTCATTTCTTCCGGCATCTCAGAATTTGGTACTGCGGTGTCAGAGATTGCCGTGAGAATCGGCCTTTCTTCCATTATCGTCACCTACCTTCGCAGATTGTGATCGATTGATATCGTCACAAGCATATCTTATCACAGTACGGTCGAATCGTATATACCCAGAGTGGTCATGTTCTCATCAGAGAAATGCCCGTTTTGGTAGAATTAATCGAGATGTGAATCGAATCTAAATAATCCTTGCAATCATCGGTAACTTTCTGTATAATACAGTTGATCGATGCTGAAAAAAGATTTGTTTGATACGACAAGAAGCATATTTGATGTGGAAAAGGGATATAACATGGATAATTCTAAGCGTGTAAAGGTTTATCTTGACAATTGTGCGTATAAAAAAGAGTTGTACAGTCGTGGTATGCGTGGGTTGAGAGAATTACTCGGTTCGGTGGATGCAGAGGAATTCATTGCTCTTGTAAAAAGTGAACAGTTTGATTATACCCAATGGCAGAGAAGGCATTTTGATGCAAAAACACCGGA
>JAGABX010000107.1 GCA_017614395.1 Eubacterium sp.
GAACGATGATCCGTTCCAGCTCCCGGTATTCCCTGATACGTTTTTCCTCGTTAACAATACAGCAGGCATCGGCTACCCGGTTCATGATGTCCTCCCTGTCATAGCACAAACTGTTTGAATGCGCATTTTCTTTGCTGCCGAAAAAAACATAGATGATCGCATCCGGGTCATCGTAGTCCACGGAAAATCTCCTGGCGTAGCAAGCCAGCTGACCGTTTTTACGTTGTTCCAAAAACGAATCCTCATCTATGGTTTTGATAGTCGCGCGCACACCGATCTTTTTCCACATATCGGCAGCTAATTCTAAAATCTCCCGGCTGTAATAACTGGATTCGTCATCAACACTGAGTTCCAGGTCGAACCCATCCGGATAACCGGCCTCCTTCAAAAGCTCCGCTGCGGTTTGAGGATCATAGGGTATCTCAGGAAGTGTCTCATCATGTCCGGCGAGACCGTGAGGATAAATTCCGTTTTCAACATATCCCCTCCCACTGTAAATGCACATCAAAATCGCATCGCGGTCCAATGCGAGCTGGAGTGCGTGACGAACACGAACGTCCCCCAGTGGCTCAACAGATTCATTCAGGGCAATGTATGTCAGGCCGACTCTGTTTCCGTAAACGAGCTGGTTCTCATAAATATCTCCATGGTAAATAAACTCCGCGGCTTCCCCCATGTTTTCCAAATCCAGGATATCAAGCTCGCCCTCCTCATACATTATCCGCCTGGCCTCTGCATCCTGCACAAACTGCATCGGAATACCGCCACACCCGGGAGCGCCTGCCCAGCAGTTCGGATTGGCATCAAGGATGATCTCATCGCCTGCATCCCATTTTTTAAATAAAAAGGGACCGGTTCCGATCGTAGCAACCGGATTCGTTCCGAAACTGTCTCCCGCTGCCTCAGTGGATTCTTCATCCAGAATGGAATAGGCCGGCGTAGACAGCATGGCCAAAAAAGCAGTATAAGGTACGGAAAGAGTGATGGAAAAATCCAGGTCGCTCTGCGCGCTGAAGCCCTCCAATTTGTCTGTTTTACCGTCCATCAGCTCCTGCGCGCCCATAATAAATTCACCGATATCTCCGGCGTGAGACCCGGGATGAGTGATCGCCCGTATCAGAGTGTACTCCACATCCGAGGATGTGAGAGGAGAACCGTTGCTGAATTTTACACCGCTGTGCAAATGAAAGATATAGACCAGACCGTCATCGGATACCTCCCAGGAATCCGCCAGAGACGGGATAAAACTTCTGGTTCCGTCCGAATCCACCTGTACCTCCACCAGTCTGTCAAACACATTCAGCGGAATCGCATAATAATAGTCCGTGCATTGGGGATCTGCCGTGTCCGGCTCCTCATTAGCGATTCTCAGATACCTCATGGCGTTGTTTTCTGTTCCTGATTCTATATCCGGGTCTGAACCGTTTACGACAGAACATCCTGACAGACAGAGCATAAACGCCATCAGTACTGCAAGAACGATTTTGTTTTTCTTGTGAAAAAGCAGCATTGATCTCCTAAACCTCTTTTCTTTTTCAACTACTGTGCCCCCTCCGTATCGAAAACGCAAGCGTTTTATTCGTTCCCTATGAGGTAATGAGCCAGCGTATTAAACAGATTTTCCGGATTTACCGGTTTGGTGAGATGCGCGTTCATTCCCGCATGCATGGATTTCCGCACATCTTCATCAAACGCATTGGCAGTCATGGCGATGATGGGAATCTGTTTTGCGTCCTGACGATTCAGACTGCGAATCGTCCGGGTTGCCTCCAAACCGTCCATGACAGGCATGCGGACATCCATAAGTATGGCATCATAATAGTTTTCCGGAGTTTCTGTAAACATATCTACGGCATTCCGGCCGTTTTCGGCGCGTTCCGAACGGATCCCGGCAGTTCCCAGCAGAGCCATCAGGATCTCCGCATTGATCTCCATGTCCTCCGCGACCAGAACAAGACTGCCCACCAATTCGGGATACACCCCACCATCCTGTGAAGCAGCAGGAACCGTTTCAGACGGATTGATCAAAACCGTCTCGCCGTTATCCTCTCCGGCGCTTCGGTCAAAGGCTTTCAATGTCACCGTGACGGTAAAAGTCGTGCCTTTTCCTTTTTCACTATCCACCAGAATTTCACCATTCATCATCGTGACAATACTCTTGGTGATCGCCATACCGAGACCGGTGCTGCCGTATTGGTTGCTGGTTCCCTCTTTTTCCTGAGAGAACGCCTCAAAAATCCTGGGAATATAATCCTTGCTCATACCGATTCCCGTATCCCGAATGATGAATCGGAGGCTGTGGTAATCTTCAAAAGCAGCCGTCTGTTCCACGGAAAATGTGACCGAGCCCGGCGCATCCGTGAATTTCACGGCATTGCCCAGAATGTTGATCAGAACCTGCTTGAGCTTCATGGCATCACCGACATAGTAATCCTCGGTTTCTCCGATGACATTGCACTCGTATTGCAGATTTTTGTCCGTACACTGTCCCTGGATCATGACATTGATCTGATCGATAAGTTCAGTAAAAGAAAACGGCTCATCCTTCAATTCTATGTGCCCGGCTTCGATACGGCTCATATCCAGGATATCATTAATGATCCCCAGCAAATGATCGGCGCTGGCTCCGATTTTCTCCAGCTGTTCCCGGGTATTCTCCGGCAGGTTCTCCTCCTTCAATGCGAGCCTGTCCAATCCGATAATGGCATTCATTGGCGTGCGAATCTCATGACTCATGTTGGAGAGAAAGCTTGTCTTGGCACGGCTGGCCTGCTCGGCTGCCTCGAGTGCCTCCTTCAGCTTCTCGTGGCTGTCGGAGAGATTCCCGTTCAACACCTCGATATGCTTCATTGCTTCCCGGGTTTTCTGTTCCGAGCGAACACTGTGTATCCAGAGCAGGAGAATTACTGCTATCACGAGAGTAACAACGATCAATACAACAAATATATTTTGACGGACGAATTCGGTAAAGGTCACAGGCTGTTCCACGTAGGAATAGGCGGCCAGCGCGGCATTGATGGATGATGAAGGAACCGTATGGATCACTTTGTTCATGATGGAATATAAAGTGGTTTCATGCTGATTCGTTGCAAAGGATACCCCCATCGTCTCTCCGGTCTTGACCGTGGTAAGCTTCCAGGTTTCAAGCCGGTTGGAAACCGAATTCAGGCGATAACTGTTGATCAGCACACAATCGGCTTCCCCTGATGCTACTGCGCTGAAACAGGAATCGATGTCCTGATAATCTACCAGTTTCCAACTCGGAAAGCAGTCCATCAGAAAATTCTTGTAGTTGGGATTACTGTTATCAACCGCTGTAACGACATCTCCCCGGAGATCAAACTCCTGCTGCGCATTCGCCGACACTACTGCGAGCACCTCTGTCTGCATAACCGGGGACGATGTCTCGATACCCTTTTTTTCGCACTCATAATCCGAGAGATTCATCGGGAATATACAATCGATCACGCCTTTATCCAGAGCGTCCTGCGCCTCACTGATCGTGTTATACGGGATCGCATCAAATCGGATTTCCTTGTTTTTCATGCAATGAGAGGCCTGATCCAGGAAATCCTTCAATGCACCGGTCAGTTTACCCGACTCCGCATCTGTGGAACAAAAGGGCAGAAACCCATCCCGATAGCCCACACGGATAGTGCCATGTTCATCCAGCCATTTTTCCTCTTCTGTTGATAAAAATACATTTGCATTGATAACCTGAGAATACTTTTCCTTGAGCTGCGAGTTATAGGCGGGATTCTCACGATAAATCTGATTCATGGCGTTATTTAACTCCGCCGCCAGTTCGGGATTCGATTTATTCACCACAAAGAAAAAGTCCGAGGAACCGATTGTAGCAATCGGCTTGATCCGTTCCAACTGGTCGTATGCCTGCTCCACCCCCACATACATATCGATGTCACCATGTTCCAACATGGTGATGACCTCATCCTCCGTGCCATTCAACTCAATCAATTCCGTGGAGACACCGTTGGATTCTTCCCATTTTTTGAAGAGACCGATCTGATAACTGCCCTGATTGATGCCGACTTTTTTGCCGTTCA
>JAGABX010000108.1 GCA_017614395.1 Eubacterium sp.
GGGTGAGCAAAACATATTTAAGTATTTTTTTAGGAGGGGATTCTATGGGTAATTCAGGAAATAGGGCAAAGGTATTGGCTGTACTGATGACAGCGGTTATGTCGCTGTCTGTTTTGTCTGCAGGGACAGTGACGGCCGGCCGGGTGAAGGATGCCGGTGCCGAGAATAAAGTTGTGGAACAGGCAAAAAAAGACTCATCGCAAACGGATGAGATCGCTCAGGAACAGACATCGGATGCGGGTGGTGCAATCGACAAGGTAATGACCTATGACGCATCCGTGGTCAATCAGAATATCCTCTACTCGCACACGGATCAATCCAGCGAGCTGAAAAATGATAACCCCAACCCTATGCCCGCTGAGGAGAGAACGCAGCTCTCCGGTGAGCAGGGATTGTATGACGATCTCGGTCTGTCATCAAGCTCGCTCTCCAATAAGATGACTGCAATGGTGGACGACGAAGATTATCAGAATCCGATGTCCGGATATAAAATTATGGATCCGAATGAACTCCTGCTCGGTTCGGTCTCATCCAAATCCGGAGGCGGTTCACATAAAGCATCCGTTTTTGCTCTGGATAACCAGGAGTTGAAGAATCCGGAGGATCTGGCTTCCTCGATTGATGATATCAAAAAGAATACAACATCATGGTTGGAGAATACAGAGACTAAAGGCACGCAGGCTCACAACGGCATCGGATTCGACTGTGACGGTGACGGGCTGGACGAGTTTGCTTACATCAGCCTTTTTGATGATGAAGAGAGTTCATACGACAGCTCATTCGGGGTTCAGGTTTACAAACGGAATGTGAATGATGCAGGCTCGTCATCGTGGGATGCAATCCATATGTGGAGATTCGACATGGATACCGATAACTACATACTGGATATCCCTGCCGGTGAGGCCAAGGGTTATACGGCAGTTACAGCCGGGGATTTTGACGGTGACGGCATGGAGGAGCTGGCAGTGTATCTGCCGGATGTATACAATCACAGTGAAAAGAAATGTGATGATGCGCGGATAGTGATCCTGAAATTCACCAAGGATGAAATGGCCGGCAAACCGATCGCTACGGTCTATCTGAAGGACATCCTCCCGGACTATGCAAAGATGGGAAAAGAATGGTATCTGCCGTCCGTATCGCTGTCAACCTCGCATCTGAGGCTCGGAGATCCGGTCGAGACCGGCGGTGTTTCAAAATACAATCCGGTTTGTGATCTGGTCATCAATGTCAATGTACCGAAGGTTTATGACAGCAGCTATGAACTGAACAAGGATTCAACTACATCCATCTATGGTTTTGCTGAGAAGAAAATCCTCAAAACATTTGAGTACAAGCCGTCAGGGTACGCACGAATGGGCGCGGTGAATTCCTGTGAGGCAGATCTGAACGGTGACGGTTATGACGAGATAGTCGTAGCAGGTGTCAAGGAGGAGAAATTAAAATATTCAAAAAAAGACTCCAATGATCCTATGGCACGCGGTTCATTTACCGGCAAGAATAATTATGTAAATATTATTTATTATGACGGAAAAGAATATCAGATGCTGTGGACCGATGGAAATACTCCTGCGCCAATGGAATTAGAGGCATCCGGTAATACGTCGCCGAACGGTTTTAAGTCGGTTGAGCCGATAGCGATGTGCGGAGGCCATTTTGATGTCACAACTCCGCAGGTGCAGGATCAGATCTGTATCCAGGATACAATCTTCTCATGTAAAGGAACCAAAATATCCGGAAAAACGATACAGACGGATTACGGAAGCAATGGTGAAGTCAGCTATTGCATTATCCCCGACACAACTCCGTATCGGGACAAGGATAATTTTTCCGGAAAAATAGAGTTTAAACAATTATATCAATACGATATTTCCGCAAAAAGTACGGCTCATGCGACGCATACTCCGTGGATCGATTCTGTCTCGTCAGGCTCATTTTTATCGGAAAACGGCGCGGACAGTATCGTGATGATAACGAGTGATTACAATTCCATAAATTCGGATTTGATTTATTTTGATGTTTCGATAATCTCACATTACCGCGCGTCGGAGACCTCGATACCTGAGTGGAAGTATAAAGCATATAATGATTATGTAGACAGGAAAGATGAGGACGACGGCGGGGCGAGTATTTTTGCGACATTTATCAACAGCGATCCTGATACTTACTATTATAAGTATTTAGGTACGTCAGCCACTTGTTCCACACCGATACTCTATACGCTAATGCAGGCACCGCCGTTTTTCCGGGAGGCCAACACAATTTATGATAATGAATTCTCCATCACTTCCGGGGACTCATGGTACTACTCGGGGAAATTGGGAGTGGGGACGACAGTGAAGCTCGGTGGTTCTCTCGGGGTTGCAAATATATTCCGGGTTGAGTTGCATGGATCAGTAGCGGTAGATGCTTTGTATGCTCAGTCCTGCACGCATAACACAGTGACCAGTCACAGCCTGTATCTGAAATCGGATTCGGATTATGCAATAGTTTATGTTATTCCGATCGTTGTCAATAGCTATGCGGTCATCAAGGATCCGGCAAAGCCCGATGAACAGGAGTACATGGAAGTGCAGGAACCTGTGAAACCGATTTTCACGGCTATTACGCTGAATCAGTACAATGATGCCGTACAGAGCGCAAAATCAAGGCAGTCGAATGAAACGGTCAGTGATACAAATCCGGTCTTTCCTGCCGAGTATAACACCCCGATAATTGATAAGGATGAGACGATTCCTCCGTCTGCCCCGGGTGATCCGGTTGGTTATGCGCATGAAAAGTCAGAGGTTAAAAAGCATGTCAGGGACGGAGGGGATTTACTGACGTCGACCTGTGACATTAACAAGACTATAGACAGGACGGAAACAGGTTTCAGCAAGGAAACGGTAAAGGACTACTCCATCGAGGCTTCCGGCACTCTTTCGTACGGCGCATCCGTGAACGGAGGAATGTTTTTTCAAGGGAATATTTCGCAGGAAAATCGGGGTAGTCTGGGAGTTGGTATTGGCAAAACCAGCACTGACGGCATAGAATACAAGGTTGCATATACAGGTCTCTCTGCATCGATGCCTGACGGGGTAGCATTCAGTCCGTATGATAACAGTTATTCGTCGTCGGGAGCCGGGGAAACCAGGATCAATCATTACGACCCGTCGCCAAGCAGTTCTGACGGTTCCGTGAGCTATCAGTATTCCTCCACAGCCTGCCTCTACGAGATGAAGGATATCAAGACTGACAAGGATTTTGTGGATGATTATCTGAACGGAGAGGCAGATTATCAGAAAACATATCATGCGGACAGCACCGTATATGCGTTCAGCTATTATACATCGGTAACAGGCATCCCTCCGGAGTCCCCGACCATGATGGGCGTGCAGAGCATACGCACGACAGGTGACAAGGATGCTGACGGTTCACAGGCACTGGATATTACGCTTGCCTGGGATAGCAGTGTCAGGGATCCGGAACGTGATCTGAAGGATTATGATATGGGGTATAATCTCTATATAACTGACGAAAATGCGAACAGCAAAACCATCTACCTCGTTAATCATGACGGTCTGATCTATAGGAAACCGGGATGTGATTATACTACATACACAGTGCATCTCGATAAAAATGAATACCGCGACAGCATGAAGTTTTATCTCGTACCTGCTTTTTCCAGACCATCTGAAGGATATACAGAGATAAATGAAGGAGCGATAGCGACATCCTGCTCGATCAGCAGCGTGAAAAACATACTTGACGGACGCGTGCTGATCACTGAGCAGCCGACAGGTCCGCTCATCTACGATATATCAGGTGATTCGGATGTCAAATTTACCTGCAAGGTTCGCAAGAATACCGGTGTTACCGGAGATGTAAAATTTGACTGGCAGTTTGTCAATCCGAAAACCAATAAATGGCAGAGCGTGAAACAGGAGCATATCACAAACACGAGGGGAGAAACCACATCTCTCCCACAGGGTAGTGCTGCCGCTGATCTGCGGATACTCACGGGGCTGCCGGACAGTCCTGTCGCGGGTATCCCGACGGGGAGCAGTCCGTCCGTGTCGGGAGGAGCAGTTACCGGGAACGTTGTATCGATTGCGGCAGCGAATACGGAAAAGGCTGCTGCGGATGATGTTTATGAGGAGTTTACCTCCGTTTTGTCCGCAACCGTACCTCAAAATGATTATATGAATTATCTCGGGAGACCGGTTCGCTGTGTTATCACATGCGGAACGTATAGCCTGAGTTCCGATATTGTCGTGATTTCACGCGCGCGCTCAGCCGACGTGCCGGAATGCGAGATGTCGGCCGGGGATGTTGAGAGTTTAGGATTATCAACTGCCGAGGGAGTAAATGTGTCCTATAAATCATCGCGTAAAAAGGCGGTTAAGGTAACAAAGACCGGTAAAATATACGCGATGAAAAAGGGAACTGCCATCATCAGGGCTACCTATAACGGACAGACAACAGAGTACAAGGTCAGAGTAAAGAATTCGCCGAAGGCAGTAAAAAAGAAATTAGTGATGAAACTCGGTCAGAAGAAAAAGATTAAAATAAAAGGTAAAGTACCCTATGTAAATAATAAGTATTTTAAGAATAAACTTGTCCGGGTTTCTTCAACAAAAAACGGAAAAACTGTTTATCTGAAGGCTGTAAAACGAGGCAAAGGCAAAGTAAAGATAAGAGTAAACGGTGTTGTTTTGAAGGTCTCGGTAACTGTAAAATAACAAGGTGCAGACATGCTTGCCGAATATACAATATATTGGACAGAATCATAAAAAAATCAATATTTAGGGGGTTCCATTCTGGAACCCCCTATTGAAAAAAATAAAAAAATGGTGTAGAATGATAATTGGGTTGTCATGCCCGCAAAAAAAAACAGAGTGAGGTGTAAATCACACTATGAAGGAGGTCATTCAATATGAGTGAAAACAAATTAAACATGCAGAACCTGTCAGTGGGCAAGCTGATATTGTATGTTTTGCCTACGATCATCGCCCTGCTGATCTCATCCGTCTATTCAATTGTGGATGGTGTGTTTGTCTCTAATTTCGGAGGGACAACGGCATTTGCGGCGATCAACCAGGTCGCTCCCATCTTCCTGGTAGTTGCTTCGATAGGTTTCATGTTCGGTACCGGAGGAACGGCCCTGGTATCCAAGGTACAGGGAGAGGGTGATCCTGAGAGAGCAAAAAAGATATTCTCATTGATTACCTATACATTGATCGCGATAGGCATTACCCTGTCTATTGTTCTCTGGTTTGTTACTGAACCGTTTCTGAGGTCGCTCGGAACGACAGACGAGATGATGCCGTTTTGTATGGCATATGCTCACATCATCATCCCGGCAGTTACACTGTTTATGCTGCAGTTTTATTTTCAGAGCTTTTTCGCATGTGCAGGTAAACCCAAATTGGGACTCATTGACACATTGCTTGCCGGTGTTGTCAATATCGGAGGCGACGCTCTCTTTGTCGGTGTTTTAGCGAATAAAGACCCGGTCAAGTCAGTACAGGGTGCGGCATATGCAACCGCTCTCGGACTGCTCGTCGGCGGACTGTTCCCGTTGATTTATTTCTTCGCGAAAAACAGCAGCTCACTGAGACTCGGTAAAGCGGAATTCAAGCTTCGTTATATCGGTGCAACCTGTGGAAACGGAATATCCGAGTTTCTTACCAACGTATCGGCATCCTTTATCAACATTGTATATAACTCTCTGTTCCTGTACATGATCGGAGATATGGGTGTTGCTGCTTTTGGTACTGTCGGTTATGTCAACACGATCTTCGGTGCGATCGCAAGTGGATATGCAGTCGGAGTTGCGCCATTGATTGCGTATAATTACGGAGCGAAGGCTTCGGACATCCTGAAGAAACTACATAAAAACAGTTTGGTCATCGTTATCGGATACAGTATTATAGCCACGATAGTGATCGAATTGGTGGCTACTCCGCTGGCATCCATATTCTCGCACAATGATCCGGATCTGCTGACGATTACTGTGGACGGTCTGCGAATATTTACCCTGTCATTCCTGTTCAAGGGCATACCAACCTATGGATCCGGCTTTTTTACGGCTCTCAACGATGGATTTTCATCAGGTTTTATCGCCTTCATGCGAACGCTTGTGTTCAACCTGGCGACGATCATTGCTGTGCCGTTAATATTCTTCTATATAGTTGATGCCCAAAAACATGGTGGAATGGAGTCATATGAGGCAGCATATTACGGTGTATGGTACTCCATCGTATTCTCAGAGTTGTTGGCCACACTATTGACATTGCTATTCTTCAAGGTGAAGAAAAAGAAATACCAATACTAAGGGGGTAAACCTAATGGATTATGTAAAGGCAGCAAAAGGTGCGGGAAAGATCTTTGCCGGAGAGATTCTGTTGCTTTTCGGAACCATACTCACGGGAGCAAGTACGTTAGTCACCTTGTTTGCATCAGCATCTGCCACATCAGTACAGGAAGCGGAAGCTACATTGGCAGCGTCGGAGGATGCGATGGATTATATCTCCAAAGCATTTCATTCAATAACGGACGCAATCGGTTCTACAATGGAACAGGCGCATGCAGCCATAGTGGCAGGCATAATTACGTTATTGGCTACCGTACTTTTTATCATTGGAATGATTCTGTTTATGGTAGGGGTCGCACAGGCAGCAGCGGATGAAAGCCTGTTTCTGAGAGTGATTTACATCATGATCGGAATTGCCGTGGTAGAACTGCTGTTTAAGATTATTACACCATACATCGTGCCAGGAGTCGCGCAGGTTGTTGAGTTGATTTTGGATTCAATTATTATTTTGCTGGACATTTATTCTTCATTTGAAATCGTCCATGCTTTCAGAAATATCGCTGATAAGCTAAGTGACGAAATAATGGTAAAGAGAGGCGCGTTTGCATTTAAGGTCGGCGGTGTTATGCTCGTTATTTCGCTTATAACTACCGTGATCGGCGGGATTGTTTCCGAGGAAATCAGCGGTGTATTCTCAGTTATAGCAATATTCGCGCAGGCTTTGTGGTATATCGTATACATGATGTACGTCGGCAGGTCAAGAACTATGCTTCATAAACATGTGAAGGCATCCGAGGGAACTGCATAACAGGCGGGATAAAAGCCACAGTTTGACTTGCTACTTCCGACTTTTTGTGATAAAATGGTAGGAGCATTTTGCTTCTACCATTTTGCTGTTAATATGATTGACAAAGATAGAAAAAGGAACGTATATGAAAAAACTGTATTTGGTTTTTTCCTTTTATTATTTCTATGCTGTATAGGCGTCACAGTATTACGATGTATTTGGATGAAGGAAAGTATTCGCTGGGAGTCATACCGCATTTGTGGAGCAATATTGCACATCGCGTAGCCCGTACTGCCAAGTCGTAACGTTCAGGTTTGCGAATCAGATTACTACCGGTTCGTGGATGAAAACAGATGGAAAGGTGAAAAAACAGATGGAATGGGATGATTCTATTTTAACTACTGTCATTATCATAATAATCGGAGCGGCGATAGTCTCTCTTTTGCTCCGGATTAATCATGCTATATTTAAACATGTACAGAAAACAAAGAGTGGAGTTCAGGTCATCTTTCTGAAAAGGCTGATTGAAGGTGCTATTATTCTTATCGGTGTGATTGGAATTGTTACCGCTCTCGTGGGTTTCAAGGACATTTGGACTACGCTTCTGGGAGGAACAGCCGTCATTACAGCCATCTTAACTTTTTCAGCTCAGGGTATGATAAAGGATGTTCTGGGCGGCATCATGATAAGCATTTACAAACCCTTTGAAATCGGAGACCGAATCATGATGGAAGACGGAACAACCGGTGTTATAAAGGATATTACCATGAGGCATGTGGTACTGATCGGTCTGGATACGGAAGCACACGTTGTGCCGAACTCTGAATTGAATTCCATGCGGATCACAAATTACAGTTATCATAGGGATAATCGTTCTGCAAAGTTTAATTTTTATGTAGCATTTAACACCGATATGGATAAGGCGCTCCGGGTGGTGCAGGAGGCAGTGGAATCCTCATCCCTGAGCATTCCGGGAAAGGAAAAGGATGGGGAAATGTTTTACGGTCCCGCTTATTTTATGGGATACGAGCCTTCCAGCATCCGGATTTCAACGACGGTATACTGTCCGGCTAATGTTCCAACGGAGGTGCTGATCTCCGATATTAATCTCAGGGTTACAAAAGCTCTGAGAGAGAACGGCATAGAAATTCCATATCCATATGTAAATGTGGTGGAAAAATCGAGGTGATGGCATTTTTGCTTGCATATATGAGCCAGTGTTACCTGGCTGAATTTTGCTTTGACGATAATTTAGGAGGTCATCGGTTCCGGAGTTTTACTCCGTCGAATAAAGGAGAGAACTAACCGTTCTTAATCCTCTTTTTCTATTGGTACCGTCACTTTTACGGACGTTCCTCCACTCTCTCGTGACGAGATTATCAATTTTCCCTTGCATATCATCTCAAGTCTCTGACGGATATTATTGAGCGCGATATGCGGTTCATCGTCATCTACCGGGTTAAAACCGGGACCGTCGTCCTCCACGATGATCTCGTTTGCGGTGTCCGTCTGTACGGTGACAACCGATATATGAACCGGATCGTTGCTCGATGTCATACCGTGTTTGACGGCGTTCTCCACGATAGGCTGCAGTGTAAGCGGCGGTACACGGAACAGGATGTGCGGCGTATCAAAGCTGACAAAGAGACTGTCCTCGAGTTGTGCCTGCTCGACCGCGAGGTAGGCGCGTGTGTGCTCCAGTTCATCACGGAAAGGTACCATGCTCTCGCTTGCGAAAGCAGCGAAGTTTTTACGCAGGTAGGTGGTGAAGTCCAGTGTGACCTGTTTTGCCTTGTCGGGATCCTGATCACAGAGATAGTAAATGCCCATCATCGCGTTGCAGATAAAGTGGGGACGCATCTGCAATGCCATAATGTCGGCGTGCTGGTTTGCGATTACCTGCTGCTGTTTCATGTAGTGTTCAATGTTATCCCGGAGGATAATCCCGAACATCAACAGTGCGAAGAGTGCCATGCCGAATACCAGAATAACCTCAACATTTACGAATATATGGAGAAATAAAGCAGCCGTCATAGGAACCAGGTAGATGAGAAGAGCGGAGAAAAGCCTTTTCGAAAGTCTTTTCCGCCTTTTGAGCACACCTGCTATATTGAGAACCATGATCATGGCCAATGACATTACCCACAGTGCATACAATCGTCCCTGGATAAACTGATTATCCGGTGTGACATCATAGACAGCTCCCGTAAACTGTGTGACGATCAGCATGATAGAATATATTCCCAGAAACAAGATCACAAGTTTGAACAACATACTTTTCACGATATGTTCACCACTGGAATGCAACATGAATAATGTCGGCATAAACACCAGCCCAGGGAGAAACATGGATTCAAAAATATAGACGATCCGTTCGGCTACTGCCTTCGTGGGATCCTCCCAATAAAGCAGGGCAAAAAAACATGAGAGCGAGAGCAAAAATAATACAGAAAAGAGTACGATGAAATAACGCTTGTTCCAACGATCCATCGCAGGCATAAATACTGCGAGCACGATTCCGAGCGCCATCATCACGATCAACGCGCCGGCTAACGAAAAACTGATAATAACAATCAAGCTTGTCATGCGTCTTCGCCTCCCGTCCAGAACGGATACCTTAGGTTATTCAGCTGTTTTCTGACGCCTTCGGCCGTGATAGGTTTGAGCATAAATCCGCTCGCTCCCGTACTCCATGCGTCAAAGGCGTAGTCACTGAATGCTGTCAGATATACCACATTTGTACGCGAATTGATCTCGAGCAGCGTCCGACACAGATCCAGTCCACTCGTGCTTCTCAGTTCGATATCGAGAAATGCGAGCGCCACACGGTTTGATTTGGCGTATTCGATGGCTTCGGGCACGTCGGTAAAGCCGGCGACGGTCGCGTCAGGCATGACCTCCTCTAATATAGGCAAACCGCCGGTCAGGATCAGCTTTCTGTCATCTACCATGATGACATTTGGGCACTCGTCACTCTGCGCGGCTGCGGACAGTAGTTCGTTAACATCTGCGCCTAACACATCGGAAACCTTTGATATCATCAAGGCGTCCGGCAGACGGGTGCCGGCCTCCCACCTGGCGACAGTGGAACGGGTAACAAACACCTCATCCGCCAACGCCTGCTGGGAAAGACCGCTCTCTGTCCGTATTTTCCTTAAAGAATCCGCAAAAAATTTACTCATAATTCGTTTACCCCGTGTATGCTGTTTCTGAAAACCCCGTTTAACCCCCGTTTTTCCTTCTGCAGTCCATTATATACAATAAATTAAGCAAAATCAACATATTATCAAGATTTTGGACGTTCCATTTTGGAACCCCCTATTGAAAAAATGATAAAAATCGTGTAAAATGATATTCAGTTGTTGTGTCCACCATAACACAGAACAACCGGAGCAGAAGCAATTAGTTGAAGAAAGGACCTGAGAAAATGATTACCTTTTTTATCGGACTGGCGATATTATTGATAGGCGGAACGCTGTATGGTCGGTTCGTTGAGCGTGTGATGAAGCCGACGGACTCAGAGACGCCGGCAATCCGTATGCGGGACGGTGTCGATTTCGTTCCGATGAAAAAATGGAGGAACAGCCTCATCGAGTTGTTGAATATCGCCGGTACCGGACCGATCCTGGGACCGATTCAGGGGGCGCTGTTCGGACCGATCGCATTTCTCACCATACCGATCGGATGTGTGATCGGTGGTGCGGTGCATGATTATATGATCGGCATGATCTCAATCCGAAGTGACGGAGAGCAGGTGCCGGGCATGGTGCGCCGGTTTTTGGGGAAGAACATTTACCGGATCTATCAGGTGTTTGTATGCCTGTTGCTACTTCTCCTCGGCGTGGTATTCATCTATACGCCGGGCGACCTGTTCGTGACGCAGATCGTGAATCAGGAGGCGTCCCTGGGGAATCCTGTGATCATCATAGTATATGCGGCAATCTTTTTATACTATATCGTGGCGACGCTGTTTCCGATAGACAAGATCATCGGGAAGGTGTACCCAATCTTCGGAGCCATTCTCCTGCTGTCGGCAGTCGGTGTATTTTTCGGACTGTTTATAAAGGGCTATCCGATCAAAGAGGTTTGGGATGTAGGTATAGCCGGGATCCATCCTTTCGGTGAGCACTTTATCCCGATTTTTTTCGTGACGGTGGCGTGCGGTATTGTGTCCGGGTTCCATTCGACCCAGGCGACACTGGTTTCACGCGCGGTCACGGATGAGCACGAGGGACGGACGACTTTTTACAACATGATGATATTGGAGGGATTTATCGCTATGACCTGGGCGGCTGCGGCGATGGGTGCCATGTATATGGGGATTGCAGACGCGGATGCGCTTCACGGCGCGCCGACATCGGTCGTCGGTATTGTCGCGAGGGATATGCTTGGATCCATCGGAGGAGTCATCGCAATAGTTGGCGTAATCGTCCTGCCCATCACGTCGGGGGATACGGCGCTGCGATCTCTGCGATTGATCATCGGGGATGCCTTGCATATCGATCAGACGAAAAAGAAAAACTGTCTCCCGATGGCACTGGTGATATTCGGTGTCGTGGCGGCTGTGCTGATCTATGCCAAGATGGATTCGAACGGGTTTAATATCCTGTGGCGGTATTTTTCATGGGCGAACGAGGTCACGGCCGTATTTGCGTTCACACTGATCACCGCGTACATGATCAAAAACAAGATGCCGTATTTGATCGCACTTCTGCCCGGTTGTTTCTATTGCTATGTATGTATCAGTTATATCCTGAACGCGAAGATCGGACTCCATATGTCATGGACGGTGGCATATATTGTCAGCGCTGTCCTGACAGTGGCGTATGCAATCTGGATCATATGGTTCAGTCGCAGACGCGCTCAATTCCATTCAGCCCCACCCAATTGATGAGTTTGTGGGAACCTCGGAACAGTTTGACGACCTGACGATGGTCTGCGTTTAGTACAGGGGAGCGTAAATGCCGGAATGAACTCGGTTTCTCCGGAACGGGTGGAATAAGTTGCATTCAGCAACTCCCTATTGAAAAAACGAAAAAATGGTGGTAGAATGGTGGCTGGATTGTTATGTAATCCCTCTGAATAATCAGAATAGAGGTGGTTGTCTGTGTTGAGTACAGAGGGTGTGAATCAGATTAAGGACAACCGGAGAGGAGCGGTGACATTTTATGAATGCCGAAGAGACACATATAGTTATTATAGAGCTTAATCAAAGTGTGATGGTACGTGGGATCAAAAACCGTCTGAATGAACTTCATTTCAAGGTTACGGAACTTGGGAACGATCTGCCTGAGATAGACAGGCATTGCGGTAAGGTTGATCTGTTTATCCTGTATTTATCCGAATCCATTACCGAGAATTCCGATTCTGCGGATACGGTCGCTAAAATTCTCGAGGATGTAGAGATGGATAAGCAAAAGATGGTTTTAGTAGGAGAGAAGAATTATCTTGCGGACATCTCTAAGAGTATGACCGGCTTGAAAAACTATGAACGTTTCAACCTGCCGATCGATATGAGCAAACTCGGAGATATGATTTGGGAAGCGCTGGAAACAGGCGGGACTGTAGAAAAGAAGAGCATTCTGATCGTAGATGACGATCCGGACTATGCGAAGATGGTTAAAACCTGGATCAACGAGGATTATACAGTCAATATCGTTACCGGTGGTACGCAGGCAATCAAATTTGTCACCAAAAAAATGTGGACCTGATCCTTTTGGATTATGAGATGCCCATTGTGGATGGCCCTCAGGTATTTGAGATGCTTAAGTCAGAGGAGGATTCAAAGGATATCCCTGTTGTGTTCCTCACCGGAAACGGCACCAGGGAGGGGGTTCTCAGAGTTATGGAATTGGGACCTGCCGGATATGTACTAAAGGGTGCAACAAAGCAGGAACTCCAGGCTAAGATCAAAAGCGTCCTGGCGAAACACGGAAAGGGAAACTAAATGAATCGGGATAGTAATGAAAAACTTGCAGTATTTGTTTTCACATTAGCCGGTTTGGGGTTGATAATCGAAAACTATCTTCTCGGATGGGAGTTTTGGTTTCCGGTTATCGTTTTGCTTGGTATAATCTCGCTCTGGCTGGTAAATGTATCGAATCGTCTTGAACAGGATTTACGAGTGCTGTTTTATTTTGTTTTTGCTGCTCTTATCGTTTTTTATCACGGTATCCATGTGAGCAGCTTTTTTGATTTGGCACTGACAATATGCCTGGCGATGATTATTTGTGCATTATTTAATCGTGCTTACATGATCCGTATTCTTTTGGCTGAGTACTTTTCTCTTGTGATGATCCATGTATTAAATATCCCGGGCGGCGAGCAACCGGAATTCGACAAGCTGAGCATCTCAAGGATTTTTCTGCATATGATAATCGTTCTGATCGTGTTCTTTGTCAGCGGCAAAAATATTAAAGACAGAGTGGATGACGAGGAAGAAAGAAGAACCGATAAGGAACGCATAGAAGCCAATGACGCAAGTATGGAGGATTTTCTTTCCAATATTTCTCATGAGCTCAGGACTCCGATCAATGTTGTTAACTGAATGTCTGATCTGCTGATGAAAAAAGGTGTAAAAGAGGGAAGTTCGATAAAAAAAGCCGGAATCAGGCTGGCGTATCAGGTTGAGGATATCCAGGATTATACGGAGTGCAAACGACAGAATATCTTTATTGAAGAAGAAAACTATATGTGTACGTCTCTTATCAATGATGTAGTTACTGCTTTCAGAGAGAGCGATAATACAAACGGACTTGAATTGATCGTCGATCTGAATCCGTTGACTCCTACTATGATGAGAGGAGATATTAAAAAACTCCACAAGATATTCAGGCATCTTTTGGAAAACGCGATCAAGTTTACAAAGGCCGGCGGAATACATGTAAGGATGTATTCGGAGCCTGTGGATTACGGAGTGAACCTGTGTGTCGAGATGACAGATACAGGTATGGGGATGAGCAGAAATGCCATATGGGCAGTAAGCGATGGATTGTATCAGGACAACAAGAAGAGAAACAGGAGCTCCGGTGGGATAGGCCTGGGACTCTATATTGTTTACGGATTTGCTCACCGTATGGGTGGTTTCGTAAAGATTGAAAGCGAGAGAGGATATGGTACGACAGTGAGAGTTACGATCCCGCAGGCAGTCGTCGATCCCAAACCGTGCCTTGCACTTGAGAATACTTTTGACGGAGCGGTTCTGTTCCACGTCAGACCGGATAAGTATAAAGTTCCGAGAGTCAGGGACTTTTATCGTGGTATGGTTGCCAATCTGGCAAGTGGCATCATGGTGCCGGTATATCCTGCTGAGACGGTTTATGAGGTTGAACGTCTCAAAGAAAAGATGAATGCAAACTATATATTTATGGGTCAGGAGGAATACGAGGAAAACAAAGGGTATTTTGAGCTGCTTGCAAGAGAGGATATTGTCGTTGCCGTATCGGCTGATCCGGGGATCAGTATTCCGGAAGGAAGCAGAGTTCTGTTTATGCCCAAACCGCTGTATGCATATGCGATAATAAAAGTCCTGAATGAAGGGCGAAACGCAACGGATATTGACCTGCAGGAGAGTGATGAAAGACCGATATTTAAGGGGGTTAAGGCGCTTATAGTCGATGATGAGCCGATGAATCTGGTGGTGGCATCATCGCTTTTCAGAGATTATGAGATGATTATCGACACCGCGGGAAGCGGTAAAGAGGCCTTAAGTAAATATCATGATAATGATTATGATATTGTTTTCATGGATCATATGATGCCTGAAATGGATGGGGTTGAGGCTATGAAGAAGATCAAGTCCATGGCTGCCGATATGGGAAGGGAAGCGATCGTAGTAGCGCTTACAGCCAATGTCGTTTCGGGTGCGAGGGAAATGTTCATCAATGAAGGCTTCGACGGCTTTATTGCGAAGCCGATAGATACTTCCGATTTTGAAAGGGTTATGCAAAGAGTCCTTCCTGATCGCAGTGTGAAGGGAGGTGACGTGCATGAATAAGAAAGGATTGATAAAAACCTTCATAGATGCTGTAAGAGATCATAACAGGGATTTTTCCGAGCGGGTTTTTTTGATATTTACTCTGATTTCTGAGGTGGCTGTGATCATCGCTTTGATCGGAGATCTGTGCATCGGAGAAAATGTAGGAGAGAGCCTGACTATTCTTGGAGTTATCATTTTTGTTCCTGTGACCACATTGATCTGTCTTTACATTGACAAATTAAAGGTAGCTATCCGGATTATCTGTATCGGTTTGGTATTTGGGATTGTTCCGGCTCTGTTCTTCTTTGGAGGAAGGGTATACGGGGGCGGTTTTCTGTGGATTATTTTTGCCTTTATGTATATTGGACTTCTTTTGTCGGGTAAGTGGAGAGCCGTGATGTTGGTTCTTCTGTTTGCTGTGTCACTGACCTGCTATATCATATCATACATGAACCCCGGTTTATTCGATGGCCATTCTGTCGAAGTTTACTATGTTGATTCATTCATTTCCATCATTTTGGTTGGTATGCTTTGTTTTGGGATGGCTATGGTGCAGGGTATTTTGTTCAAGCGGGAGAATGACAGGGCAAAAAAGGAAACGGAAAGGGCAGAAGAGCTCACCCGTTCCCAGAACCGGTTTTTCTCAAGTATGAGCCACGAGATTCGTACTCCGATCAATTCGATACTCGGGCTCAATGAACTGATACTTCGCAATGAAAATACCTCGGATGATATCATAAGAGATGCAGGAGGTATACAGGGTGCCGGAAAGCTTCTTTTGGCGCTTATAAATGATATCCTGGATTTCTCAAAGATCGAAGCAGGGAGCATGGATATCGTTCCTGTTGATTATAATGTAGGAGATATGCTGTCTGAGGTAGTGAATATGATCTGGCTCAAGGCGCATGAGAAGGGACTGGGCTTTGAGGTGAACATCGATCCCCAGGTTCCTACCGTATTATACGGAGATGAGGTTCGTATAAAACAGTTGATCATAAATCTTCTGAATAATGCCGTAAAGTATACCAAAAACGGATATGTTGAGCTTAGGATAGAAAACAGTACCATAGATGAGAATACAACGGAATTAGCCATCTCTGTCGCTGATACCGGAATGGGTATAAAAAAGGAGGATATCCCCTACCTGTTTGATGCGTTCAAGCGCGTTGACGAAGGAAAAAACCGACACATAGAGGGAACCGGACTGGGACTGAGTATTGTAAAACAGTTGATCGAACTGATGGACGGAACGATAAATGTAGACAGTGTTTACGGTGAGGGGTCAACCTTTACATTTACAGTTAAGCAAGGTATAACCAACAAAAATGTGATAGGCGAGCTGAATATCCATAATCAGCAGATGGTCAGGAGGAGCAATTATACAAGTGCCTTTTTGGCTCCTGAGGTCAGTATTCTGATCGTTGATGACAACGAGATGAATATTGAAGTGGAAAAGAGACTCCTTGAAGATACGGATATGAGGATTGATACCGCGCTTTCAGGAAAAGAAGCGCTTGACATGTGTCAGAAACTCAGTTATGATGCTATTTTTATGGACCATCTGATGCCGCAGATGGATGGGATCGAGTGCCTGGAAAAGATCAGAGGCCAGGTCGGAGGTCTCAATAGGAATACTCCGGTAATAGTTCTTACCGCCAATGCGGGAAGTGAGAACAGAGAGCTGTATAACAGAGCCGGTTTTGATGGATACCTGGTGAAGCCTGTTTCTGCGGAAAGCATGGAAGAAATGCTGATCAAGCATGTTCCGAGTGACAGGATCATCCTCAGGTCGGCGATGGCAGGCGACGATGAGGAGATAAATACGTCGGAGAAATATGCTGAAAAAGCCCCGGTTATCATTACGGCATCGAGCATGGTCGATCTTCCCGATTCTACACTCAGAAAGCTTCATATTCCGATCATTCCCTTCGTTATCAATACGGATGAGGGAGTGTTTAAGGATGGAGTTCATATGGATGCAAGTGAGCTTATCCGGTATATCAATCTCGGAAAGGATGCCATTTCAGCTCCACAGAGTGAGGCGGAGTACACCAAGTTTTTTGCGGATGTACTGAAGAGAACGCATCATATCATCCATATATCTCTGACTACAAGTATGAGCGTCGAGTATAAAACCGCAACGGAAGCAGCAAAATCATTTGATAATGTCACGGTTATCAATTCAGGGCTTCTATCAAGTTCTACAGGTATACTTGTACTCATAGCGTATAAGCTGGCGAGGATGGGGATGCCGGTTGACGATATCATAAAAGAGATTGAAGAAGTAAAATATCGACTGAGATGCAGCTTTATTATAGACTCAACAGAGTATATGGCAAGAAGAGGATATCTCAGCAACAGTCTGCATAAGATAGCACAGACACTCAATCTTCACCCTTCGCTTCGTATAAAGAAGGATACGGCGGGGATTGGCGGAGTATGGTTCGGACGCACCAAAAGAGTGTACAGAAAGTATATCAAGAAAGCGTTACCCCCGGATTTGATCCCTGATCCGGATGTCGTATTTATCACATATGCCTATCTGGATGTTGAGACTCTTGAATGGATCGAGCAGGAGATAAAAAAACATGCCTACTTTGAGCATGTAGTATTTCAGCAGGCATCGGCGGCTATATCGTCCAACTGCGGTCCCGGAACATTCGGAATCCTATATCTGCTTAAGTCAAATAAGTCGTACAATATCGCATCGTTTATCGATGATGAAAAGGAGTCTGCAGATACCGGGGATCCGGAGGAAATGCTGACAGGTGATGAGAGCGGTACGGAGCACGAAGAAGCAGATATCCCCGCAGATTATTATGAAGTGGCAGAAGAATATCAGGAGGAGACTGCGTATGAACCTGAAGAAGAAGATAAATGGTACAGTAAGCTCGACTGTATAGATGCCGGGATCGCAATTAAAAACAGCGGTTCAGAGGAGGCTTTTAAGTCGGTGCTTGAGATATTTTTTGACTCTATCTCAGATAAACATGATGCTCTTGACAGTTATTACTCATCCGGAGACTGGGAAAACTATGCGATAAAGATACATGCGCTGAAAAGTTCGGCAAAGCTTGCCGGAGCCATGGAACTCAGTGAGATGGCAGAAGCGCTCGAGATGGCAAGCAAGGGAGATAACATCCCGTTCGTCAAAGAGAATCATGAATCTGTGATGGAATACTATCTGAGCTACAGAGAGTCTCTTGCGCCTGCGTTTCCGGATAAGGCGGTCGAGGATGAGGAGGACGCGGAAAAATCCGTTGCGGATCCGGATACCTTGAACAGAATATATGATGAGTTGCGTGTAGCGGCAGATGATATGGACTGTGATGAGGTTGAGAGGATAATGAACGAGGCCAGGGAGTATGTGATTCCGGATTCCGAAAAAGAGAGATTTCTGCTTGTCAGTGAAAAAGCGGATATGCTTGATTATGACGGGATTCTTGAGGTGTTGGAATAGTTGGAAGGAGGTGAATTGATGGAAGCATATGCACAGGAAAAAGTAGAAAAACTCCTGCGCGGAGAAGTAAAGTACACATCATCAAATCTTGCATTGAATATGATGATATCGAAACTGCAAAAGAGGGTAGCAGCGGATCCCGGATGTATGGAGTCATGTATACAGGAGATGGATGAGTTTTTATCGAAATATCCTATAGTGGCGAAAGTGGATCTTGCAAACATAGCGATGCTCTAGATCAAGGAGGTAATAAGATGCTTATCACACTGGAAGAAACAATCAAACTTATAAATGACGGAAAAATACTCCATATAGCAGCGGATGATTCACTTCTTCAGAAACTGCCGAAGGGAAAGTGGATTGGGGGAACAACACCTTATTTTATAGCAGAGGAAGGTGGTATTCTTACCAAGGATATGCTTTTTGTAAATGAGCTTAATTTTGCGGAAGAAATCAAGATCGCAGTTTACGGGAAGTATAATGTATTCCAGATCGTAGAGGAATGCTTTGACAATGGCCTTACGATGATTATTATGCCATATTCATCTGAAGTAGCTGCGAAGTACTCAAAAGAAGCACCTTATGTGGAGGAACTCCTCATGCATCCGACGATAGGATGGATAGCGGGTGCTGATCTTGAGAGCGGGGGCGAATATAAGGTGTATGACGGGGAGAGTGGAATGTCATACTCAGACAAGGCTGTTGTTATGTTCATAAAGCTCCCAGCGGGCAAGACGGCGATGGTCAATATGGTAAACATTTTCGGAGATGATAAGAACGATCCGGTTATAAGGTTTAACGGCGATGATCTGGATGTAGTGAATTGTACGGTCGATGGTAAAGAGGTAAACTTTGCCGAGTATATCGATAAGAACGGTCTTGACACCATGATGCCTCTGGTAGCAGATTATAATGGTTCGTACATAAATACATCGATAAAGTCTGTGGAGGATGGAAAAGTAAGTTTTTATGCTCCTGTCTTTCGGAATATAGATTACCGGTTTGCAACAGATGTGGGTGATTATGCTGCGGAGTTCAAAAGGAAAACAGATGAAGCGGAAACGCATGCACCGGTGTTCTCCTGCAACTGTATACTGAATTATCTGTATGGAAATCTGAACGGACAGAAGATCCCGCCGTATACAGGTCCTGTTACCTTCGGAGAGGTGGCATATCAATTGATCAACCAGACGCTTGTTTATTGCGAGATTTTGGATGAATAGTGTTGGGAGATAAAGATGGAAACAGTTGTCGAGATAAATGATGCTGCAAACGGATTTGTGTGGGGAACCTTCGGTCTGTCACTGCTTCTTGGCACCGGATTGATATGTACGGTGATTACAGCCTTTTTCCAGATAAAGCATGTCAGACACTGGTGGAAGAATACCTTTGGACTGATCAGAGGAAAAGCCCGTATCATAAATGATGCCGGTGCCCTGTCACAGTTTCGTACGTTTTGTACGGCTCTGTGTGCGGTTATAGGAACCGGTAATATCGCAGGTGTTTCTACTGCTATCTGCGTCGGGGGACCGGGTGCTGTACTATGGATGTGGGTTGCGGCATTTTTCGGAATGATGCTTAAGTACTCCGAGATAGTTCTTGGGATGTACTACAGACGACGCAATTCTGTGGGAGCATGGTCCGGCGGACCGATGTATTATCTTCAGGATGGCCTTGGATCCATAAAACATTGTAAAAAAATCGGAAAGCTGCTGGCTGTTCTGTTTTGTCTTTTTACTGTGTTGGCATCCTTCGGGATCGGTAATATGGCCCAGATCAACAAGATCACCATCAATGTGCAGTCTTCGTTTTTATCCGATGTTGAGAGCGAGACGTTTCTCGGAGTATCGAACGTCAATTGGGGAATCGGAATAATCCTGATGGTTGCCATGGCGATAATCCTGATAGGTGGTTTTAGGAGAGTAGCCGCGGTTTCAGAAAAGGTTATTCCATTCATGTCGATCATATATATCCTGGGATGCCTCATCATGATAATCATCCATATCAAACAGATGCCGGAGGCTTTTTCATCAATATTCAGGTTTGCTTTCGGGACGGATGCAGCCTTAGGAGGAGCTGCCGGAACAGCCGTACAGTTGGCATTTATCACTATCAAGAACGGATGCAAAAGAGGCGTTTTTTCGAATGAGGCGGGGCTGGGTTCGTCTGTCATGGTTCATACCAACAGCTGCTCTAGAGAGCCGGTTCATCAGGGCATGTGGGGAATCGCAGAAGTATTCTTAGATACAATAGTCATATGTACACTCACAGCACTCGTTGTTTTGAGCTCCGGTGCTATCGATCTGAATACAGGTCTTGTAATGGAGGGAGTAAATGATTCAACACTGGTTTCCAAGGCGTTTGGTGCTACATTCGGAGCTCCCGGTGAGTGGTTTGTGGTTTTGGTGATCACGCTCTTTGCATTTACGACTGTTCTCGGTTGGTCGTATTACGGAGCAAAGGTTACGGAATATCTGTTTGGAGTCGTATCTGCCAAGGTATATCGCGTGATATTTGTCCTGATCATCGTGCTCGGCGCCCTGATGGGGTCAAATCTGGCATGGGATATATCGGATACCTTCAATGGATTCATGATGATCCCGAATCTCATCGGAATACTTGCGCAGTTACCACTGATCATCAGGCTTACACGAAACTATATAGCCAGAAGGATTAAAGGAAAAGCTGTCACACCTATGCTATCGTATAATGATGATATTCAGAAGGAGGCGATAAGTGCAATCGCAAAGGGGGCTGATTAAGGTCAGTAGTCATCAAAGAATAATTGCGAAATGTGAGATTTAAGTGTATAATGAGGAAAAAAGTATTGAGGGAGGGATAGTATGAAAGAAAACAAAATTCGATTTTCCATCCGATTAAAATCAGTTATTATCATTATTACGATGTCCATCATCCTGTGTTCCATTGCTGTTGTCATGAGTTATCTGAGGTTTTCGGATACCAACGAGGCGAATTTCAAGGATCACGCGAATGACATGGCTCATATCGCAACGAACGCGATCAACGGTGATGACCTGAAGGTGGTACATGACGCCACGATCAAAACATTCCGCTCCATTCCCGAGGATAAGATCGTGCTCAGCGAAGATTGGGGGAGTGAAGGCTACGAAGAATATATGGAGCACTTTAAATGGATTGAGGAGCTGCCGGAGTATAAATCGGTCTATGCTACTCTGGAAAGACTGCAGGATATTGACAGCGAGACTTTTTCATCAATCTATATTGCGGCCTATGATACCTCACGCAGTATGGAATACGCGCTGTATCTCGTTGATGCTTCGGAGGAGGATGCCTGCCCTGTGGGACTGACAGAACACTCGGATGAGGCTGACTACTCCATTGCCTATGATCCTGAAGCCGGTGAGCCCTATGTCACCAACATGGATATTTACGGCTGGCTGGTTACCGCCAACGCCTCTGTATACGACAGTAGCGGTGAGTGCGTAGGCTATGTCGGAGTTGATCTGTCAATGGATGACATAAAGGCGGTTGAGTCCCGTTTTGTCCTGATACTGGCTATCCTGCTGGTTGCGTTGACGGCGGTGTTGTGCGTTATCGTTCTCCTGCTGATCAACCGCTCCATCATACGTCCCATTAAAAAACTGTCTCTGGTTGCGACAGACTACATGAACGAAACGGAAAATCGGGAGAAATTTGAATCCGTAGACCTCCATCGTTCCGACGAAATCGGAATGCTGTCCGATGCCATGAAAAAGATGGAAACGGATATCGACAGTTATATTCTTGATATCACGACCATAACCGCTGAACGGGAGCGTATGAACGCGGAACTGAACGTAGCAGCGAAAATGCAGGCAGATATGCTGCCAAAGTATTTCTGTATCAACGACAGGCTTGCGCTCTATGCTTCGATGACACCTGCCAGGGAAATCGGAGGAGATTTTTATGACTTCTTTATGATCGATGACGACCGGGTCGGTATCGTCATGGCGGACGTGTCCGGAAAAGGAATGCCGGCCGCTATGTTCATGGTCATCGCCAGAACCCTGTTAAAGATCCGTGCCTCCTCAGAGGGCACGCCGGCACAGATGCTTTTTGATGTAAATAACACCCTTTGTGAAGACAACCCGTCCAATCTGTTTGTCACTGTATGGCTCGGAATCCTGACCCTAACGTCCGGGGAACTCATTTTCGCTAACGCGGGACATGAATATCCGGCCATTCGGACAGCGGGCGGAGATTATACCATTGATAAAAAAGAAAACATGCCGCCCTTAGCCGCTATGGAGGACATCGAATACACGGATGAAACGGTACGTCTCAGTCCCGGGGACAGGGTTTTTCTCTACACCGACGGTGTTCCCGAGGCCAAGCGGGATGACGGAGCGCGTTTCGGCGAAGAGAGGATGCTGGAAATGCTGCAAAGAGATAAAGACTGCACGCCCGATGAACTGCTGATGAATATGAAAAAAGAGATTGATGCGTTCGCGGGAGATATGGAGCCATTTGATGATATTACCATGATGGATATAATTTACAAAGGTTAAGAAAAAAACAGGAGGTAAACAAAATGAAAGCATTGAAAAAAACAGGAGCAGTAGTATTATCGGCGGTTATGGTGATCTCTGCGATCAGCGTGCCGGCGGGAGCGAAAACGACGGTAAAACTGAACAAGAAGGAGGTTTCACTGACAGTTGGAAAAAGTGTCACTCTGAAGGTGACAGGTACAAAGCAGAAGGTTTCTTGGAGCACCTCGGATAAAAAGGTGGCGTCCGTTACCGTCAAGGGAAAGGTCACGGCGAAAAGCGAGGGGTCTGCTGTAATCCGCGCCAGGGTGACAAAGAAAACCCTGAAATGCAAGGTAAAGGTCACTGCACCGGCTGTAAAGCCGCTCAGCACCTATTGGTCGGCAGATTCAGCTACGGCCGAAAGCCTGCGGGAGTATGTGGCCAAGGTTACAGATGAAAAGGATACGGCAAACTATATCCCGGTTAAGGATCGCATCGCCGTGTTTGACATGGACGGTACGCTTACCTGCGAGACCTTTTTTACCTATTTTGATACGATGATGTTTATCGAGTACTGTCTGAAGGATCATCCGGAAAAAGTCTCCGATGACCTGAAAAAGGCGGCTACGGAGATAAAGCCGGGGTATAAGGCAGGAGAGGAACTGGCAAGGAATTTCGCCAGGGCTTATGCCGGGATGACGATACAGGACCTCTATGATTATGCTGTGCAGTTCGGGAACAAATACACAGCCAGCTTCAACAATATGCGCTATTTTGACGGATTTTATCTGCCGATGGTGGAGGTCGTGAAGTACCTGTATGACAACGACTTTACCGTATATGTGGTCAGCGGAACAGAGCGTACGACGACACGTGCAATTGTCGCAAACTCCCCGATTGCCGACTATGTCACGCCGAACCACATCATAGGGACGGAGTTCGAGGTCAAGGTGAAGGGCAATGAGACCGTTTCGTCCAACATGGACTTCAAGTATGTGGACGGAGACGAATTGGTATTTACGGGAGGCTTTATCCAGAAAGACCTTAATGCTTGCAAGACCATATGGATCGAGCGTGAGATCGGACAGCGCCCGGTGCTGGCATTCGGAAACAGCGGCAGTGACACCAGTATGCTGAACTACGCGATCGACAAGAGAAATACTTATCCGACAGAAGCGTACATGGTTGTGGCGGATGATTCCGAACGCGAGTGGGGTACAGAGGACTGGGAGAAAAAGTCGGCTGACTATATCGCGCAGGGCTATCATCCGGTTTCCATGAAGACGGAATTTGCAAATATCTATCCGGAGGGGATCACAAAGGCGGAAACACAGGCGACAGCCGCATAGAAAAATCTTGAATAATACATGATTTTATGGTATTATATCTATATTGAGTTTTCGTTTGCAATGGCAGGAGACAGCATGAACACGGGATAACCGTCTTATCGTCGTGTTATCGGACGATTCGGCGGTTTCTGTATTCTAATCAGAATATGAAACGGAGAAATAGCCGTATAATCATAGATTTATTTGCAGAATAGGGGGTACTGCATCATGAAACGTAATCTGAAAAAAATACTTGCAACAGGCTTGTCGCTGGCACTCGCACTGTCTCTGTTTGGTGTGACGCCGGGTGAGGCGGCGAAAAAGAGGATCAAATTATCCAAATCATCCGTCAATGTCAAGGTCAATGCGTCTAAAAAAATAACAGTCAAGGGCGTAAATAAAAAAAGAATAAAACGCTCAAAGGTCAGGTCCAAAAAGAAAATGATTGCCGATGTTGAGATAGTTTCCAAAAAGGCTTTTCGAGTTTGCGGCAAGAAAAAAGGCGATACCAAGGTAACCTTTGACCTGAGGCTCAAGAAAAAGGTAAACGGCAAAAAAAAATACAAACTGACACTGAAGGTTCATGTAAAAAACGCAGGCCCGGCACCGACATCGCAACCAACGGCGAAACCGACTGCAACTGCCGTGCCTACAGAGGAACCGCTAATTCCGGCAACCGGGATCACATTGTCGGGCGCCGAAACATGTGCGACAGGTGAAGCGGTCAGGGTTGAAGCGGCGCTCACTCCTGAGAACTCGAATGACGAGGTTACATGGTCGTCCTCGAACACATCTGTTGCCACGATATGGTCAGAGGATGAAGAGACTAAGTATCTGGACGCAGATGCTATAGTGATCGACCCGGCAGTGGCAGCGGCTGCAACCGGTCCTTCAACGTCAGTGGCTGCAAACGGAATGACCTATGCATGGGTTTACGGTGTTTCATACGGCGAAACGACAATCACTGCCAAGACCGGAAATCACATTGCTCAGTGGAAGGTAACTGTTGCAGAACCAGACAATACACCGATTCTCCTGAACGTAAACCAGGTAACGGCTAATAAGGTAGAGTTGGAATTCGACCGCGATACGAATGAGTTGGAAAATCCAATCACCAAGGGTCAGATAGAAATTAACGAATTGAATGATGAGAAACAGGAAGTGCAGGCGATGCCCGTAAACAACATCAAGGTTTCGGAAGACGGCACGATCATCACGGTGCAGGTTGCAGGCTTTTTCATTGACAAGAAAAACTATCGGTTCAAATACGCTAAAACAGCAGTTGAAAAAGTGATGTCCTGCGGTCCGGTTATCGGTGTCAGTGTGACTACATCGATGGCAGAGGTCAATATAGCAACACCGATCCAATTCATGCTGCTCGATGCGAACGGTATCGACGTAACGGAAGCTCACAAACTTGATAAGGAATGCAGTATTGACAGCAAGGGTGATGGTATGCTCGAGAATAACCGTGCATCCAAGTCGACGATCAAATTTGAGAAAGTTGGCGATCGCTCGGATGTGACCGTATCATGGAAGGATCCTGACAAGACCGACGCAAAAGAGATAGAGGGCAAGGCTACCATTATATGCGTCGGAGCAAAAGCAAGGACAGGAACCCCACGTTTCAAGGGCATAGAGTCGGGAACAAAGGACTGGGGTGGTGATGAAAAAGTTGCCAGATTCTATGTCGGAGAAGACAGCAAGGTTATAACAGTCAGAGAGGATGGAACCAACAGTAAGATCTGGTTCTGTGTGGAGGGAGATGATGGAAATATCATCAATTATGATGAGTACTCTATAAAATCATCCAATGACCGTGTGATGGATACGGTCTCCTGTGAGGGACATGGCCGCTATGCGCAGATGAAGATAACAGGTGTCAAGGCAGGCAGTGCAAATATCGTTGTCAAGGCTGTTTTCAATGGGAAGGCATCAACCTATGTCATTCCTGTAGTGGTAAAGAAAAAGCCTACGATCAAGAAAATTGAGCTCAACCAGAGCAACGCCACACTGACGAATGCCATGGAGAATGCATATGCGGGAAGCCTGGCAGCGGATGTGATCGATTCCGAGGGCGGTTACATGTTGGAAAAGGATTTCAGTATCGAATGGAAGGTTATCGGCACTCCGAACGGAACCAGGGATGTAGCGTTGTTTGATGAGGGAATTAACGGTAATGATCCAATTAACAAAAGTCATGGAACGAGCATCACTTTTTCTGCCGGAGGACTGAAAAAGGGCAATTATACGATCAAGGCAACGGCGACCTCGGCAGTTGACGGCAAACAGGTATTCGCTCAGAAAACATTCAAGGTGGAGGATGTCTATAACCTGAGTTGGGAAGGCAACCCGAATCCTAACTGTAAAAACGGTAAGGCTGTGGTTACATCCGGCGCAATAATCTATGAGGTAGCCGCGCCCAAGTTTGTCGAGGAGGATGTTGAGGA
>JAGABX010000010.1 GCA_017614395.1 Eubacterium sp.
AATCGCTATTGCAGCAATTCTTTTGACATTAATCATACATAATCCCTTTCCATTTTGTTACAAAATTGTTACACTCTGTTACAAATTATAACAATATCTCTATTGGTTGTCAATGTTTTTTTTAAAAAAAAGTTTACGCGCCCTAATTCAAAGGCACGTAAAACCGCACAATTCACAATATTTGGTATAAATAGACTACACAAGTCGACAAAATATTACTATTAAAAAGATTTTCAGACTTTCTTATCCTTATCCTCCTTGGCAAGCAGCTGCTCCAAATCAGCGCGCGAATCCATGAATACCTTCACTAATTCGGGAGAAAACGATCCGCATTCGCCTGACGTTATCATATTATAAACTTCAAATCTGGAAATCGCTTTTTTATGAAGACGATCTCCCAAAGCATCCTCATATGCATCTGCCAGACCCACAACCTGCGCACCGATTGGTATCTCGTCACCTTTCTTTTTCTCGGGGTAACCGTCTCCGAAATATCTCTCGTGATGAAAAAGGCAAATTTCACCACAGCATTCAAAAAACTCACGATCCGGATCATTTTTCGACATATGCTTCATAACATCATCAAACATTTTTTTGCCTTTATATGTATGGCTCTGATATATCTCATATTCAGCATCTGTCAGCCGTGACGCCTTGTTAATGATCTTGTCCGGGAGGCGCAATTTCCCGACATCGTGAAGCGTTGCGGCACTGGAGATCATGCGAACATCCTGGTCAGTCAGATTGTAATTATGCTGAGAGGCCTTCAATTTCAGTAGAAGAACATAGGAAATCATGCCTACACGTCTGGCATGCTGTGTTGTAATATAATCCCTGTTCTCAATAATAGCACCGAAATATCTGGCCATCTTGCTGCTGGCTTCTTCCATTGGTTCCTCCTATATGACTATCTCTGTCACAACTTGGTTCGCACCTGATAACCGACCTTGCCGTCCTTTTTCAGGAACTTGACATTCTTCAGTGTCTCCCTGACTACATAAACAACTGAGCTGACAAATATTCTGGTGCCCGGATATACAGTTCCCTTCACATCGATCTCGGCATTTTTCTGCTCGGTCATTTTGACTATGCGTATCTCACGTTCTTCAAGGAGCCCCTTAATCTCTTCCTTCTGGGTATAGAGCGCCTGAGTCAGTTTTTCATAGAACTCCTCAACCTTCTCACTGCGTTCCTCCATTGCCATTATCTTATCAATACCCTCCTCGAGAGTATCTATATCCTTCTGAACCTTCTCACAACGATCCATCAATTCCTGATATGCCCGCGAATCTCCGTCGCCAACACCGACCTCTATGATTGATTTGGACTCCGCAACATTACCTATTCCAAAACACTCAATTCCGGTTTTTGCAGTCGTATGGCCGCCGATAATAACACCTCTCCTGCCCGCGACATTTAAAAAGCCCTCACAAGTTGTATCACAGTTAAGCAGATACGTACATGTTATGTTCCCCTCGGCCTTGATAACTGTAGACTCAAAAAACTGTCCTATGATGTTTCCGCCGGCGTTGATCTCGGAATCACTATGCCCCTGTACACCGCCCTTGATCAGGATGTCCTGACCGGCAAATATCGAGCACTGTTCACAGTTACCTGCTATCGTAACATTACCGGATGCGGAAATCATAAACCCGCTTTCCACATCACCTGATATATCCACATCACCATCAAAATTGATATTTCCGACTGCCAGATCGACATTTCCGTTTACGATATAGACATTGCGAATCTCTATGGAATCGTCTTCCTTCCACTCGATGATACCCGTGATATCGGATATGTACTGCTTTTTGTCCTCGGTCATATGAAATCCCTTGCCCTTGAGCGCGGGTAACTCCTTGCCTCGCTGAGGTGTCAGGATATTCCCAAGAACATCATAGCCGAACTCTCCCGCAGTAGCAGGAATATAATCCGCTATAATCTGACCTTTTTCTACCGTTTCATATAATTCGATTCCTTTATAATCCACTGACCCGTTCGGCAGAAGCTTCGGTGTTGATTTTACCTCCTTGCGGAAATGATATTCGAAATGACCGTCCTCACCCATAACTGCCGGCTTGCCCTCGGCGATAACAACATCGGTGAAAAACATCTCTTCGTCGACCATCTGACGAATAACGTCCTGTTTGATTCCCTCCTTGACATCATACTCACGCAACGCCCTCATGATCTCACGCACGCCAAGTTTTACATCGTTCGTCGGCTGAGTTAGATTCAGGGTAACACTCATCTTGTCTTCCGAAACCAGAATATGAATGTCTCTCTTGATCTCTGTTTCGACTTCCTCGGCATTTTCTATCTTCTCCGCAATATCGCCTATGAGTTCCTTTGCCAATTCCAGCGCAGGATCGACAACCTCGTTCTGCTCGAGAAGTTTCTCCGCCTCAGAACCGATATCAAAATCAATAGCAGGCAGATCATCCATAGTAAGCAATTCAGAAATAACCGAATTGGCGAGAACCTCATCGATTTTGCTCTCGTAATCGCCCTCTTTGTAAATACGCTCACGCATTTCGGCAATCTGTCCGGGTTCCAATCCCACCTTTGCGAATCTGGTGACATCCATACCCTTTTCGATGCCTATACATATCTCTCGCATTTGGTCAGGAGTAAAATCAGAATTCAGTATGGGTTTTACATCAATTCCTTTTTCTAAATTCTCCCGAATAACCTGCATCTGCATCCAGTTAAAACCACCGGAAGCATACAGCGACACCTTCAAACCCTTTTCAATGCCTGTCATCAGCTCCTCTAACTGAACTCCGTAGAGATTCAGTCCGAGATACGGAGACAGATTGATATCGCGTTTATGCGCCTCTATCAGAACCGCCAATTGATCTGCGTCAAAACCGCGATCCAGATATTCGATCAGATCGACGCCCTCCATCCGGCCGCGCACATACTCAAAAACCTTTTTCCCCTGATGCCCCTTGCCGACAGCAAGCATCGCGTCAATATTATGCTCCTTTCCGAGAGCGAGCGCACGAATAGTATAGGGCTCCAGCCTGGGATTTGCGTAGGCAACCATGCTGACACCCTTCTCCATTCCGGCGCGAACCTCACGCATCTGGTATGAAGAAAGCTCTTTTTTTGCATACAGAGACACATCCAGTCCTTTTTCAAGCCCACGCTGAATCTCATTCAACTGGAGACTGTCAAAACCCTGGTTCTCATATGATGACATATCGATTTTTGCATTCTCTGATGAAGCCATATGGTATCCCTCTTCTGCTCAAATACTATGATTACCTATGTACACCGAATAGCGTTTAACAGCAGCATTTCCTGAATAAGCAACCCGGATACTGCGTCATCTCAATCAACGAATAATCTTAACTGCATTTCCTACAATCTCAGAAACCCTGCTGTAGATCATGGAGCTTCTCATATAACGATCAAACGGCATGGAATTTCCGTAAACATTTGCATAATTCTCCTTCAATTCATCTACTGTCATTTTCTCTCCGGTCTCCGAAGAAGAAGCCGATTTTTCAAGCATCTCATCAACAAATGCATCTACGGCCTGCTGGCTCAAATCAACATTTTCCTGGATAGCTATCGCCTCCATGATCAGTTCCGACTCTGCCATAGTCTGGGCATTCTGCTCCAAATATGCCTCGAAATCCTCCATCGACATGCCCTGCTGTTCCAGAGCCTCCTCCAAAGTCATTCCGTACATTTTCATCTGATTCTCGGTCTGTGCACGAAGCATCTCCTTCTCTGCCAGAAGCAATGTCGGGGGAACCTCCTTCACGGTCGATTCACCTACGACCTTTTCAAGAGCGCCTGACTGTCTGGCCTGTTGTTCCTTGGAATCACTGATTTCAATGCGTTTGGCATCCTTGAATGCCTCAACTGAAGCATACTCCGTGTTCTCCTTGACGAACTCGTCGTTGAATGTCGGCGTTTTCTCGATATAGTTTAATTTCATCGTGAATACAGTCTTTTTGCCTGCTAAATCCTCGCTGTGATAATTCTCCGGGAAAGTCAGCTCGACATCCTTTTTCTCGCCGACCTCCATTCCGATAATGCCGTCATCAAATCCCGGGATCATGCCGCTCTCGCCGAGTTTGATAGTAGTATCCTTGGCTGTTCCGCCGTCAAATTTCTTCCCATTCAGCTTGCCGGAATAGTCAATGTTAACCGTCATTCCGTTTTCAGCCTTACCTTCCTTGACCTTAATCGGATTTTCGTCAAGAACAGCGTCAATCTCGTCCTGAATTTCATCATCTGTTGCCTTGCAATCAATCTCAAGGTTGTTGTAATCAATCAAATCCACCAACTGAGTTGCGTCATAATCCTCAATCTGTACTGCCTCTCCGGTAGCTGCCGTGGTGCCTCCTGCGTTTTCACTGCCTTCCTCAGCCGCAATTGAATCAGCATCTCTCCCCATGAATAACTCGGTAAAATCACTCATCTGACATCCCGTAAAAATAAACGCGCTGCAAACACACACAGCGACGACTGTCAGCATTGATTTCATCTTTTTCATTACTTTCTTTCCCTCCTAATAGGTAGTTAATCATTTTACCAACTTCGCCGGATTGTTGAATCATTTGTCCTTCATCTAAACATGAATGTTTTTCTCGAAATGAATCCGGACGAAGCTAAAATCGTGGCCAATAAAAAACCATTTGGGTTTATTTTACCATATTACAACATGATTTGCAAGAAAAAATGCGAGTTTTAACGAAAAAAATCGAAAACTCGCATTGATTATCCTATATAAACGGATCAGAATCGAATTCATAACTCCGACCTACCGCTAAACGGCGTTTCATTTTGTCTGACCCGCTCAGCGATCCCACTTCAGGCTCTTGTATTCAACAACCTTGTCACGCTCGAGCAGGTCATACATTGCCTGTTTAGGAGATTTATCTTCAAAAAGTATGGCGTTGATCTGTTCAACTATCGGCATAGTCACATGATACTTGTTTGCGAGATCCATCGCAGCCTGCGCGGTATTCACGCCCTCAACAACCTGGTTGATCTCCTGTTTTGCCTCGCTGAGCGTTTTCCCTCGTCCGAGCAGGAACCCGCAATTATGGTTACGTGAATGTTTGGATGTACACGTAACGATCAGATCGCCTATACCCGACAAACCGCTGAATGTTTCCATCTGTCCGCCCAATTCTATCCCGAGCCTTGATATCTCGGCAATTCCTCGTGTCATCAATGCTGCCTTTGTATTATCGCCCATATCCATCCCGTCCAGAATACCGGCTGCCAGTGCAATAACGTTTTTCAACGAGCCTCCCAATTCAATCCCTATCATGTCCGGGCTGGTATAAACTCTGAAATTCGGGCACATAAATACATCCTGAACAAACGTTGCCGTTTTCTCGGAATGTGCTCCTACAACAACCGTGGTCGGAACACCCTTTGATACCTCCTCCGCATGGCTCGGTCCTGACAAGACCGCAACATCCGATTCCGGCAGAACATCCTCTATGATAGCGCACAACGGCAGCAATGTACCGTCCTCGAGTCCCTTCGCAACATTGACAATGACCTGACCGCTCCTGACATACGGCTTGATCCTTTCAGCTGTAGCACGAACAAACGGTGAAGCAACCGAAAAAACTAATATATCCCGGTCGTCACATGCTTTTTCTATGTCACCCTCGATCTCAATAGAGTCCGGAAGAATTACACCTGGCAGACGATCCTTGTGCTCGCGGTTTTCACTGAGCATTTTCAATTCCGATTCAACCGCCGACCATATGGTAACCTTGTGACCGTTATTTGCGCATAGTATTGCTAACGCCGTTCCCCAACTTCCTGCTCCTAAAAAAGTGATTTTTCTCATTGTCAAATGTCCTCCGATTTTTACTTACTGCTCCCGATCACACATACCGTTTCATTTATCCGGTTTTTCTGTTTCAGGAACACTTTCCTTTTTCTCAAACAATTTGCGTTCGGTTCCGTTAATCAGTCTGCGGATATTGCCTGCATGCTTTATATAACTCAACGTCAGGAAAATCATCCCGAGTATGAATGCAAACCAGAAATACTGACTGTCACGAAATTTCAGAATAACGTAAATCGGGAAATACCATAACACAGCCAGTGATCCGAGTGACACATATCTTGTGAGCCCTACTATAACGATAAACAGTGCCAATCCTATGAATATCATCCATACTCCGATTCCGCCATCAGCAGAAGTGGCAACTATTACAGCCGCTGAAACCGCAATGCCCTTGCCTCCCTTGAAACGGAGATAAAACGGAAATACATGTCCGATAAAAACACCCAAACCTGTAATCAGTGTAACAACATAGGTAAGGTCAGCTCCGTATCCCATGGTTTTGCAGTACCAGAAACGGACTAAAAGCGTGGGTAGGAAAGCCTTTGCAAGGTCACCGAGAAACGTGATCGCTCCCGCGCCCTTTCCCATGGTGCGGAGTGCGTTGGTCGTTCCGATATTGCCACTCCCCTCACTCTGGATATTGTGCCCCTGCTTTTTCCCGAGGAAATATCCGGTCGAAAAACTGCCGAAAAAATAGCCCAGAACAAAAAACAACACCGGCATCAGCCATTCGTACCACATTGATAGTTGTCCTCCTCTAAATAATGCATGTTTTTTGCTGTTTACAATTGAGAGTCATCTTACCTGATACAGTAGGATTATCTGACTCACACAATACATATCCGCCTACCCATTTTCATTTTTTCTCTCGCGTATGAGAATCCTTATCGGTGTCCCCGAAAACCCGAATGTACCCCTGATCTGATTCTCTATGTATCGCTGATACGAAAAATGCATCAGTTCCTTTTTATTCACAAAAATAACAAATGTCGGTGGTTTTACCGCAACCTGTGTCATGTAGAATAATTTCAGCCGTTTTCCCTTGTCGGATGGAGGCTGCTGCATTGCTACTGCCTCAGTCATGATCTCATTCAACACGCCTGTTTGAATCCGCATCGAATGGTTTGCGATCACAGTCTCAATTTCCTCAAACACACGCCCTGTGCGCTGTCCTGTCTTAGCTGAAATAAAAATAATCTCTGCATATGGAACAAATGACAGAACCTTGCGGATCTCATTCGTGTATTCCTTGACAGTTTTATCATTTTTCTCAATGGCATCCCATTTGTTTACGGCTATGATCAGTCCGCATCCTCTGTCATCAGCGAGACCTGCAATCTTGGCATCCTGCTCGGTCACGCCCTCCTCGGCGTCTATCATCAGAACTGCCACATCCGCCCTCTCGATGGCAGCCACAGTCCGTATAATAGAGTATTTCTCTATATTTTCCTTGATTTTTGATTTTCGACGCAAACCCGCCGTATCGATCAGAACATACTCCGTTCCGTTGACCTTCAGCTCGGTATCAATAGCGTCCCTCGTCGTGCCTGCTATATCCGAGACGATCACTCTCTCCTCACCGAGAAGCTTGTTTACAAGAGATGATTTTCCGACATTCGGTTTGCCAACTATGGCGATTTTCGGCCTATCATCGTCCTCCTCTTCAGAAATCCGGTCACCTAAAACCTCCAGCACTGCATCCAGCAAATCTCCTAATCCAAGCTTTGAACTTGCGGATATCGGATGAGGCTCTCCTATTCCGAGATTATAGAATTCATATACATCCGGCATGTATTTCTCAAAATTGTCAACCTTGTTTACCGCCAGAACAATAGGTTTCACTGCCCGGCGAAGCATGTCCGCCACCTGACGGTCCGCGTCCACCAGACCCTGGCGTACATCTGTCAGAAAAAGTATACAGTCAGCCGTTTCCATTGCCAACTCAGCCTGCGCTCTCATATGAGTCAGCATCTGATCATCAGAATCAGGCTCTATACCTCCGGTATCTATCAGCGTGAATGAATGATTCAGCCATGTCACATCTGCGTATATGCGGTCCCTGGTCACACCGGGCGTATCCTCAACAATTGAGATTTTCTCCCCGGCCAAAGTATTAAACAGTGTCGACTTTCCAACATTCGGTCGCCCGACAACCGCTATGATCGGTTTACTCATGTTTCACTCCTATTTATTGGATACATTGCCTGATTTCCCCGCCTCACTACAGTATTGCCATATTTCAGTGCAAAATCTCACTATCTGCTTAAGCAGGTATCAAGAATATCCATACAACGTTCACTAATCAACCCAATATTATATGATACCTTTTTTTTACATATTTGGCAAGTGGAAATTTAAATTTTACCCTGCATAATCAAACGCATTCTGTATCAGCCTGATATCATCGCCTATGATAAACACAACGTCAAACCGCACCGGAGTATCCGGAGACAGTTTTTTTTGTGACATATAATACGCCGCGCACTTGCTGATATTTCTGATCTTGTGCTGGTCTATCGCACCCTCGCCTCCTCCATGCTCATCATCATGACGGTACTTTACCTCAACAAAACAAAGATATCCATCCCCATCCCTCGCAACGATATCCAGCTCAGAAAACCGTCCACCGTGAAAATTCCTGTCAATTACTTTGTAGCCATTTTGTTCCAGGAAACTGCATGCGTGCTCCTCCATCTCACTACCGATTGAACGGGTGGATTGAGACTGCTTTTTATTGATTCCGACCATATTCATCATCCTCCGGTTCAAAAATATCTATCTCAGAAAAATCAATGCTCAGTTTTCCGTCGTATATTCCAACCGGTATCGGTTCATCTAATTTCTCTATATGGGCAATACTGTCCCTATCACTTTCAAATCGATATATAATAACCACCCTTGTTTTCAAATCCACCATCCAGTATTCTCTGACTCCGACCTCTCTGTATTTTCTGAGCTTTTCATTCATGTCCTTCGATCTGGTAGAAGGAGACAAAACCTCAACAACCCAGTCCGGTGCACCCATTACCCGCATATTTGTTTTAAGTTTCTCACGATCACAAACAACCATCACATCCGGTTGTACCAGAGTTGTATCATCACCTAAATCAATATGGACATCCAATGGTGCTACAAGGCATTGGCATTTTCCATTATTCTTTTTTATATACGACTTAATTTGATACAACATTTCACCTATTACCTCCTGATGAGGTATCGAGGGTGAATCCATAGTATACAACACCCCATCAATCAATTCGACACGAGGATAATCCGGCATTTTCTCATAGTCATCAATAGTATATATCTTAAAATCGCTGTTCCTCCTCTGTCCGTAAGGAGACGACTCTCGTATAATCATAGGATTTGCTGCTGTATAAGCATAATCCTTTTCATGCTCTGTCCTGGCCTGTTTATGAAAAAAATCCACAACCTCCGGATAATATTTCTTTTCAAAATAATCCGACAACGCCTCCATTGATTGTCTGCGAGGACGTTTAGTCACCCCACCGAATATTTTCCGAACCGTACTAACCGGGACTCCCGAACCCTCAGCAATCTCCTCGCTGGTCAGGCTCATCTCAAATTTTACACGAAACATCTGGTTTAATGTCATTTTTAATCGCTCCTCCCTACCAATTCAACAGAATACTAATAATCCCCGGATATGCCTGTTTATCTGAAACACTTTTATCTGAATTGTCGAAAAAAAGTCAGTTGATTGCTCAAAATGTTTAGTCTATACAATAAACATCATTATCGAACGCGTGTTCTGTTTTTACCGTTAATTTACCACTTTTTATCCATTTTGTCAATATATTTCTTCAAAATTGTCCAAAAAAAGCTGCAACCGATAGCCGTCCGATTGCAGCAACTTTTTCAGCAAACGATATTATGAATAATGTACCCCCGGCAGGTTGTGTCACCTGCTGTTATTGATCTTCGACTGTATTCTGTCCATACTGTCTACAAATACCAGCACCTCCGCAACGATCGAGTACAGCTCCGGAGGAATATACTCTCCGATATCCAATATCGACAGCGACTTCGCCAGTTTCGCATCCTTGTGAATCGGGACGTTGGCCTCCTTCGCCACATCGATGATTCTCTCCGCCAGAGCCCCCTGACCGGTCGCTATGACCTTCGGCGCCTGTTCGCCCGGCTCGTATTCCAGAGCGACAGCTGTTTTATCTCTGTCTACATATGCCAAGCTAACTCACCTCCTATAAATGAACAAACGTCCTCCTGTGTATCGGACACATCCCATGTTCCTTCAGCATATCCATATGCAGTTTGGTTCCGTAACCCATGTGTTTCTCAAAATGATATTCGGGATAGAGTTCCGCATAATTCTCCATCATCCGGTCTCGGGTTTCCTTCGCAACAATGCTGGCCGCCGCGATGGACAGACTCCGTGCGTCACCCTTGATTATATTCACCTGTCGAATTGAAACATCAGGCAGGTTCATGGCATCGATCAGCAACATGTCCGGCACGACTCCCAAATCCTCAAATGCGAGTTTCATCGCCTCCATCGCCGCCACCCGGATATTGACTTCATCAATCCGCGCGGGAGGAACCACGCCAACACCATGAGCAACTGCTTTTTCCGTAATTTCCTGAAAAAGTTCGGCACGCCTCTTTTTAGAAACCTGTTTCGAATCATTCAGACCCTCGATGAACATTCCATCCGGATCCTCCCATGTATCCAAAACATCCGCCGGCAATATCACCGCACCGGCGACAACCGGCCCCGCCAGAGGACCGCGCCCTGCCTCATCAATCCCACAGATTACAGGACACTCCGAGCGATACTTTTCCTCAAAATAAAACAAGCTTTTCAGACGTTCCCTCTCCGCAATGCGATCATCAATTCTCTTCCGTGCTTTTTCAATGATCTGCTTCACTCCGGAACGCTCATCTGCCTCATATTCACGGATAAGGTCCGGCAAATCTCTCACACATGTTTCCTTAAAAATACGTGTAATCTCGCTGATACTCTTGCTCATTTCATCCCCTCATGAATTAACTTTCACACTTCAGCTAACACCGCCCGCTTGTCGCAAAACGCCATCCCATGCTTCAATCGCCTTTCGTATTCGCCGTACTTCAAACAACATGACGTTTTACCGCCCATTTGATGTGTCTGCTCCGAATCATTTTCTATTCAAACTCTGAGTTACAGGCTCCATAGATTTCAATATATCCTTTATCTCTGTGGTTGACATATTCATTTCTTTTGCAATTCTATCTACGGAATATCCCATTTTGTTGTATGCCTTTACTTCTCCACGTGCTTCTCCACGTGCTTCTCCTCGCGCTTCTCCTCGTGCTTCTCCTCGCGCTTCATATTCACTGATCGCATCAATCATACTAAACCCAGCTCCTTTCTTCTGATTATCTACTGTTTTCCGAACCTTTTGAAATCGATTATTGACTTCGTGCCCCGGTATCAAACAGATCATTCTCTAAAACAACCTGTTCTCCGCGGAACAAAAGGACATTCAATATGTCAGCAAATACATCATTGTATTCCTCGAGAGTCCGTTCAGTAATATCTTTTTCCCGCAATGTAAATTTTCCTTTCAAAAAATAGACACAACAAACAACACGGCGTTTTACCGCCATTTAATATATTGGATTTACATCACGGTATAGTAATGATAACACTTGAAACAGAAAAAGTCAATAGAGTTTTCCTTTGAAAAGCACCGAAAAATGGGCGTTTTACGCCCATTTTGAATGTCTGAACGTCGTTAAGACAATTATGATCTCAGTACCGGGGGCAATTCCATATAACAGAAAATATATATTACTTACACCAGATTAACAAGAACGATCAGGCTAATGTAAAAAAGTGTAGATTTCTACATAATTTCTTGACAATTTCGCCGAATTGATGTATTATAATAAGCAAATATGTAGAATTCTACACTTTTGGAGGTTTGAATAATGCAGATTAACAGAAACCGATATTTAGAGCAACTGATCAATACTAGAAACAACGGCTTTCCCAAGGTAATTACCGGGATAAGGCGGTGTGGGAAATCATATCTACTGAAAGAGTTATACCGTGACTATCTGAAAAATGACGGCGTTCCGGTTGAAAACATAATAATTCTTGAATTAGATGACTATCGGAACGCATTTCTTCGTGACCCGCTGGAATTGGGCAGTTATATCCGTAATCTCTGTCAGGGATCAGATACGTACTATGTTTTTTTAGATGAAATACAAAAAGTATACACGATCATCAATCCAAATTTGACTGACGGAAAACATGTCCTTGCCGGAAAAAATGATACTGAAACCATTTCTTTCGTTGATGTTGTTCTCGGTCTGTCACGTGAGAAAAACATCGATCTTTATATAACGGGATCGAATTCAAAAATGCTCTCCACAGATATAATGACCGAATTCCGTGATAAGGCTGTAAACATTCACCTCTCCCCACTTTCATTTGCCGAATACCATGATTACAAAGGCGGTTCGGAAACGGATTCTCTGTATGAATATATGCAATATGGCGGAATGCCTCTCGCCGTCCTGAAAAAAGATGACGAAAAAAAAGAATACCTGCAAAACCTGTTTGAGACCACATATTTCAGCGATATCATAGAAAGAAACCACCTCAGGCGTGGCGAATCGCTCGATGAACTATGCAATATCATAAGCACGCTCACGGGAAAACTGATCAATTCAGAAAAAATATCAAATTCCTATAAAACTCAGCGCAAGGAGACCATCAACAAACAGACCGTTGAGAACTATATCAAATTCTTTACCGACGCTTTCCTCATACGTGAGGCCAGAAGATACGATATTAAGGGGCGCAAGGAAATCGGTGCCCTTCGAAAATACTATTTCACCGACACAGGGTTACGAAATGCCCGTTTAAATTTTGCATTTCCGGATGAGGGGCAGATGCTGGAAACCATCGTCTATAACGAACTATGCTATAACGGCTATTCTGTCAGCGTAGGTGTTTTTGATACGATAGAAAAAAACGATGCCGGAACCTCTGTACGAAAAACAAATGAAATAGATTTCTATGCAAAAAAAGGAACACTGGAATACTATATTCAGATAACATCAGACATCTCTGACACTAAAACAAAAGCCCGTGAAATACGCCCATACTTCCTGATCAAAGATCAAATTCAAAAAGTATTGGTAATAAACAAGCCAATAAAGGAAACGCGGGATGAAAACGGATTCACGATCATAGGAATGACTGAGTTTCTGTTAAGGTTTATAGCCTGAATAGTTCAAAATGATGGGCGCCTCCCCGAGGCGCCCATCATTTTACAAACAAGTTAATGCTAGGTTAACAGTATTCTCGTCATAACCACTTTTAAGAAGTTCCTCCCTGCTCCTACCGAGTCGTAATTCATGTATTGCTCCGGCGAGCAATTCCTGACCTTCAACATGTCCTTCCGCACGACCTTCTTCACGACCTTCCGCACGGCCTTCTTCGCGACCTTCCGCACGGCCTTGATTTAATATTCTTTTTGCCTCATAATCCAATACTTGTCCGCCCATAATCTCATCAACTCCTTTCCGAAC
>JAGABX010000109.1 GCA_017614395.1 Eubacterium sp.
CGTAAGAAGATTGAGAATGACCGTTATGTTGATGCTCTGGATGCCAAATATGATACTAAAAATGGCAAGAATGTTGATGCTCATGGCAATCTCGGTGATGAAGTAAAACTGCTCGGAAGAAATACCGATGGGACAGTAGATAAGAAAATCAGCGTTCGTGAAACAGTAACGAACTATAACTTTACATATTATGGTTTCAAGGCTAATCCGATATTGGAAAGTTCACTGTTTACATTTGAAGATAAAGAAGAACGTGATAATTTCCATACAAAGGTTATCTGTGTGACTCCGGCTGAATTGAATCAGATTGCACAGCAGGCAAAGGACTACAATCTGGATTTTGATAATAACAGTGAAAGTGCGGCAAACAAAGCAAAGCAGAGTGAGATTGATACTTTTCTCGGGCTGAATGATACTCCGGAAGGCGCGGATGACGCGACGAAAACGACATATGAACAAAAAAGGACGGCTGCTCAGAATAATTGGACTGCTGCTAACTGGACACCGCAGTGGGATTCGCAGAGGTTATCTGAAACAGAGCAGACTCAGTATGCCAAGGGCAAGCTTGATTTAAATGTCCGGTTAGATTTGATAGAGCGGGCCGACATGTTCTATATTCATACCCAGCGTATGACCAGAAAGGGCGCCGGAGATAGTACGACGGTGGATCCCGGTGGCGAGCGTAAGGTTGTATTATATCAGGGAGAGGATAAGCCAAGTGGTTCAAACAGTGATGATATCGACCTTGCATATAAGTTATATAAGGATATCGTTGCCGAAGGAGAGGAGGGTTCAGCCGGAAAGAGCAATTTCTACAAGATGAACACCTTCTTCGAGAATGATCTTGAATGGGAACAGGTCATGAAACTGATCAAGAGGAGCAGTCTTGATTCAGGAATCAATATTCCTATTCTTTTCAACATGTTGGTCGGTGAGATGACAGATGAATCTGTTGACGCTGATAATATGAGTTATTCTAATACTGTTAATGATGGGAATGTTGATACTCATATGCAGCTTTTCAGCAATCCGGAGCTCGTTGGCGAAGGAAGCATGCAGACATCAAACAGTTATAAGGAATATGTACAGGATTATGCCGGCAATATGAATAATATTGCCAAGCTATATACAATTCTCCTTCAGTTTGATCTCCATGCCGTTAGAAATTCCGTTGTAAATCCGGAAAATACAGAGGTGAGTGAGCGCAGGTATGTACGACGGACATTTATGGGAGACATTTTCAAGAATATATACCAGGTTCCGATAAAATCAGATTATCAGCCTGCCGATAAGGCTCGTGTTGCCAATTCCGCAACAATGACCGGCGTTGTTCCTGAGTTAGAGTCATTTAAGACTGAGGATTCGGAATCCGTTAATGAGAATGGGGAGACAGTTGTTACGAAAAACTATGTTCTTGAGAACGGAAAGAAAGTGACCAGGGACAGATCTGATTTTAATGATAAGGAGAACCGTTCGCGTATCCGTGTATTATGCCGAAAGGGTGATGTGGATGTACCTGATTACAGCAACCATAAAGACACGGAACAGTTTAAACAGAATTCTCAGTATTTATGGAACAGGTTTACATTCTATCCGTTTGATATCATAACCAAGAAAGATCATAGAGGTATACTTGTTTCGGAACAGAACGATGAGATGAGATTGCGATTCCTCGAGTGGGGGTATCTGGAGAGTTATTATGAGTCATCAGACAGCACCGGAACAGGATATCCTATCTTCAAAGACCAGTCGATGACACAGGCGCTCAGGAGGCGTGTGGGAACAAACGGAGAGGATTTCCAGAATGTATATGTTTTGCATTGGCCGAATCAATTTGATAACCTGAATGCAGGGCAGTCTATGCTCGGCTGGTATGGTGGAACAGAACCGAATGGTCAGGCAAATAATCTGTTGAATATGGCGTACAAGATCATGGGATATCCCGGCAAGGCATCTGATCTTGAGATAAAGGTTAGGGCTCGTGACAAGGTTTACTCCATGATGGGACGTGACGAGGATGGCGAGACTGACGAGATCATGCTGGATTACTATCGTGAGAAAAACATGTATTCAGCCTCTGAGTTTGCAAGACTTGAGGGCGAGGAGAAGAACATCCTTGTATCGGCGTTTAACGCAAACTCTGAACCGGCATTTATAACCAGCGTATCACTTCACAGATCAACTGAGGAGAGTACTGCACAGAATCAGAGCGGAAACACTAATTCCGGAGAGGATGCTAATACCGGTGGTGATACAAATACCGGTAATGATTCCAATACTGAAAACAGTAATAAATCAGCAGCAAAAATGGCCGGAGATGGTGATTCCGATACTAATACCGGTGAGGGAGGCAACCAGTACGGCGAAACCGGAACGGATACAGGTGAAGAAACAACTACTGAGGAGGAAGAAGAAGTACCTATCGTTTTCCCGGATGACCCGCTGACGACCGGTACCAAAATTGCGCTGAACATGCTTCTGAAGAAGGATAACTCTTCATTTATCAACAAGGTTGAGTATAATGGAAACAATGAAGATGCTTTGAAGCATGGTGAATGGGTTGTGAATTATCCGTTTGATGACAAGGCTCCTGACGGAACTACTGTTAAACAAGGTAATGGTATTCTTGTAGAAGGCGGTAAAACATTCTATTTCCATATTCCGTATTCTCTCAAGGATTTCTTTGAGAAGAGAACTGATGAAAACGGCGATGAAATTGGTGGATATGATCAGATCGTGATTTACGGATATTATTACTACAAGAATAAAAAGAATCATGTGATGTCGATCAAGGGCGTAAAACATGTGATCAATATTACTCCTCGTGAACTGTTTGATCTCGAGTAAATCTTCTGAAATGGTTGATTAAAACAAATTGATTAATCTAAAAGCGGGAGACCATATGGTCTCCCGCTTTTAAAGCTATCAGCAATTCAGAATAAAAACTTTTCGTGCTGATTCCGCTTTAAAACAGTGGCTTTTCACCGTATTTTGTGGTATAATGAAAAAAACTTTCCACAAATAGGGGGAAATTGCTTATGAAGAAAAAAACAGAATGGAACA
>JAGABX010000110.1 GCA_017614395.1 Eubacterium sp.
CTCAGGGTTGAGACCATGGGGAGTTTTCGCGTGATCGCAACCAGGGACGGCAGGGAGATTACGTGGCGAACCAGGAAGGGGCGCGAACTGTTTGCGTATCTGACAGACTTGCGTGGTGAGACCGTTGACCGCCGTCAGCTGATGGATGTATTGTGGCCGGAGGAGATACCGACAAATGCCGTTGCGATGCTGCATAACATGATATATAACATCCGGAAGGAACTTTCGGAGTACTGCCTCGAGGAGATGATTGTTTATGAAAGCCGCAGATATCGACTGTGTCCTCAGGAGTTGAACAATACAGCCGAGCCTTTGATGAGCGTTGCGGATGCGGTGGAACATCAGGACGTGGATACGCTGATGGCACAGCAGGAACTTTTTCTGAATTATCCCGGCAGGTATCTTGAGGATATTGATGCCGCATGGGCAGACGAGAGACGAGAGTATTACGACGGGATTTATCGACGGGGCTGTGTATTGCTGGCGGAAAAACTGCGCGAGGCCGGGAAAACGGATGAGGCGATCCGGCTTTATAAAAATATAATGAAAACCGATCCGTATGCGGAGGATGCAGTCACGCAGCTGATCATGATGTACGGAGAAAAAAGAGAATTTGATACAATGAAAAAATGCTATGAAACATTTTGCGGGCGTTTGAGGGAGGAACTCGGCGTTGAACCGGGAGAAGCGGTCAGGCATGCGTTTGAGAAAGGGATGACAGCATGAAACTTGAAATGATCATACAGAAAAAGTACGAGCTCGCCGAGCGCAGACTGGCCGGAGGAGGGCCGGGCGAGCTGGCAAATCTCGAGCAGGATATCCGGAATCAGATGTCCGCGCTGGTTCAGGCAATTTCCGATGATGTTTCACCGGATGGGACAGAGGGAAACGAGGTATCCGGAACATCCACGGACTATTTGCGGAGTGATTCTCAGGAGGCTCAAGCGAACCCGAATAGTATGCCGGCATTACGTGATTTGACAGCCATTGCTGATTGGACGGATTTTGAACTGCACTGTATATTCATGGGTTATGAGGCAGCACTGCGTCCGGCATGCGCGAAGGCCTGTGAGAGACTGACCGGAAAACCATGGCTGACCCCTGAGGTGATGATGATGACCTATGAGGCCGAGATAACGCCGGAGGATTGTTTCAGGGCACTCGACAGTTATTCGCTGCTGTCAAGGTTTGTGTTTGAATCATTTGACGAACCTGTGATGAACAGACCGCTGGTGATGAAGGAATGGCTGGTCAGGTATATACTGAACGGAAATGCGCCTCTTCCGATAGGTGAGATGTTTGTCAGAACCGAGATACGTCCTGCGGATGACCCGCGCGAAATCCGGCATGCCAAAAGAATGGCGTGTCCGTTTACTCCTGATGATATCGTTTTGCCGGAGGAGATCAGGAAACAACTGAAACAGGCCTGCGAGCAGGTGCTTTTTCATGATGAAGTATATGACGGGTTCGGCATGGACAGGATAGTGCCATACGGCAGGGGAGTTTCGGTTCTGTTATCGGGACCGCCGGGAACAGGCAAGACGATGGCGGCGCAGATCATGGCTAAACAAATCGGGAAACCTCTCTATCGGGTTTCATTGCCGGCAGTTGTGAGCAAATATATCGGCGAGACAGAGAAAAATTTAGATGAAATATTCGATCAGGCGGGGCGGATGAATATAGTCCTGTTATTTGATGAAGCGGATGTTTTGTTTGGGAAAAGAACCGAAATCCGCGATTCAAACGATAAATACAGCAACATGGAGGCTGCGTTTTTATTGCAGAAAATAGAGGACTACGAGGGTGTCGTGATACTGGCGACCAATCTGCGGCAGAATTTCGATGAGGCGTTCTCAAGGCGTATGAAATTCGTGATTGATTTTCCGTTCCCGGATGCGGCCGGCCGCACGGAGATCTGGAATCGGTCAATTCCGGAAAAACTGATGAATGACAGTATAGATACGGCTTATCTCGGACGGCAGTTTGAACTGGCGGGGAGCCACATCAAAAACATAGTGTTGCATGCGGCGTTTCTCACGGCAGCGGAAGGCGGGAAAACGTTAACCATGCCGTGCATCACGGAGTCTGTGCGGCACGAGTACGCCAAACTCGGCAAGGTCATGACAGAGGCGGAACTCGGGAAATATTATGACAGGAACTCCTGATGAAATTCTGTTTACAGTCAGGGTAGCAGGTATCTCAGGATATTTGCGAAGATTATGAGGTGGAATTATGCTGATACAGCATTTGGAACAGGAGCCGGCGCGCAGGTCATTTATCGAGGCGAATCGTACTGGCATGGAGCGAAAATCATCCGAAGGCATCTGGCACGAGAGACAGGATTACACCTCGCAGGAGCCAATGGGCGGATTGCGCCAGAGCAGGGAACACTATTCAGACGGAGGATCGATGAGGGAGATATTCCGTGTGGAGAATGCCTACGGAACTATCTCGCTCGGCATGAACAGGAAAAAGGAAACGGCGTTTGTCGTCAACAGGAAAAAGAATAAAAACGGTGTAACTGTCTCGCGCAATCAAAGAGAAGTGGACGAGCAGATGAGTTATCGATGGCGGGGGCATGCCGGAGACAGGGAGTTGAATCGATTTAACCCGGTGTCGAGCGCGTTTGTGCTGCGCAGTGAGGTAAAACACGAGGCCGAGAGCCGTACCATGGGACACATGCTGATGCGGGAGACTGAGCGGTTCGGGGAATTGACAGGTCAGCACCAGGTTCTGTCGTTTATGCCGGAGAGGGAAAATGACAGATTTACATCCGATGAGATGCTCTCCATGCATGAGAAAATGGCCGGGCGAATGGAGATCGCGCTCCGCAGGGAAATGTCGCGTATGAGTGAGGAGCGTAAAAATGAATCCGAAGTAAAACTCCGTCGCGTTATGGATTCAATCCTCGATGACGGAGAATCAGCGGATGAAGCAACTGATCCGGTAAATGATGACGATAAAGACAATGACAAACTTTTTTATAAAAAAATATAATTGTTTATAATAGTGATTATAAACGGCTGATATACTTGTGCATAGTTGTTTAGAAAACCGGTCCGCTGCAAACATATAAACAGCTGCGGACTTACATTTTACAAAAGAAAGGAGGAATCCGGTTTCAGCAATACAGAGTGGAACCGGGAGTATATGGCCGAATATTTATCACCAGGCGTTTATGTCGAAGAATTTGATTCGGGCGCAAACCCGATGGAGGGAGTCGGCACCAGCACTGCAGGCTTTGTAGGACTCGCAGAGCGCGGACCGATTGAGGGTGTGCCGCAGCTGATCACGAACTTTGCCGATTTCCGCAGAACCTACGGAGGCTATCTCTCTGAAAACGAGTTCGGGAATTATCGTTTTCTGTCCTATGCAGTTGAGAGCTTTTTCGTAAACGGAGGCGCGAGATGCTTCGTTATGCGTGTGGCTCCGTCGGACGCTAAACCGGCTGTCGGAAGCGCACCTGCAAAGGACAAGGCTGTCCTCACTGTTACAGCTAAAAACCCGGGTGTCTGGGGTAACGATCTGAGAATAGCTTTTTCTGCATCCAGCAAGGCGAAAGCGCAGATCCTCGAGGTGATCACATCTCCGGGTGGTAAAAAGTACCGCGCAAAGAGTGCCGCAGGATTTAATCCGGGTGACGTTGTAGAGTACATCGATGGCACCGGCAAGTCTATAGTCAACCAGGTAAAGAGTAATCAGGATAACATCCTTACTTTTGAGAGTGATTTTCCGGATTCTATAGTTGATACCAATTTACTGCCGACCAAGGTTATAACAACCTGCGAATTCACTATGGAGGTTCGTTACGGCGATACGGTTGAAACCTACAACAACTGCTCGTTTAACATCGAGGCTCCGAATTACATTGAGAAGATAACATCAAAATCCGACCTGATCGTGGCATCATTTACCGCTCCGGCAGGCGGAGACAAAAAGGATAAAAAAGCAGCAGTTGCCAAGCCAATTGACCAGATCGGAACAAATCTGATCGAGCTGACAGGCGGCAGCAACGGACAGGTATCGAGCATATCGGCTGCCGATTTCATCGGAGTTGATAACGGAGCAGGAAAACGTACCGGCATCCAGGCATTCGTTGATAACGATGTTGTATCGATCATGGCGGTTCCGGGCGTTACTGATCCGAACGTGCAGCTGACATTGGTTGCTCATTGTGAGAATCTGGCGAGCCGTTTTGCGGTTCTCGATATTCCGCAGGATGCGAAAAAAGTTCAGGATGTCATCGCGCATCGTGATATATTTGATTCTGAATACGCAGCACTGTATCATCCGTGGCTGCAGGTATTCGATCCTCTTGATAAAAAGAATATCGCCATCCCGCCTTCAGGCGCAGTGATGGGTATCTACGCAAGGAGTGACAACACCCGCGGCGTTCACAAAGCTCCTGCAAATGAGGTTGTTCGCGCATGCTCCGGACTTGATTGCCAGTTCAACAAAGGCGAGCAGGATATACTGAATCCGAAGGGCATCAACCTGATCCGCGCATTTCCGGGACAGGGCATCCGCGTTTGGGGCGCACGCACAGTTTCGAGTAATCCGAAATGGAAATATGTCAACGTTCGCCGGCTCTTTATATTCATTGAGGAGTCGATCAAGGCGAATACTAACTGGGCTGTTTTTGAGCCGAACGATACGGCATTGTGGGTACGCGTACAGCGGACTATCAGCGTATTTTTGACGGGACTCTGGAGGAACGGTTCCCTCATGGGATCCTCACCGGAGGAGGCATTCTTTGTCAACATCGGCAGAGATACGATGAGTCAGGATGATATTGATAACGGACGATTGATCTGTGTGATCGGTGTAGCTCCTGTGAAACCGGCAGAATTTGTGATCTTCCGGATTACACAAAAGACGAGTGAATCATCTGCAGAGTGATAGAAAGGAGAGATCATAAATGGCTGGATATCCACATGGAAAATTCAGATACAAGGTTGAAATAGACGGATTGGATGCGGGAGGCTTTACAGAGGTAACCGGATTTGATGTTTCCATCGATGTGATGGAGTATCGCGAGGGTGACGGAGTAACAACTCCGATGAAGATTCCCGGTTTGAAAAAGTACGGCAACATCACCCTTCGTCAGGGTCTGGTTGATTCCATGGTGCTCTATGACTGGGTAATTGCCGGAGTCAACGGCGCAGTTGATCGTAAAACAATGACGATCACGTTGCTTGACGAGGAGGAGGCTGCAGCGGCATCATGGCAGGTCATCAACGCATGGCCGTCCCGTTACACGGCGCCTGATTTTAACGCTC
>JAGABX010000111.1 GCA_017614395.1 Eubacterium sp.
GGACGGGAACATCATAGAGAATTATGAGGAGGAGGACAGTAAACAAAAATGATAGTTGAACCAAAGGTAAAAGGCTTTATTTGCACAACAGCGCATCCGAAAGGATGCGCTGAAAGTGTTCGTAGGCAGATTGATTATGTAAAGGGAAAAGGGCGTGTTAACGGACCGAAGAAGGTTTTGGTTATCGGATCGTCAACCGGTTACGGTCTCGCGAGCCGGATTGCCGTGGCATATGGCTGTGGTGCCGATACGATGGGGGTTGCTTTTGAAAAAGAATCAAATCCCGAGAAAAAGAGAACCGCGTCCGCAGGCTGGTACAACACGGCTGCATTTGAGGAAATGGCGAAAAAGGACGGGCTTTACGCAAGGTCGTTTAATGGAGACGGTTTTTCCGATGAGATGAAGAAACAGGTGATTGACGCGATAAAATCGGACTGGGGCAAGGCTGACATGGTCATTTACAGCATGGCGGCTCCGAGACGCACCATCGGTGACAAAACGGTTTCCAGCGTACTGAAAACTACCGGAGAGCCGTACACAAACCGGACTTTGGACTTGAGAAACAACGAGATTACAGAGGTTACTGTTCCGGTTGCGACCGAAGAGGAGATACAGAACACGATCAAGGTCATGGGTGGCGAGGACTGGGAAGCGTGGATTCGGGAACTTTTTCTCGCAGATGCTCTTGAGGATGGCGCGGTAACGGTGGCATATTCATATATCGGTCCGATAATGACTCATCCGATTTACAAGGACGGCTCAATCGGGCAGGCGAAAAAGCATCTGTACGAAACGTCAAAACGGTTGGCGGAGACTTTTTCCGACAGAAAGTTAGAGGCGTTTATTTCCGTAAACAAGGCGCTGGTCACGCAGTCGAGCGCGGCTATCCCGATCGTGCCGTTGTATATTTCACTCGTTTACAAGGTAATGAAGGAGCAGGGGCTTCATGAGGGCTGCATTGAGCAGATGGCGAGACTTTTTATGGAGAAGCTGCCGGCGCGCGAGGTTGACGGCGAAGGCTATATCCGAATGGACGACTGGGAGATGCGCAAGTCCGTGCAGAGTGAGATAGCGCGCGTGTGGGAGAGCGTTTCCACGGAGAATATCGGTGAGTGCGGCGATATTGACGGTTATTGGGATGATTTTTATCATATGTTCGGATTCAGATACGAGAATGTGGACTATTCGGAGGATGTTGAAATATAGGCGTTTATACGGAAATTCCGGATGTGGACTGGCGGCGCCGTGCATGGTTGTCGGCGGGGACTTGACACGTCTGATATAATGGAGGAAGAAATGTTCACGGGTTATCGTGAAGGAAAGTAGGAATAACATAATGGTTAAAGTAGTTAAATTCGGCGGCAGTTCGCTGTCGAGTGCGGAACAGTTTGAAAAAGTAGGAGAGATTATTCGCGCCGAGGATTCAAGGAGGTATGTGGTACCGTCGGCGCCGGGCAAGAGGGATTCGTCGGATACCAAGGTGACTGACCTGTTGCTCAAGATTTACAAAAAAATGGAGGCGGGGCGCCCGTATATCAAAACTCTCGAACAGATCAGGATGCGCTATGCCGAGATCATACGCGGATTGGGGCTGAAGCTTTCGCTCGTCAAGGAGTTTGAGCGGATCAGAAAGGATCTTGAGTCCGGTGCAGGCGAGATGTATGTCGTGTCCCGGGGGGAGTATCTGAACGGCCGGATTATGGCGGCTTATCTCGGCTATGATTTTATTGATGCGGCAAATGTTGTCAGATTTAATGATGATGAAACATTGGATGCTGAGGAGACATATCGTTTGCTGCGGGAGCAGTTAAAGGCCCATGAAAGGGCAGTAATTCCGGGATTTTATGGCAGTAAAAAGAATGGCAGGGTCGTTACTTTTTCCCGTGGAGGATCTGATATAACGGGTTCGCTGGTTGCCCGCGCGATAAGGGCGGATCTCTATGAGAACTGGACGGACGTTTCAGGTTTCATGGTGGCGGATCCGAGAATTGTGCCTGATCCGAAGGTGATTCATACAATAACATACACGGAACTGCGGGAGTTGGCGTACATGGGGGCTTCCGTGATGCATGAGGATGCGATTTTTCCGGTGAGCCAGGTTGGGATTCCAATCAATATCCGAAACACGAATGAGCCCGAAGCAGAGGGCACGATGATCGTGGAGAGGACATCACGCATTCCAAGCTACACTATAACGGGTATTGCCGGAATGCGCGGTTTTGTTGCGCTTTCTCTGGAAAAAGACAAGATGAATACTGCTGTGGGGTTCTGTCGTAAGGCGTTGTCGGCATTTGAGGAGTATAATATTTCCGTTGAGCATATGCCGTCCGGAATTGATACCATGTCAGTTATCGTTCAGCAGAAGGATTTTGCTGAAAAAGAGCAGCAGGTTATCGCGCGTATTGAGGAACTGTGTGAGCCGGATCATATAGATTTAGAGTCGAATCTGGCGTTAGTTGCGGTTGTCGGGCGTGGAATGAAGAGCACGCGCGGTACTGCGGGCAGACTTTTTTCAGCATTGGCTCATGCGCATATAAACGTAAAGATGATCGACCAGGGCTCATCCGAGCTGAATATTATAATCGGCGTGGCGAGTGAGGATTTCGAGGAGGCAATACGGGCTATTTACGAGGTTTTCGTTGAAACGCAGGTGTGATTGTCAGTGATTATTATATGATGTTTTCCTTTTTATGTCCTTGAAATATGTGGGTTGCTCTCAGGCGAGGTGGTTATATGATGGAAGGAATCAATCTATATTCAATAGACTATTATAAAAAAACCGTGTTCAAGGGGAGTTATCGTGGCCTCTGTTTCAGGATTTTCAGGGCAGAGGCGAACCCGTTGGAGGGATTTGCCGATATTGCCGGTGAAGAAGTCCCGGATGACCTAGCTGTGTCTGCGGTCGGCGAAGGAGGGGAGTTTTCGGGAGGCGAAGCTCCGCCGGTTGAGGTTCTGCGTGTTCAGGCATGGAAGGGGCCATATGTGTTGGAGAAAACCCATGAGGAGATATTCACTGAGGATTTTGAGTACACTGATGCCGGTTTGAATTCCGCAAATGAGTGGTTAGAGAAAAAACAACAGGAGGTTTTAGGCAATGACTAAGATTGATGTAGTGTCGGGGTTTCTCGGAGCGGGGAAAACGACACTTATTAAAAAGCTTATCAGCGAGGCGTTTGCCGGTGAGCAGATCGTTTTGATCGAGAACGAGTTTGGAGAGATTGGCATAGACGGCGGATTTATGAAGGATGCCGGAATCGAGATAACCGAGATGAATCAAGGGTGTATCTGCTGCTCTCTGGTCGGAGATTTCGGAACGGCGCTGGGAGAGGTGTTGACAAAATATAATCCTGATAGAATTATCATCGAGCCGTCGGGTGTAGGCAAGCTGTCTGATGTAATACGCGCAGTTGCCGGTATTCTGGATGAGAATTCCGGTGTTTCAGATGACGGAGAGTTGGTACTGGAGGGACACAAAAACGGTGTTGAGGTTCAGCTGGGAGCTGCTGTTACGGTAGCTGATGCAAAGAAAGCCAAGATGTATATGAAGAATTTCGGTGAGTTCTATGACAACCAGATCCAAAGCGCAAAGACCGTAATTCTGTCACGTACCGGCGATATTAGTGATGAAAAGTTAAATGAATGCTTAAATTTGATCCGAGAAAAGAATAATCGGGCGTCCATTATCACGACACCGTGGGATGAACTTGACGGGAAACAGATAGTGTCCGCTTTTGATGACAGTGATTCGCTGGAGATGGAACTGCTCGAGGAGGAGGATGTTTGCCCGGAGTGCGGGCATCATCACCATGATGGGGAGTGCTGCCACCATGACCACGAACACGAACATGAGCACGAACACGGGCATGAGCATGAGCATGAGCATCACCACGACCACGACCATCACCACGACGGGGAGTGCTGCCACCATGACCACGAACACGAACATGAGCACGAGCATGAACACGAACATGAGCATCACCACGACGGGGAGTGCTGCCACCATGACCATGAGCACCATCACCATCATGCGGATGAGGTGTTCTCAAGCGTCGGGATAGAGAGTCCGAAGAAATATTCAGAGGAAGAACTTAAATCCATACTTGAGAAATTGTCAACTGTGAGTGATGATGAAGCCGGAGAATTCGGCAATATTCTGCGTGCGAAGGGTATCGTTCCAGCAACAGAAGGTGAGTGGTTCCATTTCGATATGGTTCCTGGTGAGTACGAGATACGCAGAGGCTCGGCTGACTATACAGGAAGGCTGTGTGTCATCGGAGCCAAGTTACAGGAAGAGAAGATTCGCTCGCTTTTTGGTTGATATGGTATATGTATAAAGGAGATAATCGTGTTTGGTAATACTGACGTACCGGTCTACCTTTTTACCGGTTTTTTGGAAAGCGGAAAGACGACATGTATCCGTGAGGTCATAGAGGAGGGAAATTTCACCGATGGGAAAAGGTCTCTCCTGATTCTGACGGAGGAGGGCGAGGAAGAACTGGATGAGATGCTTCTTCGCACCAATAAAATCGATGTGATCACAGTAGAGAATGAGAATGAGTTTACAGAGCTTGTTTGTCTGCATAACGCGAAAAAGTACCGCTCTGACAGGGTGGTCATTGAGGTTAACGGAATGTGGTCGCTCGACAGGGTATACAATGAGGTGCTTCCGGAAAATTGGGTTGTTATTCAGACGTTTACGACTGTGAATGCGCAGACGTTTGATATGTACGTGAACAACATGAAATCAATCCTGATGTCGCATTTTCAGATGGCAGATCTGGTTATATTTAACAGGTGTACATCTGATATGGACAAACCGTCGATGCGTCGAAAAGTCAAGGGCATTAACCGCATGGCTCAGGTAATGTTCGAGGCTGAGGACGGTTCTGTTGAGAATAACATCGAGGAGGAGTTGCCGTACGATATCAACGCTTCGGAAATAACTCTGGAGGACGATGATTTCGGATTGTGGTATATAGATGTAACGGAAAACCCGGAGCGTTATACGGATAAGACCATAACGTTCAAGGGACAGGTTTACAGGTCGGATAATTTCCCGAGCGGGACATTTGTTCCGGCGCGCGCAGCGATGACGTGCTGTGCTGATGACATACAAAAGATAGGTTTTCTGTGTCATGCTGATGCGGCGGAACTGCTTGACAAAGACGAGTGGGTAACTGTTTCGGTGCATGTGAAACCGGAGTTCAATCCCCAGTACCAGCAGATGTACCCGGTTCTGTGGGCGGATGAGATAAAAAAAGCAGAGCCGCCGGAGGAGGAGATTGTTTATTTTTCATGAGGAGAGAGGAGTTTAAAATGGGTAAAATTGAGATGAAAACCCCGTTGGTCGAGATGGACGGGGACGAGATGACGAGAATACTGTGGCAGATGATAAAAGATGAATTGCTGCTGCCGTACATCGATTTGAAAACAGAGTACTATGATTTGGGGCTAAAGCATAGGAATGAGACAGATGATCAGGTGACAATCGACTCCGCAAAGGCAACGCAAAAATATGGAGTTGCAGTGAAATGCGCGACGATTACTCCGAACGCAGCGAGAGTAGAGGAGTATGATTTGAAGGAGATGTGGAAGTCGCCGAACGGGACTATCAGAGCCATACTTGACGGGACGGTGTTCAGAGCGCCGATTCGTGTAAAAGGCATCGATCCTTGTGTGAAAAACTGGGAAAAACCGATTACGCTTGCCCGTCATGCTTATGGGGATGTCTATAAAAATGTTGAAACAAGAATTCCCGGTGCAGGCAAGGCGGAGCTCGTATTTACTGGGGTTGATGGCCAGGAGATCAGGCAGACAATCCATGAGTTTGATGGTCCGGGAGTTATACAAGGAATTCATAATACTGATAAGTCTATTTTAAGTTTTGCAAAATCATGTTTCAACTATGCACTTGATACCAAACAGGATCTCTGGTTCGCGACCAAAGATACAATATCCAAGGTTTACGACCACCGTTTCAAGGATATTTTCCAGGAGGTTTATGACAGTGAATACAAGGATCGCTTTGAGGAAAACGGGCTCGAGTATTTCTACACATTAATAGATGATGCGGTTGCGCGAGTGATGAAGACAAAGGGCGGTTTTATCTGGGCATGCAAGAATTATGACGGTGATGTCATGAGTGATATGGTTTCTTCTGCATGCGGATCGCTTGCGATGATGACATCGGTGCTTGTTTCGCCGTCCGGAGTGTATGAGTATGAGGCAGCTCATGGAACAGTGCAGCGCCATTACTATAAACACCTGCAGGGAGAAGAGACATCAACAAACTCGGTTGCGACTATCTTTGCGTGGACGGGTGCCCTGAAAAAGCGAGGCGAGCTCGATGGTATTTCGGAATTGTGTAGTTTTGCTGATGAGTTGGAACGGGCAACTCTGTCAACTATTGAGTCTGGGAAAATGACAAAGGATCTGGCTCTCATAACATCAATGAAGAACGTTACGGTTCTGAATAGTGAGGGATTCATTAAGGCAATCAGGGAGACTCTTGAAGCAGTGAGCTGAAGCGTGCTGATCAGGGGTTTGATTTGGAATTAATGTACGGCGAGCAGCTTGCTATGGGGGTTGGTTTTGATATGCAGATTTGTAAACTGGGCAGGGATCATTTGCGTGAGGCGCTTGATCTGGTCTGGGAGGTTTTTGAGGAGTATGAGGCCCCTGATTATGAGGATATGGGTGTAAAGACTTTTCAGCACTTTATAGAGTACAATTCAATGCTTGAAAGAGTAGAAACGGGCGAAATGAAGTTCTGGGGTTGTTATCAAAACTCATATTTGATCGGCGTGATTGCCATTCGCCCGGTGCAACATATCAGTTTGTTGTTTGTACGGGGAAAATTTCATCATCTAGGCGTTGCCGGTCGTCTGGTTCGTGTTGTGGTATCTGAGATACGTAATTCCGGACCGGAGGTGCCTGCTGTTACCGTGAATTCCTCTCCGTACGCAGTAGGTTTCTATAAGGCTGTAGGTTTTAGGGCTCTCGGACCGGAGGAAACACGAGACGGTATAAGATTTACGCCTATGAGGAGAGATCTGTCATAGATAGTGAGAATCGGTCGGATTACCGGGTGAAGTTTCGAATTGAAACGGAATCAAAATGTTGGATATTGCGATTTGATAAGGGCGTTGTGGAGATAAATGCGTATGAAAAAAGTGGTACTGAATATACTGATTGTCGTGTTTGCTCTCATTTTTATCGGATGTGGGTGGTATCTGTTTAGTTACTATTGGGATGCAAAACAGGCCGGTGATGAGATAGAAGCCCTGGAAGAATTGGTTGAGGAGTCGGAGAGTGAGCCTGATGACGCCTCGGATGTCTCTGAACCCATAGAGATTATCGCTCCTTCAGGCGAGAAAAAGAGCGTTTTGAAAAAGTACAAGAAATTATACAAGAAAAACAACGATGTTATTGGCTGGGTAAAGGTTGATGACACTCCGATAAACTATCCGGTAATGTATACTCCCGATGATAACGAGTATTACCTCCACAGAAATTTCGATAAAAAGGATGATTCGAACGGTATGCCGTTCCTCGATGCTGCGTGTGATCCGGATGATCCGAACCAGAATCTGCTGATCTACGGCCACCATATGAGAAGTGGGATGATGTTTGCGCACCTGATGGATTATGAAAACGAGAGTTTCTATAAAAAACACAAGATCATTCATTTTGATACGCTGTATGAACAGGGAGATTATGAGATAATATCAGTATTCAGGTCACAGGTGTTTCCTGTGAATTCTGATGCGTTTAAGTACTATGATTACATAGGCCATTTGTCAAAAAAACGATATGAAGAGTATGTTGACGGGGTTCAGAAGCTTTCTCTATATAAAATAGATATCAAGCCGGAGTATGGGGAACAGCTGCTTTCTCTCGTAACATGCGCGTATCATGTTGATGAGGGACGGTTTGTCGTTGTAGCCAGGAAGATCCCGCAGGAGAGTTATACTGAAACAGAATAATCGCGTATGAGCAGATTTCTTCACGTTTCGGCGGACTTGTTATTCTTTTTTCATTAGTTACTATTTAACATAGTGATCGGATGCAAAACTATTGAAGGATGTTTTCGATAGTTTTGCTTTTTTTTATCAGTGAATCTGATTTTTTTAAATAAAAGACTTGACATTGACTAAAACCGAGTATATCATATAAGAATAGTAGGAAATAAAATAAGAACATTGGTTTGTATTTTGGAATGAATAATGGTATCGGAAAAGGAGTTATATTACGTTCTGAAATGATTTAACTGATGAGACAGGAGGTTGCGATGAAAATATCTACAAAAGGAAGATATGCGCTGCGTTTGATGCTCGATCTCGCGATGAGTGACAGCGGTAAGCCGGTAAGGATACGCGAGATTGCGGAGAAACAGAATATATCAGATAAGTATCTGGAACAGATAATCTCCACGTTAAACAAGGCCGGGTTTGTGAGAAGCCACAGGGGTCCGCAAGGTGGATATCAGTTAGCCAGAAGCCCTAAGGATTACACGGTAGGGGAGATATTGAGGCTGACTGAGGGACCGTTGTCGCCGGTTGATTGCGTTGATGAGGGGTCGTTTGATTGCCCAAGAAGGGATCAATGTGCGACGGCGATACTGTGGAAAAAGCTTGACGAAGCCATAAGCGGAGTGGTGGATAATATTCGGCTGGAGGATCTGAAGGATTGGCAGCTTGCGAGGAGTGGCAACTATTCTATTTAAGTAGAATACCGAAAAACCGTTAAAGGTTCGTCAAGAAAAAAATCATACAGGAATTTTTAAAAAATTGAAAAAAGTACTTGACAAAGAAATAAATATGATGTATGATATCGCCATAGTCAATAATTCCTATCGACTTAATAGGAAAAATAGGAAATACAAATCACTCACATAATGAGTGCAAATTAATTAATTCCTGTATTTATATTGGATGAATACTGTGATGGTTCATGAAATGTATTTCCGAAAAGGTCGAAAGAGAAAAATCTAATCGAAAACAGGAGGGTGATAGAAATGAGTAAGAAAGAGTACAAGGACAGAAATTTACATTTTGAGACACTGCAGTTGCATGTCGGACAGGAAGAGGCTGATCCGGTAACGGATTCCAGGGCTGTTCCGATCTATCAGACGAGTTCGTATGTATTCCATAATTCGGATCATGCCGAGGCACGTTTTGGGCTGGCGGATGCGGGAAATATATATGGCCGTCTGACAAATCCTACGCAGGATGTATTTGAGAAACGAGTTGCTGCGCTGGAGGGCGGTGTAGCGGCGCTCGGCGTGGCCAGTGGCGCTGCAGCGATCAGTTACACAATCCAGACGCTTGGTGAGGGAGGCGGTCATGTAGTATCAGCTTCGAATATTTACGGCGGAACATACAACTTGTTTGAACACACTCTGCCGAATTACGGCATTAACACAACGTTTGTTCCGGCAGATGACCTGGATGCTTTTGAAAAAGCGGTTCGTCCTGAAACCAAAGCATTCTTTATCGAGACACTCGGAAATCCGCGCTCTGATGTCGTTGATATTGAGGCTATTGCAAAGATTGCACATTCACACGGGATCCCGCTTGTGATTGACAATACATTTGCTACGCCGTATCTGGTGCGTCCGATCGAGTGGGGCGCGGATATCGTAGTTCATTCGGCCACCAAGTTTATCGGAGGCCACGGAACAACGATAGGTGGCGTGATAGTAGACAGTGGTAAATTTGACTGGGCTGCGAGCGGAAGATTCGATTCTCTCACCAAGCCAAACCCCAGTTATCATGGGATCAGTTTTACAGAGGCTGTCGGTCCGGCCGCTTTTGTTACCAAGATTCGCGCAATCCTGTTGCGTGATACCGGTGCGACCTTGTCACCGTTCCATGCATTCTTTTTCCTGCAGGGATTAGAGACATTGTCGTTAAGGGTAGAGCGTCATGTCGAGAACTCTCTGAAGGTGGTTGAGTACCTGAACAATCATCCTCAGGTGGAGGCAGTTCACCACCCGTCGGTGTCTGATGATCCGCGTGAGAAGGAATTGTATAAAAAGTATTTCCCGAATGGCGGGGGTTCGATATTCACATTTGAAATCAAAGGAGATGAGAGGACTGCACGTGATTTTATCGATAATCTCGAGGTGTTCTCATTGCTTGCAAATGTTGCCGATGTGAAATCGCTCGTTATTCATCCTGCAAGCACTACACATAGCCAGATGACAGATGATGAGTTGGAGGAAGTTGGAATTCGTAAGAATACGATCAGGCTTTCTATAGGAACCGAGCACATTGACGATATCATAGAGGATCTCGAAGAGGCGTTTAAGGCGGTGAGATAATGAGAAAAATCAAAGAGCATGGCGGCGCGGGAGGGATTCCGCGATGCCGCATAGAAATATGGTTTTCGATACAAAACAGTCTGCCGGAGTGTTGTCCTGAGAGCTATGGTCACGGCAACCGGATGGGTTCAAACAGATAATTATACAAGATCAGTAGGAGGGAAAAACAATGGCAATATATAAGAGTATTACGGATTTAGTTGGAAATACGCCGATTCTCGAATTGGCTAACTATGAGAAGGAAAAAGGATTGGAGGCCACCATCCTTGCCAAGTTGGAGGCGTTTAATCCGGCCGGCAGTGTTAAGGACAGGATTGCGAAAAAAATCCTTCTGGATGCATATGAAACCGGTAAGATAAACAAGGACTCGGTGATCATTGAGCCGACTAGCGGAAATACCGGAATAGGATTGTCTGCTATCGCGGCAGCACTCGGTATCCGCATTATCATAACGATGCCGGAGACCATGAGTGTGGAGAGAAGAAATATGATGAAGGCATATGGGGCTGAGCTGGTGCTGACGGATGGATCCCAGGGTAGGAAGGGAGCTATAGCGAAGGCGGACGAGCTCGCAAAGGAATTGCCGGGAAGTTTTATCCCGGGGCAGTTTGTCAATCAGCTCAATCCGAAGGCCCATTATGAGACAACCGGACCTGAAATTTGGGATCAGACCGACGGTAACGTGGATATTTTTGTTGCAGGTATCGGAACCGGAGGAACGATCACAGGTGTTGGAAAATATCTCAAGGAGAAAAAGCCGGATGTTAAGGTTGTAGCAGTTGAGCCGGCGTCGTCCCCTGTTCTGTCAAAGGGAGAGAGCGGCGCACACAAGATTCAGGGAATCGGCGCAGGGTTTGTTCCGGATACACTGGATACCGGTGTGTATGATGAGATTATCACTGTTGAAAACGAGGATGCATTTGCAACAGGAGGTGAAATTGTTCGTACAGACGGTGTGTTTACGGGTATTTCTGCCGGAGCGGCTCTGTGGGCAGCCACTGAGGTTGCAAAACGTCCTGAGAACAAAGGTAAAACAATAGTTGTTATATTCCCGGATACGGGCGACAGATATCTCAGTACGCCGCTGTTTGCTGAATGAGTTTGTGCGGAGCGCGTTAACGCGTAATGGACAGATTTGTTGCGTGTGCGCGAATGAGTGACGGCAACGAACAGCATGGTACAAGATTATGGAATGCCACTCTCGGTTATTATTCAACACTGAATGGTAACTGACGGTGGCATTTTTCTATTGCTTTTTATTCGGATTTTTGGTACAATATGTTGTATAGTATTGTTAGTAATTATCGATTTTGCCACGTAAAATGAAGGGAGGATGCGTATGCAGTTGATTCGGCCGCCGATGGGTTGGAATAGTTTTGATTGCTACGGCGTGAGCGCGAATGAGGCGCAGGTTAAGGCAAACGCTGATTTCATGGCAGAAAATCTCAAGGATTTCGGATGGGAGTATATAGTTGTAGATGTGGAATGGTATTCATACACCAATCAGCCGCAACCGGACGGGCAGATATTTGTTCCTTTTGGGCGGATGGAAGTGGATGATTATTCGCGGGCGTGTCCGTGTTTGCAGAAATATCCTTCTGCGGCAGCCGGCGCCGGGTTTGGACCTCTGGCAAGTTATGTGCATGGATTGGGGTTGAAATTCGGGATCCATATGATGCGGGGAATTCCGCGTATTGCCGCTCACTCCCACAGTAAGCTTTGGAATACGGAGATTACTGCTGACCAGATAGCTGATCCTTATTCCATTTGCGAATGGAACCCGGATATGTACGGAGTCGATCCGACTAAGCCGGGAGCACAGGAGTATTATGACTCTGTCATGGAATTGTATTCGGAGTGGGGAGTCGATTTCATCAAGTGTGATGATATATGCCGCTCTGATGCGGAAAAAGTGCGTGCAGAGTTAGAAATGATCCATCAGGCCATCGAAAAATGCTCACGTGATATTGTTTTATCAATAGCGCCGGGACCGGCACCGATAGAAGAATGCGATTTTTATCGCGTAAACGCGGAATCATGGCGTATTTCAGATGCTTTCTGGGACAGCTGGGATAATCTGAGACGTATGTTTGATGTATGTAAAAACTGGCAGGGGAAGGCATCGGATGATGGTTTTCCTGATTGCGACATGTTGCCGATCGGACGCATAGGAATTGGCTTCGGAGATGATCGAAGAACTAATTTCACAATTGATGAGGAGAAAACTTTACTTACTTTGTGGAGTATTTTCAGGTCTCCGCTGATGATAGGTTCAGACCTTACCAAGTTGGACCAAGAGACACTGAACCTGCTTACCAATGTGTCTGCTTTGCGCTTGACAGAGGTGTCAACAGGAGCCAGAGAAGCATACAGGGATCATGATGTGATCGTATGGCGTGCGAGAGACAGGTACGATGACGCAGAATATATAGCCATATTTAATATTTCGGGTGGATCGACGTCGATTTGCCCCAAGCCATTCGTTAGCAAAAAGGATGGACTGGCAATTGATCTGTGGAAAAATGCCGAGATTAATATTCGATCAACAGAGGATATCCCGGGGCATGGTTGCTTGCTGATCAGAGTGGAATAATTTGAATAGTTATATTATGAAACAAGTTTTTCGACCATGGGGTGGATACTGAAAAATACGGCATTATCTAAATTATTTAACCTAATATGTATTTTTAGTAGCATCAGACAAGTCAAGACACGATACAATTATTTATTAAAACAGGAGGTAATAAAATGAGCAAAAATACTGTTTCTGAAACGATTCGTTACATAGGTGTGAACGATTATGACCTTGACCTTTTTGAGAGTCAGTACATTGTCCCGAATGGTATGGCGTATAACTCATATCTGATACTGGATGAGAAGGTGGCGATCATGGATACCGTGGACGCCAGGAAGACGGATGAGTGGTTGGGTAATCTCGAAACCGAATTGGGAGAACGCAAACCTGACTATCTGATTGTGCAGCATTTGGAACCTGATCACAGCGGTTCGATAGAAGCGGTTTTGGAAAAATATCCAGATTTAACTATTGTAACAAGCACAAAATCTGCAGGAATGTTTGGGCAGTTTACTGATAAAGATTATAGTGAGAAAATCCAGAGCGTCGGAGAGGGCGATACACTTTCTCTGGGTAGTCATACATTGAATTTCGTGATGGCACCCATGGTTCATTGGCCGGAGGTCATGGTTACTTATGAATCTAGCGAAAAGATACTTTTTTCTGCTGATGCGTTCGGAAAGTTCGGAACTTTGGACACAGATGAGGATTGGGCATGTGAGGCCAGGAGATATTATTTCAATATAGTCGGAAAGTATGGGGCTCAGGCACAGGCATTATTGAAAAAGGCTGCAGGTCTTGAAATAGAGAAGATCTGTGCACTTCATGGTCCGATTTTGCCTGATCAGGAGGATTTATCCTACTATATCAATAAATATCAAATTTGGTCGGCGTATGAACCTGAGGATGACGGAGTGTTTATTGCATACACTTCGATACACGGCAACACGGGAAAGGCTGCGGAGAAACTGGGCGAGATATTGACGGAAAAAGGCGCGAAAAAAGTCGTTATTTCGGATCTCGCCAGAGAGGATATCGCTGAGGCGGTTGAAGATGCGTTCCGCTACGACAAGATTGTGCTGGCTTCTGCTACGTATGACGGCGGTTTGTTCCCCACGATGGAGAACTTTTTATACAGGCTCGGACACAAGGGATTCCGGAACAAAAAGGTTGCGATAATGGACAATGGAAGCTGGGCGCCGGTTGCCGGCAAAAAGATGCGTGAGATCATCGAGGGTATGAAGGATATGACTATCTGCGATGCTACGGTATCCATTAAATCCAAGATGAAGCCCACAGATATCCCTCTCATGGAGGCGCTCGCGGAGGAGTTGCTTAATAAGTAATTAATAACTATAATGTCGAGAATCCATATTGCCATTGCCGCTCGGGGCACGTTCACGACCTCCTCGTTCCTCGTCGGTCTCCACTTCGGGGGAATGCCCCTCGCAATAATGGCAATATGGATTCTCTTAGTTTATTATCATGTGACACAGAATTTCTCGGATTTTAACTTATATATTGAACTATTCCACATTCTTGAGCGCCTCATCCATCGGGATTTTGCGGATCTTGAGATATTGCAACAACGCAACAAGCCCGTAGGCGACGAGGCCCAGCAGGAACATTTTGAGATAGGTATCCCAGTTGATCCAGATTGTCAGCCAGCCGCTCATTTTCATCATAAATATGTGGTAAAGCCATATGATTACCGGTGTCACGATTAAAAAGCTGAACGCGATGGACAGTACGACAACCCATGTTGTTGCCATCAGATAGAGTCGTCCCACCTCGCTGTCGCGGTAGCCGAGTATCTTTACCATGGAGATCGATGTAGTGTTTCGTTCCAGGACGAGTTTGGTCAGCAGGTATATCAGTAAAGCGAACAGGATTATGGAAAACACGTTCCACAACTCGAAAAGCTCGCCCATGGATACATCCAGCTGGCGTGACAGCTTGGTCATGTCGCTCTCGGTTATTATGGTCTGAACATATTTGTCATCTATATCGTTTAGTTTCTGGTTACTGAAGTAGCCGTTGTAGTATTCATATTCCGGTGGTTCCGCGAGACGGTGAAGTAACATTTCCGTATCGTTTATTACGTCGGTGATGCCCATCTCGGGTTTCAAAGTCTCATTGAAGGCATGTCTTGACATAAACACTGACAGACTGCTTGGATAGGATACTATGGAACTTACCTTTAGAGAGTAGGAGTCTTTTTCGTATTCCTCATGAAGCTCTATAGTGTCTCCTATATTGATTCCGTATTTTTCGTGTATCCCGTCAGATATTGCTATTCCGTCTGATGGAAGACTAAATTTCATGTATTCTGAATTATCTTCTATCCCGTAAACCGAGAATGCCTCGCGGGAGTCATCTTTTATGCCATCCGGGTAGTATTCCAGTGCGGAAAGGCAGAATTTTTCCGCATCCGGATAGTTCGTTTCTATCTGAGTTTTCAGAATATACTGGTACTTGGCGGGCATGGTTTTGATTACCTGCTCCTGATAATGTGAAAGCAACGGCCCCATCATCATACCGAATAACAGGAAAATGTTTGCCAGCATGATTCCTATGAACAATGTTGCGTAGTTACCAAAGTTTTGCAGAATGATGCGTAAACGGAATCTACCGAAAAAGCTGATTCGTGGCAGACGAGCCGCTTTAGAACGCTTTTTCTTGGAAAGGTCGTGTCTTAAAAAGCGCAACGGAGACAACCGTAATGCGCGTTTGATGGACAAATAATTGATGAGAAACATGATGATTACCGGAATGACTGTAGTCAGGATAAAAGCCTCGGCATTCCACAGCACGGTAAATGTCGGCAGAGAATAACTGCCGTAATACATAGCAGCCGCGACATCTTTGAAAACCGTATATCCGAGTATATTTCCGATCAGAGCGGATATGAGAGTGACAATGACCGGAAGTGCTATGTAGTGGCGAGTGATTTCGCCGCGTGTGTAGCCGGAGGCACGGAGAGTGCCTATAACAGAGGCTTCCCGTACTATGGTGTGTCTGATGGTTATGGAGAATACGAATGCCATGACAGCAATCAGAACATACAGCAGAACCTTCATCAGGACTGTATCGCCGCCGAAGTCGGTTCCGGTGAAGTTGATCGCCTGATTGGCGTAACGGGGGAGGAAATCATCAAGTGTAACGTAACCTACAGCAGTTTTCATGACATCCTCGGCCATGTCGATTTCCTCGTCATCGTCGGCGGGGTCACGGTGATAGACCCACGCATATTCATAATTTACCTTCAATCCGTCAGCTTCCAGCTCTTTAAACCCTTTGTCGGTGACTACACCCACACCGAACATAATGGAATCAAACATCATGTCACTGTTGCTTGAAAACAGCGCGGAATAATCCGACAGTGCAACTAATCCGGAGATTTTCATCTCGCGCCTGTTCACAAGCAGTGTGTCGCCTACTGAGTAGTTGTTGTTGTCGGCGTACATGCGATCGATAGCAACCTCGTCATCGGTCTGTGGGAATTCGCCTTCCATCAGGCATTCGATGTTGATATCAGTTCTCTTTTTAAAAAGTCTGAGTGTCGAGGTGCCGGAGAGTTGCCGGCCGTCACTGCCTGTTCCGGTGACAGCGGAGTTGTTCGAGGTTGAAGTATCATCTTTTGTGTGGAGAGCGGATACTACCGGCTCAACGAAAAACTGCTCGGTTACGATAACATCAGCATCCTCGGCAATTCCGTCGATCGCAGCTGCTCCGGGTTCGTCCTTTGTTATGAAATGCCCCCACTCCACATTGTATTTTTCAAAGCTTTCATCATAAGCAGTGATCATGGATTTTGACGCAACTAAAAAACCGGAGATAAATCCGATCACCAAAATCATGAACAAAAAGATCACTATGTATTTTCCCAACTCGCCTTTTAATTCGCGCGGGATTCGTTTCATCAAGGGCTTTTTCATTTTAAAATCCTCTGTATTATACATGCTGTGTGTTGTTATTTATATGCGGATACCAATGGGATCGATCCTTTACCAGTCAAGCTCCATGGCGGCAATTTTGGTTTCATTTTTGTCATTATGCCGGATTTTGCCGTCCCGGAGGCGAATCACACGATCTGCCATTTGTTTGATCGCGTCATTGTGCGTTACCATTATGACGGTGTTGCCGTATTTTTGATTTACCTCCTCAATCAGCGCAAGGATTTCCTTGGATGTGTTGTAATCCAATGCGCCTGTCGGTTCGTCGCATAGAAGAATATCCGGATTTTTCACTATCGCCCGCCCGATTGAGGTGCGCTGTTGCTGCCCTCCGGATAATTGATTGGGTAGTTTGTATCTGTGTTCATACAGCCCCAGTGTATTCAGCAAGTCATCAATATCAAGCGGTTTTTCACTGAGATACGCGCCGACCTCGATATTCTCCTTGACATTCAGGTTGGGTATCAGGTTGTACATCTGAAAAATATATCCCAAATGATTGCGCCGGTAGGCGGTCAGTGCTTTTTCATTCATGTCTATGGTTTTCTCACCATTAATTGAAACAAAACCGGAATCGGCATCGTCTATGCCGCCTATGATGTTGAGAAGTGTTGATTTGCCGGAACCGGACGGCCCTAACAGCACGCAAATATCTCCCTTTTCAATAGAAAAAGTGATTCCTTTTAAAACCTCGACGCACGTTTCACCTGTCCCAAAGCTTTTATGCAGGTCATTAATTTCGATAAACATAAGAATCTCCTTTCAGATGACTCACAGTAATTAGCAATGGCTAACCTTATATAATATTACACCTGACATACGAAAATGTCAAGAGAAATTTTTACATTTGTTCAAATGTTCATATTTACATCTAAACTTACCAAACCCAAGAGCCTGTGTCGATTACTGTTTCGACAAGTTACTACTTTGACTTTCTCTCTAATTTAGCCATACGATGTTTGCGATGGTTGTGATAGTTATTGTGACCGTGAATGTGGTGGTGGAGATGAGTGATGTCCTCAATCCAGATTTTCGGATAAAACAGAATGAGCATCGGGAACAGCTCGAGACGTCCCGCCAGCATGTCGAAAATCATCACTATTTTGGAAAGAGGAGAGAAGAAATCAAAATTCCTCGTCGGCCCGACGCCGCTGAGACCGGGACCTATGTTGTTCATAGTAGCGGCAACGCCGGTGAAATTGGTCTCGAAATCATGACCATCCAGTGAGACGAGGAACAAAGAGACAATGAACAGCGCGATGTACGCTAAAAAGTAAACCGTTGTCGAGCGAACTGTCTCGTGGGTTAGCGGAGTGCCGTCAAATTTGATCTTGCGGATGGTTTTCGGGTGAATGTAGGAGATAATCTCCTTGATAACGCTCTTTACGAGCATGATGGCGCGGGAAACTTTCAGCCCGCCGCCTGTGGAACCGGCACAGGCACCAAGGAACATCAGCAGGATCAGGATGTATTTGGACAGAGAGGGCCATTGGTCGAAATCAGCGTTGGAAAATCCGGTAGTCGTCATGATGGAGCCGACCTGAAATGAGGCTTTCTGAACCGCATCCCAGAAACCTGAGCACATATTGATAATATTTATCGTAATTATGGTTATTGCGGATATGATTATGATGAAATAGGCGCGTACCTCCTCCATCTGCCATGCTTTTTTGAATTTACGGTAAATAATATAGTAAAAAGCGTTGAAGTTTACACCGAACAGAATCATGAACACGATAATGATGTTCTGTTGCAGGATTGTGTAGTCCGCCAGACCGCTGTTGCGTACCGCGAAACCACCGGTTCCGGCGGTTCCAAACGACATTGTGAACGCGTCAAAAACTGGCATCCCTGTACACAAAAGAATCAGGATCATGGAGCCGGTCAGCCCCATGTATATGAAATAAAGAATACGGGCGGTTTCCTTCATGTGGGGAGCGAGCTTGCCTACATCAGGCCCCGGAGATTCGGCGCGCATCAGGTTGATAGTAGAGCCACCGGTCATCGGCAGGATCGCCATCAGGAATACGAGAACACCCATGCCTCCGATCCAGTGCGTAAATGAGCGCCAGAACAGGGATGCATGGGAGAGCGTGCTCAGATCACTGAGAATAGATGCACCTGTGGTGGTGAATCCGGAAACGACTTCAAATATGGCGTTGATAAACGATGGTATCTCATCACTCAGGAAAAAGGGCAGAGCACCGAAAATACTCAATCCGATCCACGAGAGAGCGGTTGAGACACAGCCCTCCTTGAGATAAAACACATTTGATTTCGGCTTGCGGCGAGTCAGCATCAGACCGGTGATCAGACAAAGAGAGGCGGAGATGAGGAAATAGTACCATTTGCCTTCGCCATATATAAAGTCGACAACGACCGGCATCAGCATCAGCACACCCTCGATGCCAAGCACGTACCCGACCACATATCTGATTATAGAATAGTTCATTTATTCACACCTTCTATTTCTCAAGTATCTGATTTATATTGTCGTATCCGAGATTGGTCGTGACTATCATCACGGAATCCCCGACATGGATTCTGTCGCGACCGGAAGGGATTTTAATACTTCCTTTGCGATTGATTGTCGCGATCAAAACATTTTTCCTGATCTTGAGATCCTTCAGGTAAACCTCTGTTATCGGTGAATCCTCAGTAATCGTGAATTCAACGGCCTCAACACGGTCGTTAAACATGTGATAGAGGGTTTCGACGTTGCTGCCCTTGGAGTTCATCAGCCCGCGAACATATGAGATTATCGCTTCTGCTATTATGTAGCGTGGGTAGATGACCGATCCGAGATCCATTCCGCGGATAACATCGCGGTAGTTGACGCGATTGATTTTGGTTACAACCTTAACATCGTCGTTGACATTCATGGCGTGAAGAGCAAGCAGTATATTCTCCTCATCCACTCCGGTCAATGGTATGAAACTTTCAACATGTCTGATATTCTCCTCGTGCAGGAGTTCCTCAGAGGTTCCGTCGCCGTGTATAATAATTGCTTTGGGTAGAAGAATGCTGAGTTCCTCACAGCGCGCGCGGTTCTGCTCAATGATCTTGACTTCAATGCCCATATCGATCAACTGGTTTGCAAGGTAATATGCGGAGGTTCCGCCACCTATGATCATGCAGTCGGAGACCTGCCTGGAGTCAAATCCAATGTATTCGAAAAAGTCACGCACATGCTCTTTTGATGAGACAAACGAAACCTGATCGCCGACCTCGATGTGGTCAAAACCCTTGGGGATAATGACCTCGTCGTCGCGTTCGATAACAGTGATCAGAAGGTCATGGGGGAGTTCTGAGCCAATCTCGGCTATGGTTTTGCCTACTAAAGGGTTGTCGTCGTAGACCTCAAATTTGACCATTTCGGCGCGCCCGTGCGCAAACGGATTGACCTCCAGAGCGTTAGGCTGATAGAGAAGTCTCGCGGTTTCCATAGCGGTAGACAGTTCGGGATTAATTATCATGGTCAATCCCAGTTTCTCACGGAAATACTGTGCTTCCGAGGAGTAGTCAGGAGTGTGGACACGTGCGAAGGTCGCGCATTTGCTGACCTTGCTGGCAACAGAGCAGCAGAGCAGGTTCAGTTCGTCGTCCTCGGCTACGGCAATAAAAACATCTGCCTGCTGGATGCCGGCATCCATTAGGATTCCATAACGGGCACCGTTACCGATAATTCCCATAACGTCATAGTAGTTGGCTATTTCATTAACACGCGCCCGATCCTTATCGATGATCGTGATGTCATGTCCCTCCTTGGAGAGACGCTCAACCAGTGTTGCGCCGACAGTTCCGCAACCGACTATGATGATGTTCAGGCCGTGTCGCTGTTCCGGGGTATGAAACAAGTTAAATAATCCCATCGCTCTACTCCTTGTTCGTATATGCGCAATGATTTTTGCGTTAAGTATAACTATACTCTTTTTTCAGAATTTTGCAAGATATTTTTGCGCGTGAGTTTTTTCTTTTTATCGTTGCAGAGAATGAAAAAGTGTGGTATAATCGGTTTGTTGTGTTGGACTATTCGTTGACCGGACAATATCGGTCAGACAATTCTGCAAGGTAAGAGTAGCCAACCGGATTTGCATAGTATTAGAGGAGGATTTTTACAATGGTAAGTGAGATTTGTCAGAAGCTTTTTAAGAGAGACATCAACAAGTGTACGGACGAAGAGGTATATATCGCCCTGTTGCATTTGGTCAAGCGCGAGGCGAAGAAAAAGGAGGTTGACCTGAAAAAAGAGAAAAAGAAGCTCTACTATATCTCTGCGGAATTTCTCATCGGCCGCCTGATCGGAAACAACCTGATCAATCTCGGATTGTGGAGTGAGGTGCGCAAAGAATTGCGCATAAAGGGAAAATCGTTGGCCAATATCCTCGAGCGTGAGCCGGAACCGTCACTCGGAAACGGCGGACTCGGTCGGTTGGCTGCATGTTTTCTCGACTCAATAGCTACATTGGGGCTACCCGGTGACGGTATCGGACTTTGCTACCATGAAGGCCTGTTTTATCAGAAATTCAAACGCAACCGCCAGATGGAGTACCCGAACGCATGGCGTGAGAAACGGTCGGTTTTGGGCAGGAGTGTCCGCAAATTCCCTGTGAGCTTCGGTGGATTTCAGGTTAACGCGGTCATGTATGATATACTGATCACCGGTTATGAGAACAGGACAAACCGTCTGCACTTGTTCGATATGGATTCGATCGATCCGTCAATCATTGAGAAGGGCATTCAGTTTGATAAGTCGAATGTGCGCAAAAATCTCACACTTTTTCTGTACCCGGATGACAGTGATGATGCAGGCCGCCTGTTGCGCGTTTATCAGCAGTATTTCATGGTCAGTGCCGGTGCGCAGCTGATTCTTGCGGAGGCAAGGGAACGAGGTTCCAATATACATGATTTAGCCGACTATGTGGCGATACAGATAAATGATACGCATCCGTCCATGGTCATTCCCGAACTGATTCGGCTCCTGATGGAGGAGGATGATATGACCTGGGAGGAGGCAACGGGAATCGTCACCGAAATATGCGCATACACCAACCATACAATTCTTGCTGAGGCATTAGAAAAATGGCCGAGGAAATTCATACAGAAGGTTGCGCCGCAGATAGTGCCGATCATCGATCGCCTGAACAAAGACGTGACGGGGAAATATGACAAACCCGAGTTGGCGATAATAGATAATGAGAACCGTATCCATATGGCTAAAATGGATATGCATTACGGCCACAGCATCAACGGTGTTGCGGCATTGCATACTGAGATCCTGAAAAAGAGCGAGCTCAAGGATTTTTATGAGATATATCCGGAAAAATTCAATAACAAGACTAACGGAATCACGTTCAGACGCTGGCTGATTGAATGCAACAGACCACTTACTCATTTTCTTGATGAGTTGATAGGAACGGGTTACAAAAAGGACGCAACCGAACTGAAAAAGCTCATGGATCACGTGAATGAGGATCGCACGATGAAAAAGATCCTTGAGATCAAACGCAAAAAGAAGCTCGAGCTTGTGTACTATCTACGTCACACTATGCGCGTGGATGTGGATCCTAATTCGATTTTCGACATTCAGGTAAAACGTTTGCATGAATACAAGAGGCAGCAGCTCAACTGTCTCTATGTTATCAGGAAATACCTCGAGATCAAGCGCGGGAAAAAGCCGGGGCGCAAACTTACTGTTATTTTCGGGGCCAAGGCGGCACCGGCATATACCATTGCCAAGGACATCATTCATCTGATTCTGTGTCTGCAGAAACTGATCGAGAAGGACAAGGAGGTTCGTCCGTATCTGCAGGTGATCATGTTGGAGAACTACAATGTTACGTTAGCCGAGCGCGTTATACCTGCATGTGACATCTCGGAGCAGATATCTCTCGCAAGTCAGGAGGCAAGTGGAACCGGAAACATGAAATTCATGCTGAACGGAGCGGTTACTCTCGGAACCGAGGACGGCGCGAATGTTGAGATTCACGAACTGGTCGGGGATGACAATATTTACATATTCGGAGAGGATTCCCAGACTGTTATTGACCGCTACGCGCGTGGTGATTACCGGTCTATCGATTACTATGGGAAGAACCCTGTGCTCAAGGAGTGTGTAGATTTCATCGTATGTAAACCAATGCTGAAGATTGGTGATAAAAAGCAGTTGGGACGTTTATATAATGAACTTTTGTCCAAGGATTGGTTCATGACATTCCCGGATTTTGACAGTTATTGTGCAACTAGGGAGAGAGCGATTGCAGATTATGAGGATCGACGCGGCTGGGCGAAGAAAATGATTACAAATATCGCAAATGCGGGCTTTTTCTCGTCTGACAGGACAATCGAAGAGTATAACAAAGATATTTGGAAACTCTGACGGGTGCTGAAAAAAATCAAATTAGGTATTGACCAATGGTCATTTTTGTGATAGACTACCAATATCATGAAAAATGACCGTTGTTCATTTTGGTCCATTTTAGTCAAAAGACAGGAGGAAAAGCAAGTGGGTGTTAAGTATGGTAGATTTATCGCGAAGCACAGAAAATTGATCATCCTGTTCGCGATACTTCTGCTGATCCCGACAGGGATCGGTTATATCTCGACCAAGATCAATTATGATGTTCTCAGTTACCTTCCGAAATCGCTGGAAACGGTTTACGGACAGGACATCATGGTGGATGAGTTCGGGATGGGCGCGTTCTCGATGGTTATTGTTGAGAACATGGATAACAAGGATGTTCAGAAGCTGAAAAAGGAGATCGAACAGGTTGATCATGTAGAGCAGGTTTTATGGTATGATGATGCGCTCGACATCACGGTTCCCGTGGAAATGCTGCCTGATGAACTCCGGAATGCGCTTTTTACGGATAATGCAACTATGATGATCGCGTTGTTCGACAATACGACATCAACTGAATCGACGATGGAGGCCGTACAGAATATACGTAACGTGGTATCGGGCAGGGCCTTCGTCAGCGGAATGTCGGCAATCGTAACTGATATAAAGAGCCTGGCTCTCAACGAGATGCCGATTTATGTATTGGTTGCAGTGGCTTTGACGCTTATCATCCTGCTGATAACGACAGATTCTTTAATAACGGGTGTGATTTTCCTCGGCGGAATCGGAGTTGCAGTGGTTTACAACATGGGCACCAATATCTTTATGGGGCAGATTTCCTATCTGACGCAGGCTATCGCGGCTATATTGCAGCTCGGCGTCACGATGGACTATTCCATCTTTTTATTGGAGAGTTACCGCGAATGCAAGGAAAAGTACCCCGGCGACAACCAGCGGGCAATGGCACACGCTATTTCAAATACATTGAAGAGCGTTACCTCCAGTTCAATTACGACCATTGCGGGATTTTTAGCACTGTGTTTTATGACGTTCGGACTCGGCCTGGATATGGGTATTGTCATGGCGAAGGGCGTTGTGATGGGCGTAATCGTCTGCATAACGTTTTTGCCGGCGCTTGTGCTGTGCTGTGACAAGGCGATAGAGAAAACCTCGCATCGGAGTTTTATGCCGTCGTTCAGACGGACATCCAAGGTTATCCACAAGGGATGGCTCGTGCTTTTTATACTTTTTCTCGTGATTCTGCCTATTGCGTGGTACGGAAACGCGAATTACCACACGACCTACGGCATCGCGGATTCATTGCCGCAGGATCTGCCGTCGGCTATCGCGAATAAAAAGCTCGATGAGGATTTTCATATGAATAACATGCATATCCTCATGCTGCCGAAGGATATGGAGAGCAAGACGAAAAAGGAGATCAATGACAAGATCAAAAAAGTAGACGGCGTCAAATGGGTGTTAGGTATCAGTTCAATCGTAGGCGAGAAGCTGCCTGAGGATATGATACCTGACAGGCTGCGTGAAAAGCTGTCGGGTGACGAGCACGAGATTGAGTTTATCTGTTCGAATTTCAGGACGTCAACTGACGAGGTTAATGAACAGGTAGGCGAGATAAATGATATTATTAAGGGTTATGATGAGCGCGCCATGATCATCGGTGAGGCTCCGCTGACCACGGATTTGCGGGAAACGACGATAGTGGATATCAGGAATGTCAATATCGTGTCTATAGGATTCATTTTCCTGATCATTATGTTTACCTTCCGGTCGTTGATCCTGCCGGTTATTCTCGTGGCTGTTATCGAGGTCGCGATACTGATAAACATGGGGCTCCCGTTCTATATGGGGGACGATGTCTCGTTTGTCGCAAGTATCGTTATAGGTACGATCCAGCTCGGCTCGACGGTTGATTATGCGATTCTGATGACGAGCCGATACCAGAAGGAACGACTGGAGAGGCACAAAAGCAAGCACGAGGCTGTGGCGATCGCGCATCACACTTCCGTGAAGTCGATACTGACCTCGGGACTCATACTGTTTGCTGCGACGTTTGGCGTGGCAGTGGTTACGAATATTGACCTGATCGATTCTATCTGTTCGATGCTGGCGCGTGGTGCAGCGATCAGTACGGTTTGCGTAATTCTGTTCCTGCCGTCGATGTTGATGGTTTTTGATAAGTTGATATGCAAGCTGACGTGGAGTATGCGAAAGATTGATTGGTAACTATAGTGATGTAAACAAGGAGGAAATGAGATGAAAAAAACTATCAGACGCATGTTGTGCGGAGTGCTGGCGGTGAGCCTGGGACTGGCTCTGGCTACGCCGGTTACCGGTTACGCTCAGGTAAAGAAGATTGAATCCGTGTATGTGATCGCCAATCCGGACGGCTCGACCAAGAGCATCACGGTTTCGGATCAATTACAGGGGGCAGGCGCAGAGACCGGAACACTGAAGGATGTGTCGGATCTGACTGATATCAAAAATGTCAAGGGCGATGAGGAGTTCGACCAGAGCGGACAGAATCTGACATGGAACCTGAACGGCGCTGATATTTTTTATCAGGGCAAGACTGAAAAAGAACTGCCGGTTTCAGTGAATATCAAATATGAGTTAGACGGGACGGAGATGTCTGCGCAGGATTTAGTGGGAAAAAGCGGCAAACTCAAGATCACGGTCGGTTATGAGAATAAAACCGGGAAAATTGAAAATATTAACGGCAAAGACACCAAGATCGTGACTCCGTTTCTCATGGCTACGGGTTTGATACTCAGCAATGAGCATTTCTCGAATGTGAATCTGGATGACGGTGGCAAGGTCATAGATGACGGATCCAAGAGCATCGTTATTTGCGTGGGTATGCCGGGACTTATGGACAGCCTGAATCTCAGCAAGAAAATGAAAGACAAGATCGGTGACAAGATCAAGGATGAGATCGTCATAACCTGTGATACGACAGATTTTGAGATGAAGAATACGTTTACTCTGGCGAGCGCTAACCTGCTCAATTCGATCATCGGTGACGATGATGAAGATTCGATTATTGACATGGATGAGATAGACGACAAGATCGAAGAATTAGATGATGCCGTTGAAAAGCTGGATGACGGCGCCAATGATGTGGAAAACGGCGCGAAAAAGCTGAGTAACGGTACCGGAAAGCTTGCCAAAGGAATCAATAAGTATGTCAATGACGGTGTGAAAAAGCTGACTGCCGGGATAAAAAAACTCGGTGAAAATGCCCCGAAGCTGAAAAAGGGAGTAGGTAAATATGTTAACGGCGTGGATTCATTCGCGGACGGAGTCAAGGCGTATGTGAACGGATCTTCACAGCTGACTGACGGAATCAAAACGTTGTCCTCCACATTGCTCAGCACCGATACATCCCAGCTGACGGAACTGATTTCCGGGGTTGAGGCTTTTTCTCAGGGGATAGCGGCTGCTACAAACGAGGATGACCTGAACAAGCTGTCAAACGGCGCAAACAGCGTCTCCGAAGGTATAGGAACGGTAAACAGCGGGCTGGCCAGCCTGAAGGACAGTTACAGCAACAATGATGCCGTTATAACCGGATTGGAAACAGCGTTGGCTGCCAATCAGAAGGTTTTAGAAGGATTGAAGGCGGCAAAGGCCGGAGGAGCTCAGGGACTTGATACCGCGATCGCCACATTGGAACAGACAACAGCGGGAGAAAAAACCGCAATCGAGAGTCTGAAGAAATTGACGGAAGGCCAGAAGGCAGGAGTAGACAAGCTGGTTACCGCTACATCCGCTGACGGTGAGTTGCGCAGTGGCGCCGAGTCGGTGGCAAACGGTGTGAAAACGCTCACAACGGGTCTCATCTCTATGTCAAGCAATGAGAACGTACAGAAGCTGAAGACGGGTGTTGCGAAGATTACCGCAATGATTCCGCTACTGATTGCGGGCGTAAAGAAACTGCAGGACGGTGCCGTGAAGCTGTCAGCTAATGACAAAAAACTCCTTGCAGGCGCGGATGCCCTGAAAAAGGCGGGAAATACAATGCGTTCATCAATCAAAAAGCTCGGCGGCGGTATGACGCAACTGACGGAAGGCGCTGAGAAGTTAGAGAGTGCCAGCAATGATGTTGTTAAGGGTGCAGATTCCCTGAACAAAGGCACAGGCAAATTGTTTGACGGCACGAAAAAACTCAGTGACGGTTTCTCCAAGTTCCGTAAAAAAGCTGTAGATAAACTGCTTGATTTCTATCAATCCGATATCAGGGATTTGGTTGATTCTCTGGAGGAAACTATTGATCAGGGTAAGGAATACAAGAGTTTTTCAGGTATCGATGCCGGTATGGACGGCGAGGTTAAATTCATCATCGAAACTGAAGCGGTAAAGGCGGATGATGTTTAATGAGCAAGTTAGATGAAAAGAAAAAGAAAAAAAGGGAGGCACTGTTTACAGCAGCGTTTCACCTTTTCAACACGAAGGGGATACGTCAAACTTCGATTTCGGACATTGCGCAGGAAGCTTCGGTTGCAAAAGGTACGTTTTATCTGTATTTCAAGGATAAATTTGACCTGCGTGACAAGCTGATTGCGGAGAAGGCTTCGCAGATTCTGATGCAGGCTGCCGATGAAACCCGGCTGGATATCAACCGGATGGATAATAAATCCCTTGAGGATGAGATTATCGAGCTTGTCGACGTGATTCTCGATCGTATGGAACGTGAGCCTCAGCTGTTGAGGTTCATAACCAAAAACCTCAGCTGGGGGGCATTCAGGCACATCTCCATAGAGGATGGGGAACGTGAGAGCATGCCCTTCTATGATGGGTATCATCGCATGATCGCGAATTCCGGCAGAAAGATAAAGAATCCCGATCTGATGCTTTTTATGATAGTTGAGCTCGTAAGCGGGTGCTGCTATCAGGTAATACTGCATGGACAGCCTGTTTCACTGGCTGATCTGAAAGGACCGTTATATCAGGCAATCAGAGGTATCATCAGAGATCAGGAGGAGGCCGGTGAAGCGGGGGTTGAGAATAAGAAAATTCGCGTGGCCGGTTGATTGTTTCACCCGGGAGCAAAGATTATGGATTATCCAAATGCATTTGTTCGCAGATTTCTGAATGCTTAGGGAGTGTCAAATGAGGTATCTCCTCAAATATATGAAACCATATCGTAAAGAAGCAGTTCTGGCGCCGCTCTTCAAGTTGTTGGAGGCGACGCTGGAACTTTTTGTACCCATTGTGATGACTATGATCATCGATAATGGAATTGCAAATCGTGATAACTCGTATATTTTATGGATGGGGGCGGTCCTCGTCGCAATTGCCGCAGTTGGAATGACGGTTTCGATCACGGCGCAATATTTTGCCGCTAAGGCTGCGGTATGTTTTTCTACGGATGTGAAACACGCGTTATTCAAGCATATTACGCATCTGTCAGCCGAGTCTGCAGGTAATCTCGGGGCGACGACACTGATCACGCGTATGACGAGCGATATGAATCAGGTAAGTACCGGTGTTAATCTGTTCCTAAGGCTTTTTTTGCGCTCTCCTTTTATTGTTTTGGGAGCCATGGTGATGGCTTTTGCTATCGATGTCCGGGCTGCGGCTGTGTTTGCATGCGTGATCCCGGTGATAGGCATTGTACTCTGGAGTTGCCTTCATTATACAATTCCGAAGATTCGATGTACACAAAAACAGACTGATGACATCCTGCGCCGGACGGGGGAGACATTGTCCGGTGCGCGCGTGGTTCGCGCTTTTGTAAGGCAGGAGAGTGAGAAGAGGCAGTTTGATGATGTCAATGAGGGTTTGTACAGAAAACAGATGCATGTAGGCAGGCTGTCGGCGTTGATGAATCCCGTGACGCTGCTGGTAGTAAATGTCGGGATCATTGTGTTGGTTTATGAAGGAGGAGTGCGGGTTGAAGCGGGAACGTTGACACAGGGACAAGTCGTGGCGTTAGTTAATTATATGTCGCAGATACTCATAGAACTCGTAAAACTGGCAAATCTGATCCTGAACATTAATAGAGCTCTTGCCTGCGCAGGCAGGGTGAGAGAGGTGTTTCTGCTGCCGGAGGAAGGAACAGATACCGACCGATGCTTTGAGGAGGGACGAGTTCAGGGCGTGGCTGTCCGGACGGAGAATCTGTCATTCAGGTATCCCGGCGCGCAGGGAGATGCGCTCAAGGGACTGACTTTTTCCGCTTTGCCGGGAGAAACATGGGGAATCATAGGAGGAACGGGTGCCGGCAAAACAACGCTGTTGTCGTTGCTGCTTGGGTTTTATCATGAAACGGGAGGGGTTCTGTACATAAATGAGTGTGTAGAAAAATCCGATAATCCGGCAACTACGAAAATGACCGATATTAATCAGCAAATTCGGTCTGTGTGGCGTGCTGACATCGGTTATGCTCCGCAACGATCGGTATTGTTTTCGGGGACGATTCGTGAGAATCTGCTCATGGGAGATCGGGAGGCATCGGACTCGGCGCTGTGGGAGGCGCTCGATGTTGCACAGGCGGCTGATTTCATCAGGAAAAAGGATGGACTCGATACTGTTGTGGAACAGGGCGGCAGAAATTTTTCGGGAGGCCAGAGGCAAAGGCTGTGCATAGCGAGGGCGCTTGTCAGGCGTCCGAAATTATTGCTGTTAGATGATGCGTTCTCGGCGTTGGATACAGCGACGGAGAAACGCCTGCGTTCGGCACTGAGGAAATATCTGTCTGAAACAGGTACGACCACGCTGATCGTTTCCCAGCGTATCGCGTCAGTGCGCGATGCAGACGGGATAATTGTTTTGGATGAGGGTGAAACCGTAGGTGTCGGGACTCATGACGAACTCCTGCGATCATGTGAGGTCTATCGTGAGATAGCGCAGATCGGAGGTGGAGCATGAACATGGATAGAAAGTCCTCGATCAAACGATTGCTGCCCTATTTGAAAAAATACAGGGGTAGTATTGCTATATCACTGGTTCTTGCTTTGATTACGGTTATTCTGACATTGTTGATCCCTGTTTTAGTCGGAGCGGCTATAGACCGGATAGTCGGAGTGGATAATGTCAGCTGGGACAGGATATGGGAATTGCTGATATGGATAGGTGCAGCTGCCGGTGTAAGCGCTGTTTCCACCTATTTCATGAATATCTGTAATAATAGGGTTTGTTACGGGGTGGTCAGGGAGTTCAGGCGGGATGCTTTTTCAGTAATAGTGGATATGCCTGTCGGATTGATCGACGCTCATCCGCAGGGCGATATAGTGAGCCGGGTGGTAACGGATGCAGATGCGGTATCTGATGGTCTGCTTATGGGATTTTCCAGCCTTTTTACCGGGGGACTGACCATACTCGGAACAATAGGTTTCATGTTCTATGTGAATGCTCCGATTGCGATTGCGGTAGTTGCCGTTACACCTTTGTCTTTGATAGTTGCGAGATTTATAGCACGCAGGTCGCATGCGGGTTTTTCAGCGCAGGCCACTGACCGCGGGGTACAGACTTCGCTCATCACCGAGGTGGTAGAAAACATAGGGACCATTCAGGCGTTCGGACAGGAGGATTACTACACAAAGAAATTTGATGAAACGGCCGAAATATTGAAAAAGGACTCGCTGAGCGCAATCTTTTTCTCATCAATCACTAATCCGGCAACGCGATTTGTCAACAGTATCGTATATGCGGCAGTAGGTGTGTTCGGGGCGATCGCGGCAGTGAACGGTGGGATAACGGTCGGAATGCTTTCGGCGTTTCTCGGTTACGCGAATCAGTATACCAAGCCGTTTAATGAGATCTCAGGAGTGATCACGGAGCTTCAGAATGCGTTTGCGTGTGCGGAACGTCTGTTTGAGTTGATGGACAGTCCGGCGGAGGGAACTGATGTGGGTTCCCCGATGAACGTGGGCGGTGGGAATCCGGAAAAAGCAGGGAGCGATAAATCGGTAAACCCGGATTTCGGAGAGGTTGACGCATGTCCCGGAAAAACGTCACCCGGAAATGACGGCCGTGTAGTATTTGAGAATGTGGATTTTTCGTATGACAAATCAGTCTCGTTGATCGAAAATCTGAAACTTGAGGTTCAACCGGGCTGGCGTGTGGCCATAGTCGGACCGACGGGTGCGGGAAAATCGACGATAATTAATCTCCTGATGAGGTTTTATGATGTAAATGACGGCAGAATCACGATTGACAGCACGGATATCAGGGATATAGACTTAAACAGGCTCCGTTCGCGGTTTGGAATGGTACTGCAGGAAACATGGCTGATGACCGGTACTATCCGGGAGAATATCGCCTTCGGGTGCCCTGATGCGTCGGATGAAGAGATTGTTGATGCGGCAAAATATGTTCACGCGCATGGTTTTATCAATAAATTGCCACATGGATATGATACAGTTGTTTCCGGTGATGGGGGATTATCTGCAGGGGAGAAACAGTTGATCTGCATAGCCAGAGTTATGTTGAAGCTGTCCGTGAAGGAGCGGAATACGGTATCGGCAACCGGACGGGTTCAGTCAGAAAATCTATCAAGATCAGAGAAAAATTCGGAACGATCAATATTGATCCTTGATGAGGCTACTTCGTCTATTGATACCCGGACTGAGGTACGCATACAACGCGCTTTTGCGAAAATGATGCGTGGGCGCACGAGTTTCATAGTTGCGCATCGGCTGCAGACGATACGTGAGGCGGATTTGATCCTCGTTATGCGTGACGGTCGGATCGTTGAGCAGGGCAGGCATGAGGAATTGTTAGCTGCGGGCGGATTCTATAGGGAATTATACGAGGCGTCCCTACAGTAAAACACCGGATTAAGTTGATTGTGTTATAATGCCTGTGTTTGCGAAATATCGTGTTTGCAGTGCGAAGGGAGAATGATTTGTGAAGAAATACAGTAACCGAAAATGCTATTATAAAGCAGTTATAGTTATAGTTGCGGTCTTTTTATTCATGGGATATTCTGTTCCAAATAAAATATCGCGTGCCGGCAGCCATGAGCACCGGGGGGTGTGGGTCGCTTTTTATGAATTCTCTGCAGCCGGTTTATCAAACCGGACGGAGGCGGCATTCCGCCAGAATGCGTCTAAAATGTTCCAAAACATTGTAGATTACGGCTGTAATGAGGTGTTTTTCCATGTGAGGGCATTTGATGATGCGATTTATCCGTCGAAGATCGTCCGGTGGAGTACCTATATGGAGAGCAACGGGAAGTCTCCGGGTTATGATCCGCTGGCCATCCTTGTTGAACTGGCTCATGAGAAGGGGCTGAAAATTCATGCGTGGATGAATCCGTATCGGGTTTCTTCGGAGAAAATTCTAAACCCGGCCAAGGAAAAAACGATTAACCGGATTGTGAATCAGGTGAAGGAGATCATTAACAATTACCAGGTGGACGGAATACACTTTGACGATTATTTCTATGTGGGTTCGAAATACGATCATGTCAGGGCTGCGAAAAAACGAAAAAACGTAAACAAAATGGTCAAACGCGTTCACGACGCCGTTAAAGAAAAGGATGAGACCATCGAGTTCGGTATTTCGCCGGCGGGAAATTACGAGAACTGTATGGAAATGGGTGCAGATGTGAAAACGTGGATGAGCGAGGAGGGCTACATCGACTACATCATTCCACAGATCTACTGGTCGGACAAGTACAAGCTGAATGGCAAATGGACGACGCTGTTTTCCGACCGTCTGGCGTTGTGGCGGAGTCTGAACGAAATTGACATCCCCATGTGCATAGGGCTTGGTGTCTATCGTACCGGGTATGAGGTCTCGCCGGACCTCGGCTGGGCAAAACGTGATGACAATCTCGCTTCGCAGGCACTGGCAATTTTCGAGGGAAACACTGAGGGGTACACGCTGTTTGCCTACACTGATCTGATGGCGGATCATTCAGAGGATGAGATGGATAATTTCCTCGAGGCGATCTCGTGGATCAAGCTTAATAAAAAGTCTGTGACATTGCGGCAGGGTGAAACATTTTTGTTGAAGGCGAAATGGATGCCGGCTAAATATGAGGACGGAGATTCGTTTGAATACAGGTCGCTTGACGAGTCGATAGCCACTGTGGATGAAGATGGTTTGGTCACAGCCGTTGCGCAGGAAGGAACAACGAAAATTCAGGTAACCGCAGACGGTAAAAAGAAGAATTGTGTAGTAACGATTGGTGAGATAAACGAGGAGGCAAAATGATGAAAATAACGATTTTGGCAGTCGGGAAAGTTAAAGAGCAATATTATAATGAAGCAATTGCAGAGTATAGCAAGAGACTCGGCAGATATTGCACCCTGGAGATCATCGAGGTAGATGATGAGAAGACACCCGACGGCGCCAGTGAAAAAGAAGAGGTGAAGATTCGTGACAAGGAAGGAGAGAGACTGAGCAGGTTCATCCCCGATGACGCCTATGTGGTTGCGCTGGCGATAGGAGGGAAGGAAATGTCCTCCGTTGAATTTGCAGAGGGGATAGAGGGTCTCGGTGTTGACGGTGTGTCACACATCGTATTCATAATAGGAGGTTCTATCGGGTTGTCGGAGGATATTCTCGGAGGCGCTGACGCAAGGCTTTCTTTTTCCCGTATGACATACCCTCACCAGTTGATGAGAGTTATATTGCTGGAACAGATATACAGGGCATTTCGGATAAACAGGGGAGAGCCGTATCATAAGTGAATATGCAGAATAACACCAAATATGGCGGTAGCTGAATCGTCTAACGGCATATATTGCCCGAAAATTTGCGAAATATCGTAAAAACGATTGCATTATCTTTTAAACTTTGGTATAATCGCTTGCGGTAATGTAAATTTTTATCAATTCAAGGAGGACTCATTATTATGAAAAACCCAGTAGGTAGTGTTATTGTAATTCTTGGTGCGTTGCTCGGCGTTCTCGGTATTTTTCTGCCTTTTGTTACGGTAGAAGCCGGCGGTGTTTCTCTTTCAACTAATGTGTTTACACCGATTTGCATCGCGTGGATTGTACTTGCAGTAGGCGCAGTTGCTTGTGCTTTTGCGGGACAGAAAATCCTTACCCTCATTTTGGCAATCCTCGCCGGAGGCGGTTTTGCAATCTCTTTCTTCGCAAACAGCGGAGAGGTCGCTGAAGTTGGAGATATGGCAAGCAAGGGCATCGGTTATTGGCTGTTGATTGTCGGTGCAGTAGTTATGGCACTTTCGGGAATTATTTATTTAGTTACGGCAAAACCGAAAACCGATCAGGATTGATATAATTCATTTGGATTTTAAATTGCACGAGGACGAAGGTTGTTTCTCTTTTGAGTGACGACCTTCGTTTTTTTTCTTGCGAACAGGAATAAAATGTGGTAGAATGAATAACAGTTGCAGCCAATGAAAACCTGTTTGATTATAAATCCTGATATTTCAGTGTATTTTCAGACGGGAACAATAAATGCCATACTTTTTCAAAATGGGAATCAGCAGTCGGAGGACGCCATGAAATTAGTATTCATAGGAGCGGATCATGAGGTGACCGGCAGTTGTCACTACATGGAGGTGGGAACCAAGAAATTCTGCATTGATATTGGAATGGAGCAGGGACGGGATATGTTCGAAAATCAGGAGATCCCGGTCAATGCTTCGGAAATTGATTATGTGTTACTGACACATGCGCATATTGACCACACGGGACTGCTCCCCCTGCTATATGCGAGAGGGTTCAGGGGCGAGGTTTACGCGACCAAGGCGACCTGCGAGCTGTCTCAGATCATGCTGCGTGATTCAGCCCATATCCAGCAGTTCGAGGCGGAATGGCGCAATCGTAAGGCTTCCCGTTCCGGCGGTGAGGTTTACAAGCCTGTTTATACCATGGAGGACGCGCTAGGCGCAATATCACTGCTCAAACCATGTGATTATGACTCAATCATCGAGATATCAGATGAACTGAAAATCCGATTTACGGACGTGGGGCATCTGTTGGGTTCTGCTTCCATTGAGGTGTTTGCGCGTGAGGGTGCGGATGAGCGGACCATCGTATTCTCCGGTGACCTTGGGAATATTAACAAACCGATTCTCAAGGATCCTCAGTATACCAAGGCTGCCGATTATGTTGTCATGGAGTCGACATACGGTGATAGGATACACAGCGAGGGAACACCGGATTATGTCGGAGATCTCGCGGTGATCATGGAGGAAACGTTTGAACGTGGCGGTAATGTAGTAATTCCGGCGTTTGCGGTAGGACGAACCCAGGAGCTGTTATACTTTTTACGACAGATCAAGGAACAGAAGCTGATCACGTCATATCCGGAATTCGAGGTCTATGTCGACTCGCCGTTAGCGGTGGAGGCCACGCATATATTTGGCAGAAACGTGGAACAGTGTTTTGGGGATGAAGCCAGAGATCTCGTTCACAGAGGAATAAATCCGATAGGCTTTCCCGGATTGAAACTGTCTATAACATCAGATGATTCCAAGGAAATCAATTTTGATCCCAATCCCAAGGTTATTCTGTCAGCATCGGGAATGTGTGACGCGGGACGTATTCGCCATCATCTGAAGCATAATCTGTGGAGAGAGGATTCAACAATTGTTTTTGTCGGGTACCAGACGGCGGGAACTCTCGGACGGGTGTTGCTCGACGGCGCCGAGGAGGTCAAACTGTTCGGCGAGCCCATCGAGGTCAAGGCGCGCATTACCCGGCTCAACGGCATCAGTGGGCACGCTGATGTAAACGGGCTCCTCAAATGGGTTGAGTCGTTTACGGAGAAACCGCCGAAACGTGTATTTGTTGTGCATGGCGAGGACACGGTTTGCCAGCAGTTCTGCAAAACGTTGGAGGACCATGCTTTTATTGCGTCCGCGCCGTACAGCGGAACGGAATTTGATCCGATAAGCGGTGAGTTTATTATTGAAGCGGAGCCGGTTCCGGCGGAGAAGAAGAGAGCTGCCAGCAAACGCGCCGGCGATATATTCTCGAGACTGCTTACTGCGGGCCAGCGCCTGATCGGTGTTATCAGGAAAAACGAGGGACTCAGCAACAAAGACACGGCAAAATTCACCGATCAGATCAACGCGCTGTGTGATAAGTGGGATCGATGACATAAGGAAAAAGGACACGCGGTATGAAAAAGATTCTGAAGATATTCATTATCACCACACTGCTCATTCTCATACCTGCGGGAGCAGCGGTTTATTTCCTGACAAAGTCGGATGACAAGACCGGAGAGTTTGATTCACACAGACGTCAGGAACAGAGCGATCAGAGCGATTCGCATGCTTATCGTTTCGAGACAGACTCACTCTCAACACCGTTAGCTAGGGATGGCGAGAATAAAAATGTGCTGAATTTTGATGCGAACCAACCCTTTACCATTGCAAATTCGCAGGCGTCGAGGGACAGGCTGAACAGACTGATCCGAAGGTTGGATGCTACGTTTGAGGAACCTATAATAGCATACAATCCGTTCGGGACGATGCCGAATACATATTACTTTTATTTCAAGACAACCTACAACTGCATGGTCAAATATACTGTAACGGTTGCTGATGAAAAAATATCCGACCATATTCGTTATGTAAATAACGGGGCGGTGAAAAACCTGACAAATACACATGAATTCACTGTAGGCGGATTGATTCCGGGCATGACTAATTATATCGTAATTGAATTAGTCGACGAAAATGGCTCGCACAGGGAGGATATAACATACAAGGCGGAGGTGCCGCCCGTCAGCCAGCCTACGTCTATTTCCTACGAGAGAGGTAAAAGCGATCTTCAGCTGCAGAACGGACTCTTCTTTTTAATGCCGAAGCAGGATCCGGGGATATACATTTACGATAACAACGGGATGATGAGAGGCGTTGTAGCGACGGAAAGCGATCACGGGCGCAGGATATATCAGACTGAATCAAGGATAGTGTACCAGGTTTCGCCGACTCGTATCATCCGCGCGAACAGGCTGGGCGAGATAGACGGAGTGGCGCTCATCAGCGGCCTAGGTGAGGTTCTTGATTTCGCGTATGATGGATTTGAAAACATTTTTGCACTGACGCGAAACGGTGACAGGTACTATTTAGTCCGGAGTTCCATGAAGGACAGCTCCTCGAAAAATATATTTACATTTGATAAAAAGATGATTCCGACATCGATTTCATCCGTATCCGGAGGTGATCTGTATGTCTCGATGGCGAATCCGACCGGTCTGATGCGCATAGACGGACTGATGAGCACGAGGCCGCGTCCGGGGCTTGTGATCGGGTTGAAGGATGACTGGAAAAAGACTTCAATAAAGAAAAAAGTCGCCGATCCGACAGTTACGAAAAAACCGAAGGAGGATGAATCAGGAGCCGGAGAAACAGATGAAGATGAGAGCGCAGATGATGCGTCGGGGGATGATGAGGCGGCGACGGGTTCGGGAGCGGATGTCGACGAGAAAGCCCCTCCTATACTCGGATGGGATATGTCCGATACCATACTTGATTTAGTTCAGGACGAGTCAGACGGCAGAACGGACACACTGACTTTTTCTGTAGTTAAGGATCGGCTGGTCCATGCGGTGAAATGCCAGATAAACAGAAAGAAAAAGAGCGCAGTTCTCCTGCTCGACAAGGAGGTCGAGTTTAACGGGCAGGTTGCAGTCCAGTGGGGTGCCAGAGGCAGCTGCGTCATTGCAAATCTGGAGCGGGGACATTATGAGGAGCGCGACGAGGATTTCAAGGTTACCAGGGAATATTCGTTTGACAGTGCGATGGACGGTTTATGGAAACGAAACCTTGAGGGCTTCTGCTTTTTCATATAAAGCATGTTGAAAAATCGATATAACTAACTCTTTTACAAAACGCGCATTTTGATTTTTGATAATAAAAAGTAAAAAGAGTTACTAATAATAAACAATTTACAGGAGGTAGTAAAAATGAAACTATTTGTTGACACTGCGAAGATTGAGGACATCAGGAAAGCAGAGGAGATGGGAGTTATTTGCGGGGTGACAACCAATCCGTCACTGATTGCCAAGGAAGGCGGCAGGAGCCAGGAGGAGGTTTTGAAGGAGATCGCGTCAATTGTTGACGGACCGATCAGCGGTGAGGTAAAGGCTACAACGACCGATGCTGAAGGAATGATCGCTGAGGGACGCGAGATCGCTAAGCTTCATCCGAACATGGTGGTTAAAATCCCGATGACAGTGGAAGGACTCAAGGCAACCAAGGTACTTGCATCAGAAGGCATTAAGTGCAATGTAACCCTGATATTCTCCGCGAATCAGGCTCTGCTCGCTGCACGCGCAGGCGCTGCGTATGTATCACCGTTCATGGGGCGCCTGGATGACATCTCTACGCCGGGAATTGACCTGATCGAGCAGATTGCGGATATATTTGCGAACTACCCTGAAATCGAAACGGAGATCATTGCAGCCAGCATCCGTAACCCGATCCATGTTACAGACTGTGCGCTCGCCGGAGCTGACATAGCTACCGTTCCGTATAACGTTATCGAGCAGATGACAAAGCATCCGCTGACTGATATCGGTATCGAGAAGTTCCAGAAGGATTATATTGCTGTTTTTGGTGAATAAGGAGGAGCAGATGGATAGCAGGGAATTGATGAAAAAGGCTGTCGAGGTTCGCAAGGGAGTCATTGAGGGCACCCATGCGGCGAAGTCCGGACATCCGGGCGGTTCACTCTCGGCTGCTGATATTTTCACTTATTTGTTTTTTGAGGAACTGAATATTGATCCGCAGAACCCGGATAAGCCGGATCGTGACAGGTTTGTGCTCAGTAAGGGACATACGGCGCCCGGATACTATTCGGCGTTGGCTAACCGAGGATATTTCCCGGTGGAGGATCTGAAAACACTTCGTCACACGGGTTCGTATCTGCAGGGGCATCCCGATAAAAAGCATATCCCCGGTGTGGATATGTCGAGTGGCTCGCTGGGACAGGGCATATCGGCAGCGGTCGGCATGGCGTTGTCGGCAAAACTCTCGGGTGATTCATATCGCGTGTACACGTTGCTCGGCGACGGTGAGATCCAGGAGGGACAGGTTTGGGGGGCGTCTATGTTCGCAGCCTCCAGAAAGCTTGATAATCTGACCGTTATCGTTGACAATAACGGACTACAGATTGACGGCGCGATCGATCAGGTATGCTCGCCATATCCTATCGACGAGAAGTTTGGAGCATTCGGTTTTCACGTGATTAACATTGACGGAAATGATTTTGATCAGATAAAAAAAGCATTCGATGAGGCAAAACAGACCAAAGGCCAGCCCACGGCTATCATTGCCAAAACCGTTAAGGGCAAGGGTGTTTCGTTCATGGAGAATCAGGTTGGATGGCACGGAAAAGCCCCGAATGATGAGGAGTATGAAAAAGCAATGGCTGAATTAGAGAAGGCGGGAGGTGAGATCGCATGAGTGATGCAGTAAAAATCGCAACCAGAGACAGTTACGGAAACGCGTTGGTAGAGTTAGGAAAGGCTCATGATGATCTCGTTGTCCTTGATGCCGATTTAGCAGCGGCAACTAAAACGGGAACATTCAAAAAGGAATTTCCGGATCGCCATATCGATTGCGGAATTGCAGAGTGTAACATGATGGGGATCGCGGCAGGTCTTGCAGCTACCGGAAAGGTGCCGTTTGCGTCGACATTTGCCATGTTTGCGGCTGGACGCGCTTTTGAGCAGGTTCGCAACTCCATAGGATATCCGCAGTTGAATGTAAAGATTGGTGCGACGCATGCCGGCATATCAGTCGGAGAGGACGGCGCAACGCACCAGTGTAACGAGGATGTAGCTCTCATGAGGACGATACCGGGAATGACGGTTATTGTGCCGAGTGACGATATCGAGGCAAAGGCAGCGGTAAAGGCGGCATATGAGCATCAGGGACCGTGCTATCTGAGATTCGGTCGTTTGGCAGTGCCGGTGATCAACGATAATCCTTCATACAAATTCGAGCTAGGCAAAGGAGTTGTTTTGCGCGAGGGTACCGATGTGACAATCATAGCGTCGGGACTGCCGGTTTCAAACTGCCTCGAGGCAGCGGAGAAATTAGCGGCTGACGGCATCAGTGCCGAGGTGATCAACATCCACACGATCAAGCCACTCGATGAGGAACTGGTTATCGCTTCTGCTAAAAAGACCGGAAAGGTTGTTACCGTTGAGGAGCATTCCGTGATCGGAGGACTCGGTTCTGCCGTTTGTGACTGTCTTTCGGAGAACCGCCCGACGAAGGTGCTGAGAATCGGAATCAATGATGTGTTCGGAGAGTCAGGTCCGGCGCTTGAATTGGTTGCTAAGTACGGGTTGGATGCGGAGAGCATCTACAGTAGAATTAAGGAATTATAAGAGAATCAGTTTCTTTAGATAATACGGGATATGTGCATATAATCCGCTCGGGACTCCGTTCTCACCTTGCGGAAACGTAGCGGTGCATGGCTCGAAAACACCTCGCCTACGCACCGACGTTTCCTAAAGTTCCCTCGCGGAAATTATATGCACATATCCCTTTGTACTACATATACTGTAGGTTTTTATATACTTTTGTTTTTTTATGGGGTAAAATGGAAAAACAGTATAGTAATCAGTCTTTGTACTAAAAAGGGTATTTGTTCTGGGGTAAAATGGAAAAACAGTATAGTAATCAGTCTTTGTATTAAAAAAGTATTAGTTCTGGGGTAAAAATGGTTAAAGAGTATAATAATCAGTATAAGGTTAATACATTTAATAAACCGGTGAATATTCAGGTGCGGGTTCCCGGATCCAAGAGTATTACAAACAGGGCGTTGCTGATTGCGGCTCTGAGTGACGGGGAGTGCGTGCTCAGGGGTTGCGGAATGAGCGATGACTCGCGGGTGTTTATAGAGGCTTTAGTCAGTCTTGGATTTGATGTTCAGGTGGATGGCTGTGATGTCGTGATACGTGGCGAGGGAGGAAGTATTCCACGTAAGCATGGTGACGTATATGTCGGCAGCGCCGGCACCGCAGCGCGCTTTTTGACGGCTATGATGGGGCTCTCTGACGGCGTATATGAGGTGACGTCCTCCGACCAGATGAAAACACGCCCTATGAGACCGTTGTTGGAGGCACTCGAACTCCTCGGTGCCGCTTTTACGTTTCATGAGCAGCCCTATGCATTTCCGTTTACGGTCACCGGTGCAGCTTGCATGGCAGACCGTTCCAAAACGGATTCGATGAAAATCGTCCATGATACGGATTCGGAGAGAATAACCCATGAGTCGTGGTTGACGGATTCTGGTAAGACTGACTCGGAATCACATGGCCTGACCATACCTCTTAACATTGACGCCAGCTCACAGTTTCTCAGTGCATTGCTTCTCTGCGCGCCGATGATTCCGTCCGGATTTTCCATCGAACTGACAGGAAAGCGCGAGGCACTGTCTTATGTAAAAATCACGGAACAGATGATGAGCACATTTATTATTTCAGATCAGCATAACCGAATAACAGGAATTGATAAACAGAAAGATGATTTGTTTATAAATCCCGGAGAAAACCCTTCATCCGGGCAGCCTGCCGATGGATACAACGAATGCGAGGGCCATTGCAAGCGCATGAGCGACGAGCGAAGCGAGGAAGCGAATAGAGCGTGGCCCGAGCAGAGTTGTATCATCGGCAGGCGGAATAACACCATTATTGTTCCGTCTGATGTACGATATCATGCCCGCAAGTACGACATTGAACCGGATGTGTCGGCCGCATGCTATTTCTATGCCATGGCGGCCATTAACGGAGGCAGCGCCCATGTCAGGGGAGTCAATCGAAACAACACACAGGGGGATATGCAGTTTTTAGATGTTCTGGAACAGATGGGATGCTCAGTTGGTTATGGCTCCGGTGATGGACCTGCAAACTCGACATTTGCTGTTTCTGAGTCTGATGGATCCGGACAGGAGATAAACCACCGTAATCCCGTGGGCGATATCATCGTTTCCCGTGACCCATCCACACAGCTTCATGGCATAGATGTCGATATGAGTGATTTCTCCGATCAGACAATGACGCTGTCAGTAATTGCACCGTTTGCTGATTCTCCGACAATCATTCGAGGTGTCGGACATATACGCAACCAGGAATCGGACCGTATACACGGGATAGTTACGGAACTGACGCGACTCGGAATTCGCTGCGAGGAGTATCCGGACGGGTTGAAAATATATCCGATCGATAATAATGAAAAAGCCTCAGACGAAACTGTCATCGACACCTACAATGACCACCGTATGGCGATGTCATTTGCCGTAATCGGCACCCGGATTCCGGGCGTTGTCATCGATAATCCGGATTGTTCGCGAAAAACATTTGATGCTTTTTTTGAAATACTGTCCGGTATTTTGGAAAAAGGATGATATAAGTGCAAATAGCAAAAAAAACTTGTATAACTCAGAGAATTATGATAAAATAACCGTGTATATATGTTAATTTATTTGTTTCTGAGACTGTGGAGCAGGTTGTTAAACAATACAATTATACTATTATGAGGAGCGTTGCCAATGAAATCAAAAGTGGTGTATACTGAGGAAACAGACTTCATGGAGGATGCGGCTGAGGAGATACTCGAGGGTTTTGAGGATTTTTCATTGCAGAAAAATTCTCTTGCCATTGTATTTGCCGAGGATATAGTTGATTATCCGGAACTGTATCGTTACCTGTCGTCCGAGTGGGATTTTCCCGTGATTGGATGTACGGCACTGGGAATGATAATGGGTGGTCGCAGAGGATTTGAGAGCAGTGGTATCACGGTTATGGTTATGACGGGGGATGAGTGCCGTTTTGCGGCCGGGATCACGGAGTCTCTCACGCCGGAAAACCACAAGGAGTATATCCGTGAATGTTACCAGAAACTGTCAAATGAGATTGATGGTGATGAAAAAATAGTTATTGCATACGGCAACTGCGTGACTGAGAATAATCTGGTTTCCGGTGACGATCTGCTCCGCGCGACGGATGAGGCCAGTGGCAATAAACCTATTTTCGGTGGGCTGGCGTCCGATAATCTGAATTTTCAGAAGATGAGGGTATTCTATAATGACCGCGCAGTAGAAAACGGTGAGGTTATGGCTCTGATCGGAGGTGATGTCAAACCGCTGTACAGGCATATAAATTCAGTAAAAAGGATGCCGTCAGGCGTTACTCACAGGATTACAAAATCTGAGAGAAACATTGTTTATGAATTGGATGGCGAGCCGATTGTTGATGTTCTGACACGTGATAATTTCAATGTGACAAAGGGTGATGTTTTACGCGATTATCTGATGAATCCGTTTATAATCACCATAGATGAGCCTGACGGAAGCCGTATTGAGGCTGCCAGAAATCTTTCTTTTGTTGACAAAGAAAAAAACTGCGGCGTGTTTTTAGGCTTCATGCCTGAGGGCGCGGTGCTTGAGTTCGGCTATGCCGATCGGGATTATGTTAAGTCTACTCTGAAGGAAATCATGTTTGGGATGCTTGATGAAGTGAAAAAGTCTGATTATCCATATCATACGGTTTTATGTACCAGTTGCGCATCGCGGTATCTGGTAATGTCATCCCAGATTGATCAGGTGGCACAGGGCTATGTTCCGGAACTGCCGGAAGGAAGCGGATTTTTAGGGTTTTATTCTTATGGTGAGTTTTGCCCGGTTTCGATGGCGAAATCATCGCAGGAGTATAATATGTTCCATAACTTTACCTACGTATTGTTGGCACTCTGAGTATTGAATTACGATCTTTTGGAACCGGTTGGAACTGTTTATGGAGGGGTTGGATGAGTGACGAGCAGGTGTTGACGCCCGAAGAGGAACTGGCTCAACTGAAATCTGATTATAAAAAGCTTCGTCGCGAGCTCAGACACATGAGCAAGGACAACGAGATGCTGCGAATGGCTAATGAACAGTCTGCTCATACGCAGGCATTCATCCAGCGCGACAACATGAGGCAGATCTTTTTTATCCGCCAGTTGTTAAAATCCTCTCCATATCTTTTGGTGTTGACAGATGCCAAAATGCAGATAGTGATGGTTACCGAGCAGTTCTATCGCTACGGGAAAACTGATGAGGGAACCGATGTCAAGGGTGCCCATCTGAAGGATGCATTCAAAAGCTGGTTTGACGATGAACAGTTCGAAAAGTTCATAGAAAGCTGTGAGAGGGCTCTCGGCGGAGAAAATCCCGAACCATATATCATTAACACCGCTATAGACAGACGAATCTATGATTTCCAGGTAACAATCTGTCCCATGATCACTGATGATGGGGAAATGGTTGGACTGAACCTTGTGTTTGTTGACATGACGGAGATGATTGACGCCAAGGAGAAGGCTGACCAGGCCAATCAGGCAAAAAGCTCGTTTCTCGCGAACATGTCTCATGAAATACGAACTCCCATAAACGCTGTACTCGGCATGGATGAAATGATCCTCAGAGAGAGTCAGGAGACGGAGACACTGTCCTATGCTGAGGATATACGCGCGGCAGGGAAAACACTCTTGGCGCTGATCAATGAGATCCTCGATTTTTCCAAGGTCGAGGAGGGCAAAATGGAGATCATACCGACGCACTATGAGATTGGTTCAGTGATCAATGATCTGAGCAACATGGTTCGTGACAAGGTTGAGAAAAAGGGTCTCGAGTTCAAACTCGACCTTGATGAAAACATTCCGCATGAGCTGTACGGAGATGAGATCCGAATAAAGCAGTGCATTTTGAACCTTCTCAACAACGCGGTAAAATACACTGAAAAGGGTTCGGTTAAATTAGGTATCGGTTTCAGGAAAAAGGATGAGGAGAGCATTTTTCTTGAGGTGCACATATCGGATACCGGAATCGGCATGAAACAGGAGGATATGGATCGCCTGTTCACTCCGTTCATGAGAATAGAGGAAAAACGTAATCGTTCCATAGAGGGCACCGGTCTCGGTATGAGCATAACCAAGAGACTTCTCGAATTGATGGGGACAAGTCTTTCCGTGGACAGCGTTTACGGCAAGGGTTCGGTTTTTTCCTTTGCTGTAGAGCAGGAGGTTCTGGGATGGGAGCCGTTAGGCGATTTTGCTGAAAAATTCCAGCGTGATACGCGAAAGGTTGAAAAAAGCAAATATAAAGCAACGTTTTATGCGCCTTTAGCGCATCTTCTTGTTGTGGATGATACCCCGACCAACCTGATCGTCATCAAGGGACTTCTCAAGGAGACCGGTGTTCAGATAGACACGGCGGAATCCGGCAGGGAGGCGCTCGTGCTCACGGAAAAGAACGATTACGATGTTGTGTTTGTCGACCATATGATGCCGGAGATGGACGGACTGGAAACCCTGGAAGAGATGAAAAAGCAACCGAAATATGCCGATTCAGTTCACGTTGCACTGACCGCAAACGCGATATCCGGAGCCAGGGAAATGTATTTGGAGGCCGGTTTTGATGATTATCTTTCAAAGCCAATCGATGGAGATCTGTTGGAGAAACAGCTTTCAAAATACATACCCGCGAGCAAGCAGATTGATGAGGGAGTTTCCTTCAGTGGAAAGGAAGCTGCAGAAAGAGAGGCTGCGGAGAAAAAGGAGATAATACCGGATTGGATCCGAAAAATACCCGGCGTTGATGTGGCTGAGGGTGTTAAAAATTGCGGTGGTGAGGACCTCTTTATGAATGTTATCAGGACATTTCATGATACTGCCGATCAAAAATACAGGGAAATTGTCGGGTTTTATCTGACAAACGATTGGAAGAATTATACGATACGTGTCCATGCGTTGAAAAGCTCTGCGCGTATCATCGGAGCTATGAAGCTGTCAAAGTTAGCTGAGGCTCTCGAGATGGCCGGTAAATCCGATGACATAGATTACATCAGGTCACATTCCGATGCGTGTCTCGGTATGTTTGAGATGCTTGATGCCAGACTGAAAAAATTTGATGAGGTATCGGCAGATTTGCCGCTTGCCGATGATGATATACTCAGGGAAGCATATCGGGCACTCTATGATTTTGCGGAGGATATGGATTTCGGAAACGTTGAGTCTGTGCTTGAGTCGTTGAAGGATTACAGCCTGAAGCCAAATGATGAGGTATTGGTCAAACAGATTAATGAAAAGTTGATGATGCTTGACTGGGACGGCATAGAGGAATTATTGAAAGACAGGAGGGGTTGATGATGCCAAAGGAATTCGGAGCGGTTACAATCATCAGTTCATCGGAAGGATTTTTCACAAAAGGAATGGAGACAAAGATCCACGAGCTGGGCTATGAGACTGCATTCGCGACATTGGATGAGGGCAATCGCGAATTGGCGAGAATTCGGAATAAAACAGCGCTTTACGTCCTTTATCTGCAGGATGAGATGGAGCCCAAGGTGCTGTTGAATCTGCATGATATTTTGAATATGGACAATAAAAAGGTCATTGTCATTGGAGAGAGTGAGGACTTTGATCAGATAAAAAAGACCATTCCTGTCATGCTGATTTTGAAATGGCTGGATCGCCCGCTCGATATGAATGCTTTCCTCAAATGTATCCATACTTTTTATGAAGGCGAGGACGAAGTTGTTGAGAGAAAGTCAATCCTCATCGTGGATGATGACATCACGTATATGCGCATGATATATGACTGGCTGAAGGAGGATTACGACGTAGGTATGGCGGCCTCCGGCGTTCAGGCAATTTCATGGCTCGTTAAAAACAGCGCGGATTTGGTACTGATGGATTATGAGATGCCGGTTGTTTCCGGACCCCAGGTGGTTGAGATGCTCCATAGCGATTCTGTTACCGGGCAGATTCCGGTAATGTTTTTGACGGGTAAAAATGAAAAGGAATTTGTCATGAGTGTTATTGACCTGAAACCTGTTGATTACCTGTTGAAGTCGATAGACAGGATGGCGCTTTTAGGCAAGCTGAAAAAGTTTTTTGCCAACCAGAAAAAACCGGATGGTATGTAACCCATAATGCATGATTGCAATGAGAAAGGTGCATGTAATCAGGTTGATATATTAAATGCTGCGATGGTATATGTAATCAGGTTGATGAATTGATTGGAAAGGAGTGTTTCTATGGATTCGGTTGTTTTGTATACTGAGGAGATTGATGAGCTCGATGAAGCTGCGGAGGAATTGTTTGGTCAGGCTGAGAGTTTTTCATTAAAAAAGAATACTCTCGCCATACTTTTTACCGTCGATGATACTGATTATCACGAACTCTATGAACAGCTGCATAAAAAATGGGATTTCCCGATTATCGGAGCTACCGCGATGACGATGCTGTTAGATGAACAGGGGAGTCGAAATGACGGGATATCCGTCCTGCTGTTGACTGCAGATGATTGTGAATTCAGTGTCGGAATGACAGGCGAACTGAATACGGAGAACTATCGTGAGGAGATAGGTAAAAAGTATGATGAATTGAAAAAAAGCCACTCCTCTGACATCAAACTGATCATCAGTTACGGCGGAATGGTGACCAAAGAGGGTAATGTGGCAGGCGATGATTTAGTGTACGCTCTGACCGATGCCAGCGGCGGGGTACCTGTCTACGGGGGCACAGCATCTGACAGTTTCACGTTTGAAGGTTTCAAACTGTTTTGCAATGATCAGGTGACAACTAACGGTCAGACCATTGCGCTGATCTCCGGTAATATCGATCCACAGTTCGTTGTTATCAACTCGGTTGACAACCGGGCCAGTTTTGAATATGAGGTTACAGAATCGAACAGTAATGTCGTGTCGCGGCTGGGAGACGAGACGTTTGTCGGTGCCTTGCGCAAGGAACAGATGGAGACACAGAAAACAGATGTGCTTGCCGACTACATTCTGTCACCGTTTGTGTTGGAAATCAAAAAGGATGACGGTGATTCTGTTGAGGTGGCGAGGAATCTGTCGCTGTTGAATCCGGAGAAGGGGACCGGCGCGTTCCTCGGCGCGATTCCGGAGGGCTCGATCCTCAACATTGGCATCATTAACCAGTCTGATGTTAAAGAGTCCATTGAAAAGGCGTTTGATACCATATTTAAAAGCATGAATTCCGATGGGAGGGAGAGGCATACGCTGCTCTGCAATTCGTGCTGCGCGAGGTTTCTTGCGCTTGGGAGCGACATCACTGCGGAGATAGAAACGTTCCGAGGGAGAATCCCGGATGGAGTTGCCATGTTGGGAATATATGCATATGGTGAGTATTGTCCGGTGAAGGGAAACAAGTCCGGTCGTGAGTACAATATGTTTCATAATTTTACGTTTACAATACTCGCGATTTGATACAAAAAACACTTGACAAATGTTAATTATAGGTTTAATATAAGTATTACCGGCTGCTCTGACCGGTAATACTTTTTTTGAGTGAGGAAAACAGCATAATGAAAACAATAATTGAACGATTGAACGATATCGTAAGCTCGGCTTTTGAAAAGACCGGCTATGCTGCAAAATACGGTACGGTTCGGGTGTCAGACAGACCGGATCTGTGCCAGTATCAGTGCAACGGCGCTATGGCTGCGGCCAAGGAGTATCACAAGGCGCCGATAGCGATCGCCGGAGAAGTGGCCGCGGCTATTTCGGTTTATGACGCATTTGATACCGCAGAAGCGGTGAATCCCGGATTTATCAATATGAATATCAACCCGGAGTTTTTGGCCGGGGTTGTACAGGAAATGAGTGAGGATGAACGCTTAGGAGTGCCTGTTCCGGAGAAACCGAAGATGATCATTGTTGATTATGGTGGAGCGAATGTTGCAAAGCCTCTCCATGTCGGACATCTGCGTCCGGCGACAATCGGTGAGAGCATCAAGAGGATATGCGCGTTTGCCGGACATCACGTGATCGGGGATGTGCATCTCGGTGATTGGGGTTTGCAGATGGGACTGATCATCGCGGAGCTTCGAAAAAGACAGCCCGATTTGCCGTATTTTGATGAGAATTATACCGGGGAGTGGCCGGAGTCACCACCCTTTACAATAACTGATTTAGAGGAGATTTATCCGGCGGCGAGCACCCGATCCAAGGAGGATGAGGAGTTTCGCAGTGAGGCAGAGGAGAACACGAGAAAGCTTCAGGAAAACTATGAACCGTATATGGCAATATGGCGCCATATAATGAAAGTATCTGTCGAGGATCTGCGCAGGAATTATGACCGTCTCGATGTTCATTTTGACCTGTGGAAGGGCGAAAGCGATGTCGAGAGTTATATCCCTGATATGGTGGAGGATCTGAAGGCGAAGGGGCTGGCTCATGAGAGTGACGGCGCGCTGGTCGTTGACGTGACCGAGGAGAGTGACCGCAAGGAACTGCCGCCATGTATCATCCTGAAATCAAACGGCGCGACTCTCTATGCGACGACAGATCTCGCAACCATTATCGAGCGTGAGAAACTGTATAAGCCCGATCAGATGGTTTATGTTGCGGACAAGCGTCAGGCACTGCATTTCACACAGGTATTTCGTGTGGCAAAAAAAGCAGGTTTGCTCGGGCGAGATACGGAGCTGACTCACATAGGCTTCGGAACAATGAACGGACCTGACGGGAAGCCGTTCAAGACGCGAGACGGCGGGATACTGAGACTTGAGGAGCTGCAGCGACAGATTGTCGACGAGGTTCGTGAAAAAATGCGCGAAAATCGTGATTATGATGAGGAGGAGTTGAACGAGATCTCTGAAAAAGTAGGACTTGCGGCTCTGAAATATGGCGATCTGTCCAACCAGGCAAGCAAGGATTACGCATTTGACATCGAGAGGTTTGCTTCATTCGAGGGCAACACGGGACCGTATATTTTGTACACGATAGTGCGTATAGGTTCGGTCATCAAAAAGTTTGTCGACGAGGGCGGAGAAATTGACGAGGATGAGCCGTTATTACCGCCGGTCACTGAGAGCGAGAGCGACCTGTATAGGACTATTGCAGGCTTTCCGGAGATGATTGACAGCGCTTACCGTGAGCTGGCGCCGCACAAGGTTTGCCAGTATGTGTTTACACTTGCGGATGCGTTGAATCATTTTTATCATGAGACAAAGATTGTTTCTGAGCCGGATCGTGAGCGGCGGAATTCGTATCTGAGGTTGATAGGGCTCGTTAAGAGGGTCCTTGAGAAGGGAATCGAGCTGATTGGTTTTTCTGCGCCTGAGAAGATGTAGTTACTTGAAGACATCCGGGATGCGGTCAACACATTGTATTTTAGGAGGTAATAAGAGATGTTTATCGGCAGAGAGAAAGAGAAAAAACAGTTAGAGGCGTGCTTCAAAAAGAATGATAACGACATCGTGATTTTGTACGGGCGAGAGGGTGTCGGGAAAACCACTCTGGTAAAGGAATTTGCCAAGGACAAGACAGTGATTTATTATCACGCGCGCGAGTTTTCCGAGAAGGAGCAGAATAGGTATTTTGACAAGAAAAAGGAAGAACTCTCCAAGTTTTTATTGCAGCCGGCGAGAGGCAAGGGCTGTTTTGTAATTGATGAGTTTGACCTGATGCAAAAGGGGTACAAGGACTTTTTCATTGATTTCATTAATTATCTGAAAACCCTGCCGATCGGACAGGTAATGATTTTGCTCGTCAGCTCGTCAGTTCAGTGGGTTGAGAATAAAATGGCTGAGGAGGCGCCTGAACTGATCGGAGAGGTTTCGACTCTGATCAAATTGCGTGAGTTTACCTTTATGGAGATGGTGGACCGTTTTCCGAACAACACGACAGAGGAAACTATCTCGATTTACGGCATTCTCGGTGGTGTTCCCGAGTATCTCGATCTCTGGAATCCAAAGGAAAGCCTGCGTAAAAACATAATCAGGCTGTTTTTGGAGGATCATGCGCCGCTTCGGAAGGAACCTTCGCGCTTTTTAAAAACGGTTCTGAGAGAGTTACCTTTCTATAACACTATTTTATCGGTTTTGGCAGAGGACGAACCCAAGCTGAATTACCTGTATAACAGGACCGGTTTTTCAAGGGCAAAGATTTCCGTTTATATCAAGAATCTGATCCAGCTCGATGTTGCGTCCAAGATTTTTTCGTTTGAGCCGGACAAGAGGGATGCCGTGCAGAAGGGATTGTATGGTATCACGGATTCACTGCTTGAGTTTTATTTCAAGTTGATCTATCCGAATATGTCCGACCTGACAATACTGACTCCTGAGGAGTTTTTCGCTAAACATATAAAGGACAATCTGCCTCTGATCATGGAAAACGCGTATATCCGTGTCTGCAGGGAGTGTATGGATCTGATGAGCCGTTATGGGCGTTTGCCTGAGAAATTCGGCACATTCGGGAGTCTGTATGGCAAGACCGGGTTTATTCCGCTAGTATCGAAATCGGAGAACGGCAAGATCATTGTCGGTAATTGCAAGTGGGGAACAAAGCCGATGTCGATGAAGGATTTTGAGGAATTGTTGGACAGCACGGGTCAGCTCGGCAAGGAGGCAGATTATTTCTATCTGTTTTCGAAGGAGGGTTTTGCGCCGGAGTTGTTGGCGATGTCACAGAATATGGACAATATCAACTGTATCAGTCTTGAGGAGATGTAGATGGATAATCTGTACTCATATGTGAATTCGTTGGTTATGTATAACGCATCCCGGCAGAATACTATATTGTTAAGAATTAGTGAGATACTGAATGATGTCGAGGAAGGGACCTATGGTGATCGGTCGGTCGGAAGAGATGCTGAACATGACAGAGGGAGTGTGTTGCGGCAGATCAATGACGAGATTCACAGGTTGCTGGAGATTGCGACTACCTATGGGTTTACAGAAAATCTGTGGACATCGTATGTAGCCTTTTTATTGGCAACGGATGAGAATCCGTTCAGTATTCTGTGCGAGATGGTCGGGGCGGCGGAGGATGCGTCGGCCAATATAATTGTTAAAAAAGATATGGATTGTTTTTACCATATTTTTAATTATGATTTTTCGTCGGTGGAGAGCACGATCGGGACGGATTGTTTTTCACTGTTATGTGATTATAAATCCATGCATAAGGACGCAAATACCTATAATATCAGCGTCAGCGGAAAGGTTCGTGAGCTCCGTGGAGAGTTGGAGAAAGCATCCTCAGGCGAGGATTTTTTCAGCATTGTAACGGGGTTCTATCAAAGGTACGGTGTAGGGAAATTCGGACTGAACAAGGCATTCCGGCTGATCGGAGAGGGCGAAACGAGCATCGAGGCGATCACGCACACTTCTGACGTAACACTGGAGCATCTGGTCGGTTATGAGAGCCAGAAACAAATACTGATAGAGAATACCGAGGCGTTTGTGGCGGGGCGACCGGCAAACAATTGTCTGTTGTACGGTGACGCCGGCACGGGAAAATCAACCTGTGTGAAGGCGTTGTTAAACCGGTATTATGACAGGGGATTGCGCCTGATCGAGTTGTACCGGCACCAGTTCCGGGAACTGAGTTCAGTGATCGCGCAGGTTAAAAACAGAAATTATAAGTTTATAATTTATATGGATGACCTCTCATTTGAGGAGTTTGAAACAGATTACAAATACCTCAAGGCAGTGATTGAGGGTGGTATGGAGGTGCGTCCGGACAATGTTCTGATCTATGCGACATCGAATCGGCGTCACCTGATCCGCGAGACATGGAGTGACAGGTCGGATACCGATGATGAGGTGCATCATTCCGATACCATGCAGGAGAAGCTTTCACTGGCAGCGAGGTTCGGCGTTTCCATACTTTTTGATAAACCTTCGAAAAAACTGTATGATGAAATAGTGCTGACATTGGCGCACGGAGCGGGTATTGATATGGATCAAAACGAGTTACTGGCGCAGGCAAATGTCTGGAGCCTGAGAAACGGAGGTTATTCGGGGCGAACAGCCGAGTATTTTATAGTTCATCTGCTTTCGACAGGAAAAAGCAGGAACTGCTGACTTTAAATACACGGACAAAAAGACAGAAAATAATGTCCGGCGGTTTGGTGTCAATGTGCAAATACTAAATGACCCAATAGTATAGGAGCAATGAAAACATGTTTGAAAAGTATTTCCCCGACGTGACAGTCGGATCAACATATGATATTGATTTTGAAAAGCTCTACGAGGACGGATATCGCGGACTGCTTTTTGATATTGATAATACCCTTGTGCGGCACGGAGAGATGGCTGATGACCGCGCGAAGGAGCTTTTTACGCGTCTGAGAAACATAGGTTTTGAGTGCTGTTTGATTTCAAATAATAAAAAGAGGCGTGTCAGTTCGTTCAATGAGGATATTGATGTCCATACAATATTTAATGCTCATAAACCTGCGGCGAAGGGGTATTATTATGCTATGGAGTTGATGAATACAAATCTGAACAACACGGTTTTTATCGGCGATCAGTTGTTTACGGACATATTCGGCGCTAAACGCATCGGGATGAAAAACTATCTGGTTTCGCCTATAAACAAGCGTGAGGAAATTCAGATCGTTATCAAGAGAAAGCTTGAGAATGTTGTGCTTTCCGAGTATCATACCAAGCTGAAGGCACGGATAAAGGAATTGGAGGAGACACTGGAACAGCGCAGCCATGAACGGGCGCAAATCCGTGAATTAAAAGCACAGGGGCGGGAGGAAATCCGTCAGCAGAGCCGTGACGCGCGTCAGCAGAGCAGGGATGCGAGACAGCAGGTTCGTGAGACGCGCCAGAGGATTCGCGAGCAGATCCGCGCGATGAAGGCGCAGGAACGCGTTTTGCGGGCGAGAGAGCGTGAGGATTACAGAATCAGGAACGGATATCATCTGTTAAAGCGGCAATAAGAATATGGAGGTGCATTGTGCCTGTTTTGGAAAAAGCTAATAAGCTGCTGGAGGACGCGCGGGTTGACGCGGTGATATTGACAGATCCGACCAACATGCGTTATCTGACAGGGTTTACCGGTGAAGGGTATGTGATTGTGTCGAAAACGGTCAGTCAGATAGTGACTGATTCGCGTTACACGCTGGAGGCTACCGAGAAACTGGCGGATAGCGGCGATATAGAGGTTGTAGAGTGGAATAAAAAGGGTTACTATCGTCCGGTAATGGACTTTGTGAAAAATCCGCAGATAAAATCAATAGGATTTGAGGACCGGCATCTGACTGTTGCGGCGTATCGCAGGTTTGAAAAACGCCTGCAAAGGTATGTTAAACTTAAACCTCTCCACGATGCAGCAGATGCTCTCAGACAGGTCAAATCCCCTGATGAGATTGAAAAGATACGTTTGGCGGAGGAAATCGGTGATCGCGCGTTTGCGAGACTGATGCTGGATTTCGGAGTTTCACCTGAGCGGCTCGGCAAAGCAGGGGAAGAAGTATCCGCCTATCATGTTCCCGATTCCATGATTCCGACAGAGACCTCTGAGAAGGAAATTGCATGGGCGTTGGAGCGGTATTTACGGATTGAGGGAGGAGAGCGACTCAGTTTTGATACAATTGCCGCCTCCGGATTAAATGGTGCCAAGCCCCATGCGATTCCGACAGATAAAACACCTGCGGCGGGAGAATTGTTGACATTGGATTTCGGCTGTGTCTATAACGGGTATTGCTCAGACATGACTCGGACGATAGCTGTCGGCGAGCCATCTGATGAATTAAAGCGCATATATGACACGGTTCTGTGCGCGCAGGAAACGGCATTAAATGAAATCCGTCCGGGAATGACCGGCGCAGAGATAGACGCGCTTGCGAGAGATGTTATAAAGGAAGCAGGCTACGGTGATAAATTCGGGCATTCGCTCGGACACTCCGTGGGACTGAATATTCATGAGAGTCCCGGATTTTCTTCAAAGGAAAAAACAGTAATAATGCCGGGAATGGTTGTTTCTGTTGAACCCGGAATATATGTTGAAAACGTCGGCGGAGTGCGGATAGAAGACCTGGTAGCCATTACAGAGGATGGTATCGAAAATCTCGCGAAGAGCGAGAAGTCGCTTATTGTTATATAAATCGTAATATTTTGATATTTCGTAATATTGTTACATAAAAATGTGGGGGTGAATATTTATGCGCGCTATTTTAGAGCGTCCGGCGATTTGTGTTCCGATCAACGGACTTGTGAGGTTTGCCGTGACACAGCAATCCCGACTTGCGTCCGAATCTGATGCGGACATGGCTGAATGGCGTATTGATTGTTTTGCAGGGCAGGAATCCGAAATACCTGCGGTTGCCAGGGACATAAAAAGCGATTTGCGTGAGAAAAAGCTGATTGCCACTCTTCGAACCACTTATGAGGGCGGTGAGGATAACGGAGACAGGTTTGATTATTTCAGCGTGATCAGGCAGCTCATAGAACAGGATGCCGCTGACTATGTTGATATCGAGCTGGAACGTGATCCCGGACAGCTGAAGGAATGCGTTAAACTGGCACGTGACAGGGATATAAAGGTTATCGGCTCGTATCATGATTTTGAGAGCATGCCGTCAGAGGAGTTCATCATTGATAAACTAAAGAGTGCGATGGATATCGGGTGTGACGTTGGAAAAATATCATGCATGGCGAACAGTGTTCAGGACGCGGAAACAATGCTTTGCGCCACCGGAAACTTTTTCCGCGAAAATCCTGACTTTCCCATAATGACAATGGCTATGGGCAAGCATGGTTACAAGAGCCGTTTGTACGGCGGACTGTACGGCTCGAGGGTTTCGTTTGCCACTCTGACCAAGGCATCGGCTCCGGGACAGCGCAGTCTGGAAGAGATGAAGGAGGTTTTTGACAAGCTGTATTCGAGACCGGGACACATATTCCTGATCGGTTTCATGGGTACGGGGAAATCGACTGTCGCCAGGGAAATCAGCGAAATGTATGATCTCCCGGAGGTTGATACGGATTACCTGATTGAGGAAAAGTGCGGACGCAGCGTTCAGGAGATTTTTTCGGAAGACGGCGAGCCGGTTTTTCGCATGATTGAGAGCGACCTTCTCGATGAATTGGGGAAATGGGAACGGGCGGTTGTATCATGTGGCGGCGGAGTTCCGTTAAAACCGCTGAATGTGCGGAAGCTTCAGGCGATGGGGACTGTGGTCTGGCTGACAGCAGAAGCGGAGACCATCTACAAGCGCGTACACAACAGCGAAACGAGACCTCTGCTGAACGGCAACATGAATGTGGATTATATCAGATCTCTCATGGATGAGCGCCGTCCTGCGTATGAATCGGCTGCAGATGCGTCTGTGGCGACTGATGGAAGGGATTTGGCGGATATCGCGAGGGAGGTATGGGAAAAGCAAGTTTTTGTTTTTTAACTTGCATTTGAGTCGATTTTTTGGTAGAATGACCTTAGTATTTGTTTTTTGAAAAGATTTTTGAAAAGAATGGAGGAACAGTAATGATTTCAGCAGGAGAGTTCAGAAACGGACTGACAGTGGAGATTGACGGTGTTGTTTATCAGGTGGTTGAATTTCAGCACGTGAAACCGGGAAAGGGCGCGGCATTCGTGCGGACGAAGCTTCGCAATGTTGTTGACGGAGGTGTGGTAGAGAAAACATTCCGCCCGACTGAGAAATTCCCACAGGCGCATATCGACAAAAAGGAGATGCAGTATCTCTATAACGATGGCGAGATGTACAATTTCATGGACAATGAAACCTATGAGCAGATTGCACTGACCACAGAGGCTGTCGGTGACACCATGAAATTTGTTAAGGAAAATGATAACGTAAAAATGCTTTCATACAAGGGAAATATTTTTGCTATTGAGCCGCCTATGTTTGCTGAATTGGAGGTTACTGAGACCGAGCCGGGCGTCAAGGGTGATACAGCTACAAATGTTACCAAGCCGGCTACAGTTGAGACAGGCGCTCAGGTTGCTGTACCGTTATTTGTAAACCAGGGTGACCGTATTCAGATTGATACACGTACGGGAGAGTATCTTAAGAGAATTTGATCCCGGGTTTTCCGACTTAATGAGTGGAGAGTGGTGTTTGCTATGAAGAAAAAAGCCGGAAGGATAATTTCGCTGTTTTTATGCATTGCATTGGCAATGACGATGATCGGTTGCGGGGATGGCAGCGATGATTCCGACAAGACCATTAAAATCGGTGTATCCATTTGGAATTCAAGCGATCAGCTGGGTTCTCAATGCAAGAGGATTTTGGATCAGGCGGCTGCCGCGTTGGGTGATGTGGAGTTAGAGTACATCGACCAGGGACATGTCTCTGATAAGGTTGCAGCATCGGTTGAAAAACTGATAGAGGATGGATGCAAGGGTATTATTGTCTGCAATTCCGCCGACAAGGAGATGTCGTCCATAATCCGTACCTGTGATGATGACGGTGTTTATGTTGCACAGTTTTTCCGTATTGTCAGTGAACAGGAATCGCCTGATATATTTGATTTGGCGAAGGATTCACAGTATTTTGTTGGCGCGGTTCATGAGGATGAGAAGGATAACGGGAAACATCTCGGTAATATCCTTTTGGAAAGAGGCTGCCGAAAAATCGGAATGATTGGCTGGGAACAGGGTGACGCTACCTGGCTGGAACGCTGGGAGGGATATCAGAGTGTTGTCAATGAGTGGAACAGCACGCATATCAATGACACTGCTGAACTTACTGAGCCTCAATATGCCGGCACGACATCGGAGGGCGGAGAGAAGGCGGCTGATTTTCTGATCAATGCGAATCCGGATCTTGATGCCATAGTTCCGGCAGGAGGCGGTGGAGAACCTCTCGACGGCGCGCTGAAGGCTGTTGAGAAGGCAGGCAAGACCGGAGATATCAAGGTTGTATCTACGGATTTTCGCGATGATCTCGAGGAACGTCTGCAGAATGGTTCCATTACTGCCGAGTCCGGAGGACATTATTGTGATCCGCTTTTTGCAATGCTGATGGTTTACAATGCTGTTCGGGGGCATTACAGTGATTTTGCCGGACAGTTTAATGAGATTCTTTATCCGTATTTGTTTGTTGATTCACCGGAGGCTTATTCAAATTACAAAAAGTATTTTGTTGACCAGTTGCCGTATTCCGATGCTGAGATTCGGGAAATGGCCGGAATGCGTTTGGAGGAGCTTGCAGAGAAAGCAGCATCCCTTTCGATTGATGATGCTAGAAACAGATCCGGTAAATAATATGTATTCTTTTGGGCCGATGGTGTCGGATGGCGTCATCGGCTTTTTTAACACAACGGAGTTTAATATCATAGGGGGCGTGAGATATGGTTAAATTCAAGAACGGTAAAAAAAGCGGGAAGTGGTCATTTAAAACAGGATCGCGGAAAAGGAGATTTAAAGTCCGTTCCCTGCGGCCCGGCAAATGGACACTTCTGTTCAGGCTCGGCAGCAATGCAAAAAAGAAAAATAAAAGGAAGATGGACAAGCTTCGTAAACTGAAAAAAATGAACAAGATGGCGAAGCAGCGAAAGATGTTTCTTCCCACATTGCCGAAACTGCATATAAAGAGAAAAGCCCAAAAGATAAATAAGGCGCGAAAAATCGCCAGACTGCCGATGTTCAAGATAAAGAAAAAATAACTGTCTGACAGGGTTAAGAAAACATCCTGCGTAAAAATGTACGGATATTTGAAATCAGCAATACTGATAACTGCATCATAGGGGGAAAAAATGCGATTTGTTTCATGGAACGTCAACGGCCTTCGTTCATGCGTAAGCAAAAATTTCAATGAGGCTTTCAACGAATTGGATGCAGATGTGTTCTGTCTGCAGGAAACCAAGCTTCAGGCAGGTCAGATTGATATGGAATTGCCGGGTTACAAACAGTTCTGGAATTACGCAGAGAAAAAGGGATACTCCGGCACGGCGGTTTTTACAAAAACAGAACCGTTAAGCGTTACATACGGGATCGGTGTTGAGGAACACGACCATGAGGGACGTGTTATAACATGCGAGTTCGATAGCTTTTTCTTTGTGTGCGTATATACACCGAATTCGCAGGATGGACTGAAAAGACTCGATTACCGGATGGATTGGGAGAATTCATTCCGAGAATATCTGTGCGATTTACATGAGAAAAAGAGCGTGATCGTCACCGGTGACATGAATGTGGCTCATCAGGAAATCGATCTGAAAAATCCTTCATCAAATCATCACAACGCCGGATTTACCGATGAGGAGAGAGGCAAGTTTTCAGAGCTTTTAGATGCGGGATTCGTTGACAGTTTCCGTTTTCTGTATCCTGACGTTACGGGTGCGTACAGCTGGTGGTCATATCGTTTTCAGGCGAGGAGCAGGAACGCCGGATGGCGCATTGATTATTTTCTGGTTTCGGATGATGCAAAGGATCGCATTCGGGAGGCAAAAATTCACTCAGAGATTCTGGGTTCCGATCACTGCCCGATCGAGTTGGAAATTGATTTTTGATCGGGATTGGGAGGAGAGTTTATGGGGAAACACTGTTGTTCTCGATTTCAATTTATGAGAATACTTAGGAATATAACCTGTGCCTTGGCAGTTCTGTGCGCATGCGGTGCAGTTCTTTTGTTTCCTGTTTTGTCAGTATCAGCCGCGTCCGGTGATAAACTCATAGTCGGGATTCCTGCGGACAGATGTCCGACTTTTTATACGGATGGTGAAACCGGTAAAACAGTAGGGATTGGTGTGGATTTATTCCGAATGGCTGCGGAGAATGCAGGGTTTGAGCCGGAATTCCGGTTTATCGGGGAGAAAAACATAAAGGAAGCCCTGGATAATGATGTATATGATGTACTTTTACCATTCGGCAGCGCAATTACGAGTAAATCCGGAAAACCCACTGTTGTTTCGGATAATCTATTCCAGACCCCGTTTACTCTTGTTTCACTGAATAAACGCGGACTGCCTTCACTGAGTGAACTAAAGGCAGGGATGCTGCACTCTCAGGAGGGCGTCGCGGATACGGTTCGCAGACTTTTTCCGGGAATCAGAATTGAGTTTTATGAAACAGTTCAGGATTGCGTGGACGCCCTGCGAAAAGGAGATGTTCAGGCGCTCCTGAACAATTCATTTGTGTGGAGTTATATCCTTCAGAAACCGTCTTATTCTGATCTCATGGTTCTGCAGTCGGCCATATTTACCATGGATTTCAGAGCCGGCACGCAGGACACTCATTCAGGGCGTGAGATCATAGAACGGCTGAACGGCGGTATTGCGAAAATGACTGATCAGGAACGGCAGGCCGTTGTTTGGGATTACACTACACGGCGACTCTATCAGTATGGTTTTTTCGATTATCTGTATGAATACTGGCTGTTCTTTGTTATAGGCGGGATTATAATTATCGCCATAGTATCTGTCCTGATCATCAGGTGGCGAATGATTCGATCCAGGCAGGAAAAAAAGATTGTTCAGCTGAGGGATCGTGATACGTTGACCGATGCCTACAACCTGAATGGATTCCGTGACAGAGCCGGGGAGGTGTTACGTAATAACCCGGATCTGCCCTATGTGTTGTTTTACAATAATATCAAGAATTTTAAATATATCAACGACAGTTATGGAATGGAGGTCGGAGACGAACTGCTATGTTTTCTGGCTGACAGGATTATGGATAACCTGACTGATATAGATGTTATTTGCCGTATCGAAGCCGATCATTTTGCGGTGCTCCGTCATTTGGATGCAAATGAGAATCTGGGTTTTTATGAAAAAGCAATACTCAGACCTGTTCGCGATTTTCTAGTCAATCAGGACAAGGAAACCCGTGTACAGTTGTGCGCGGGGGCGTATGCGCTTACAATGTCCGATCATCAGGCGGCCAATATTGATCATTTGCTCGATTTTGCCAGGTTGGCTGAGAAGAGATTAAGGGATAATCATAACGAGGGAATTGAGTTTTATAATCCGGATCAATGGAACACAGGGCGTCTGAGGGCGGATGTTGCCGGGCATTTGCCTGTTGCTCTCGAAACCGGTGAGATTCAGGTCTGGTATCAGCCACAGGTTGACTATGAATCCGGCGAGGTTATCGGAGCGGAGGCGTTGTGCCGATGGAAACACGCCAAACGGGGGTGGATCTCACCGGCTGAGTTTATTCCGGCATTGGAGGATTCGGGGCTGATATATGATCTTGATTGTTATGTATGGAATACTGTATGCAAGGATCTCAGGCGCTGGAACAAGGAGGGGATACACCGATCCGTTTCCGTGAACATTTCCAGAGCCGATCTGTTGAAGAGCCAGAGTATTCCGGAGTATTTTTGTGAATTGCTCAGCACGTACCTGCTCACGCCTGATCAGATCCGTATAGAGATCACGGAAACCGCCTTTGTGGAGAATCCCGAGCTCCTGATCCTGACAACGGGCAAGTTCAGAGAATATGGATTCCATGTGGAAATGGACGATTTCGGAAGCGGTTATTCCTCCCTGAATATGCTTAAGGAGGTTCAGGTTGATCGGATCAAAATGGATCTTCATTTTTTGACGGAGACAGGGGATACAGAAAAAGGTCGTATCATAGTCAAGCATGTGATCCAGATGGCACGGGATTTGAAAATCGGCCTGATCACTGAGGGTGTGGAGACAGGAGAACAGGCAGCGTTTTTGGGAGACCTCGGGTGTACTGATATGCAGGGCTTTTATTTCCACAAACCAATGCCGACGGAGAAATTTGAAAAACTGAACAGTGCATCATGACCTGACAAATAATAAAAATGTTGCCAAACCGGGACGGTTATGGTATAATGTGAGCAATTGAATCAGACTTTTTTGTATTCATAACAGGAGGATGAGATTATCATGGAAAACACACAGGAAGAGGGAATCGGCGAAATCCAGATTGCAAATGAGGTCGTTGCGGCTATTGCCAGTATCTCGGCAAGCGAGATAGAGGGTGTTGAAACGCTGACCGGTAATCTGAAAAACGAACTGGTAGGACGATTCGGCTCAAAGAAAAATGCCAAAGGAGTTCGCGTAACGGTTGACGACAACGAGGCCGAGGTGGATATAGAGATTACCATGAAATACGGTTACAGTATCCCGGAAACCAGCGCGCGTGTCCAGGATCGTATAGCACAGTCAATCAATGAGATGACAGGACTGACTGTCAGCCGTGTAAATGTAAGTATCGCGGGCGTTGCTCTGCCAAAGGATTGAAACTGATGGATGATGAGAAACTGAATCGACATGAATTGCGAACCTGCGTGTTCCTCATGTTGTATCAGAGGGAGTTTTATCCCGATGATCGTTATGAGGAACAGCAGGATATTTTTCTTGAAGAATTAAAAAATGAGGATCCGTTATCACCCGAGGATCAGGCGTATGTAAAGGATACACTGGCGCGGATTGAGCCGCTTCTGCCGGAAATCGATGCCCGGATCGAGGCGGCGTCAGAGGGGTGGAAACTCAAACGGATTGCACGGGCTGAATTGGCCATACTGCGGTTGGGTGTTTATGAGGCGCTGTATGATGACGAGGTGCCGGTGAAGGTCGCAATAAACGAGGCAATTGAATTGGCGAAGGATTACGGCCGTGAGAAGGCCCCTGCCTTCGTTAACGGCGTTCTGGATTCTATATGCAACAAGCATTAGGGAACAGAACAGGCTTATTCGGCTCGGGGCACGTTCACGCCCTCCTCGTTCCTCGTCGGGCTCCACTTCGGGGGAATGCCCCTCGCCAAACAAGCCTGTTCTGTTCCCGAAAACATTGGTGATAGATTGGAGTAGTGATGGAATACGGACTGATCGGCCGTACACTGCGGCATAGTTATTCGAAGGAAATTCATGAGGAGCTGGCTGATTATGAGTATGAGCTATGCCCGTTGAGTGATGAGGAATTTCCGCGGTTTATGGAGGCGCGTGAGTTTCGCGCGATCAATGTCACGATACCGTATAAAAAGAGCGTAATCCCGTATCTGAGAGAAATGGATTCCATGGCGGCTGCGATCGGCGCCGTGAATACCATTGTCAATCGTGATGGGGAATTGTTCGGTTATAACACGGATTATCCCGGCTTTTTATATATGCTGCGTAAAAACGGCATTGATGTTACCGGGAAAAAGGTTTTGCTCATTGGGAACGGAGGCGCGGCTCAGGCGGTCAGGGCGTGTGTGAATGATGAAGGCGCGAGTGAGATAGTGACTGTCAGGAGGTCGCCGGATCCGAAGTGCGTCACATACGACGAGGTATATTCAAAACATACTGACGCGGAGATCGTCATCAATACTTCACCGGTCGGAATGTTCCCGGACAATGACAGTTCACCGATCGATCTGAGTGGGTTTAAAAAGTGTACTGCTGTTGTTGATGTTATCTATAATCCGTTGACGACTAAACTGGTCGTTCAGGCACGGGAGCTCGGCATGACGGGAGTTACCGGATTGGAGATGCTCGTGGCTCAGGCAAAATATGCGGTGGAGATTTTTTTGGACAAGGAAATAGAAGACGGTGAGATAGACAGGATCTATCGGAAGATGATTGCTGATTTTGAAAAGAAATGAGTCTGTGAGGACAACGGGACAGAAGATGACAATCAAGAAATGAGAAGTCGAAATATGCGGATTTAACTGAGATAGAGAGGATGATAGATTTGAGAAAAAGAATTATCGGTATAATGACATGCCTGGCAATGGTTGTTATGCTGACATCATGCGGGAATGACAACACGACGCAGGAGCCGGCAGCAACGGAGAATGTGTCTGAGACAACTGCCGAAAATGAGACGCCGACACCTGAAGCAACGGAAGGATCTGATTCCGAATCAACTGAGGCTCCCGAGCCGACTGAAGAACCGGAGGCTACGGCTGAACCTGAGGCAACCGAAGAACCGGGAGGAGACATAAATTTCGATGTAAACAAACTAAAAAATGTTTTGAAAAAGTGCATCGGAATCGGTGGAACCGCCGGAGCTTCGCTGAAATGGGCGGTCGCAGCGGATAAATGTCTCGGCTACGCCGTGAAAAACAAATTATCAAAGTTAGATCTTGTTGATTCGGTATCGTTCAGTCAGGCGATGGATGAGGCTGTGAACTCCTTTTCACAGGAGGAGAGAGACAGCCTGAATACTGAGATGAGTGAGAACATCATGCCTATGATAACTGACTCGTTTCAGGAGCAGGGACTGTATGACGGAGAATTAGAGGATGCCGGCGTATTGGATTCGTGGAACAGATATATGGCAAAGCCGACAGTTCAGGATGACTGGTCTGTATTCTGGATCGCTTATGAAACGTCGGCTGAGCAATAAAGGTATCACACTGCATAGCACGAAGAAACGGGTTCAGTCAGATAAACATGCATGTTTAGAGGAGGAAGAACTGCTTGGATGAGAAGTTTCAGGAAAAACTGAATAAAAAAATAGCGGAGATAGAGGATATCCTGAAGGAAATGCTGCCCGATGAAAAGGGGTATGCCAAAACCATATTGGAAGCCATGAATTACAGCGTTACGGTGGGTGGAAAACGGCTTCGTCCTCTGCTGATGCGCGAGATGTTTTACCTGTTCGGCGGCGTCGATGAAACGGTTTTGCATCATTTTATGACAGCGATAGAGATGATCCACAGCTATTCCCTGGTTCATGATGATCTGCCGGCGCTCGATAATGACGATTTGCGTCGCGGTCAGCCGTCTACACATAAAAAGTTCGGCGAGGCCATGGGAATCCTTGCCGGCGACGCGTTGTTGAACGCTGCTTATGAGCAGATTGCGACCGCTCTGACAGCTGTGGGCAGAAGAGAGATAGTTGGTGCAGTCAGGCGAAACGACCAGATGAAGAGAGCGATAATTTCTTTCAGTAAACTATCATGCTGTGCCGGCGTAAACGGAATGATCGGCGGCCAGGTTGTTGATGTGGAGAATACAGGCAGGCAGATTGACGAGGACGTGCTGCTCTATATTTATCGCGGCAAAACCTCGGCGCTCATTGCGGCAGCCATGATATGCGGAGCCGCGCTCGGGGGAGCTGATGAGTATTCGTTGCAGATGGTCGAGAGGATAGGTCTGGATGTCGGGATGGCGTTTCAGATCCGGGATGACATTCTCGACGTGACCGGTAATGAAGAGATTATCGGAAAACCGCTCCACAGTGATGAAAAGCAGAATAAATTTACCTATGCGGCCATACATGGAATAGAGGAGAGCGAGGCGGCAGTAAAACAATATACCGATCAGGCCATCGCGCGTTTGGAGGCATTGCCGAGCGCCAGCTCAGGCCAGGAGACGAAGGAGTTTCTGAAGGAACTTTTTCTGTATATGATGAATCGCTCGCATTGATTACATACCGGCACGAGTCGTGAGAAAAGCTCATAACAATGCTCGTGCCAGGTTTGATATTTTTAAGGAGTGCTGTTTTGGGACACCTGTTGGATGAGATCCGGGGCATGAATGACATCAAACGAATTGACCCTTCGGATTATAAAAAGCTCGCGCATGAAATACGTCGAAAACTGGTTCGAACCGTCAGTGAGACCGGAGGACATCTGTCGGCATCGCTCGGGGTTGTTGAACTGACAATGGCGTTGCATCTGACACTGGATTTTCCTGAGGATAAACTGGTCTGGGACGTCGGACATCAGTCATATGCGCATAAAATCCTTACCGGTCGTGCGGATGAGCTGTTTACCTTGCGGCAGTATGGTGGCTTGAGCGGATTCCCGGATGTGAGGGAGAGTGAGGCGGACGGTTTTTGCGTCGGACACAGCTCCACTTCTATTTCCGCCGCTCTGGGACTGGCGAAGGCGAGGGATCTGAACGGCGGTGATGAAAAAGTATTTGCAGTCATAGGGGACGGAGCCCTGTCAGGCGGCATGGCGTATGAGGCCATGAACAACGCGGTCGAGGCTAAAACCAGTCTTGTGATCGTATTGAATGACAATAAAATGTCCATTGCGCCGAATGTCGGCGGAATGAGTAATTATCTCGGACAGATCAGGGCAGACAGGCGTTACCGGTCATTGAAAAACAAGGTGGAGGACACATTAGACAGAATTCCGACAGTAGGAGTTCCGCTGGCGAATCAGATACGAAAAACCAAGGATTCATTGAAACACCTGCTGCTGCCGGGGATGCTTTTTGAGGATATGGGGCTGACCTATATCGGTCCTATCGACGGGCACGATATCGGGAGCATGAGAGAAGCATTTGAAGCTGCTGCATCAATGAACGATGAAACCGTGCTCGTGCATGTTGTTACGAGAAAGGGACGCGGGTATCATCCGGCAGAGGAAAAACCCGATCTGTTTCACGGGATCGGGGCATTTGATATCAGGACAGGCGAGCCGTATGAAGGCGGCGATGACGCGTCTGTGACTTATACGGATATATTTGGTGAATGGCTGTTAAGCAGGGGAGAGACTGAGGAAAACCTTGTTTCTGTAACAGCAGCAATGCCGGACGGTACGGGAGTGACCGCGTTTGCCGAGGAATATCCGGAACGCGCGTTTGATGTCGGAATTGCGGAGGAGCATGCCGTGACATTCGCCGCGGGTATGGCAGCGGGCGGACTGCGGCCGGTGGTTTCAATTTACTCTACCTTTTTACAGAGGGCGTTTGATCAGGTCCTGCATGATGTATGTAACGTTGGGTACCCGGTGATTTTTGCCATTGACCGCAGCGGGATAGTCGGACGTGACGGGCGAACCCATCAGGGCGTGTTTGATCTGTCATATCTGTTGCCGATGCCCGGAATGACGATTATTTCGCCGATGGACGCGGATGAGCTGGTTTCTGCTTTTGATTTTGCACTGAGCGTTCAGGGACCGGTGGCAATCCGGTATCCGCGAGGAGAGGCTTATCTGTTTGATGCGGAGCGATACTCGGACGATGCTTCTGATGAGTCGGATGAGTGCATGGATGAAAACGGGCGCCCTGCTTTTTCCATGGGAAAGGCCGAGGTGTTGACACATGGTCGTGAGGTCGTGATATTTGCCGTAGGAGATATGGTAAAAACTGCGTTGGAAATCCGGGATGAACTCGAGGATGAAATGATCCGCGTGACCGTCGTCAATATGCGGTTTGTCAAGCCGTTTGACGAGGAACTGGTGCGCGAACTGGCATCAGGACACACCGTGACCGTTACCATGGAGGACAACGTGGCAACAGGCGGTTTCGGCGAGAGGATCGGAGCTTTTTTGGAAAACGAGGGCGTGAACGTTCGGGGATTTTTGCCCGTTGCGTTACCGGATGAATTTATTCCGCACGGGAGCCGCGAGGAACTGATACAGGCGTATGGGCTCGATGCCGCCACGGTGGCAGGGCGTGTACGTGAAGTATACAAAAAGGCGCGATAAAAATGATGGGAGGTATTGATTATGGAGGCAGTAATCACTAACAGTCTGATGGATGCAAATGCCGCGGCGACGGCAAAACTGTTTTCTATGGATGATCACAACACTCGTGCGTTAGCGGCGTTTATATACACTGCACAGGGCGTGGGAGTTAACGAGGGGAAGATCGACGAGTGCAAGCAGATCATCAAGTCTGAATTCGGAACTTTTTCTGAGTTTCGTAATCATTTGCAAACACCGCTGATAGTCAAGATGTCCATGGAGAGTGATCCGAAGGCATACCTGAAGGGCGTGTCGGACACCTATGAAAGGCTCAACCGCGATTTCAAATCCGGCGATGAGATGAGGCTGCTCGGAGCGATGATCCTGTATGACAATACTACGGAGGAGAACCGTGAACAGGCCATCGACCGAACCCTTGAGATCTACAGCAAAATGAAGTCGGAGCATCCGATACTTACCAGCCGGAACGATATCCCTATTGCGGCCATCATGGCCATGCAGGAACGTGACATCGACGTCATGCTGAAGGACGCTGAGACCTGTTACGAAAACCTGAAATCCAGGAAAAAGATCAGCAAGAGTGACATTATCACGGTCAGCTACATCCTCTCGATGACGGACGTTCCGTCGGAGAAAAAGTGCGACAACCTGCATGAGCTGTATACAGCGTTCAAGGACAACAAGCTGACACTGAATCACACTTATATGACCATCCTTGCAATTCTGACAAACTGCGGCATCAGCACCACCGAGGCCGTGGAACAGACTGCGGCATTTGATGAGGAACTGAAAAAAGTCAAGCTTTTCCATGGTGTTGTGAGCGTGGATTCTATGACGAGACGGATGTTCTCAGCTGCCGCTGTCGCATTGAATAACGCGGATAACGGAGCCATGACGGAGAGCGCTCTGTCGAGCACGGTCATCTCGCTGGTTATTTCGATGGAGATACTGATCATGATCATGATCATAAATTCCAGCATGACTGCAACTATGGTACAGTAAACTGCCGTATCGGAATTTGGATATGATCATCAGTACACAGAACAACATGGGAAGGAAAGGTAACGGTTGAAAAAGGAACGACTGGATGTCCTGCTCGTACAACGCGGATTGGCGGAATCGAGAGAGCGAGCCAAACGAACGATCATGGCCGGAGAGGTGTTTGTCGACGGGCAGCGTGAGGACAAGGCGGGCTCGACATTTCCCGGGGATGTGGAAATTGAGGTTCGGGGACGGGACATGCCGTATGTCAGCCGCGGCGGATTCAAGCTCGAGCGCGCGTTGTCGGTGTTCCCAATCGATTTAAATGACCTTACCTGCATGGATGTCGGCTCGTCTACCGGCGGATTTACCGACTGTATGCTGCAAAACGGCGCGGAACATGTCTATGCCATTGATGTCGGGACTAACCAGCTCGCGTGGAAACTGCGGCAGGATCCGCGCGTTACCGTCATGGAAAAAACGAACATCCGGTATGTGACTCCGGAGGATATCGGCGAATCCGTTGATTTTGTATCGATCGATGTCGCGTTTATTTCTTTGGAGAAAGTATTAAAGCCGGTTTTTGCGCTGATGAAGGACGAGTCGCAGGCGGTAGCCCTCATCAAGCCGCAGTTTGAGGCCGGTCGTGAACAGGTCGGGAAAAAGGGCGTGGTGCGCGATCCTGCGGTACATGAGGCGGTCATAGAGAATGTGATCGGATATGCCAGGTCTGCCGGGTTTGTCGTTCTCGGATTGGATCACAGTCCGATACGCGGACCGGAGGGAAACATAGAGTATTTGCTTTTTCTGTCTCACAGCGACAGCAATACAGAAACAGAATTTGATGTTCATGAAACAGTTTCATGTGCACATAAGGAATTGTAGACATAGTCCTATAGTTCTCCGGAAACGCTGATCCGGCGGTCTGTGTTTCCATGTAACCGTAAACCGAAAAAACAGCGTTGGCATGGCAGAATACATGCGCGCGGAAATGGGGGAAATGTTTATGAAGCGAATTATGAGAGCAGTGGCAATTGCAGTTTTGGTGTTGGGGATAACATTCACCGATTCAGCGATAGCGTTTGCGGCAACAACGGCTACGGCCGGCAGCTTGGATGAGGTCACCCAGATCGTCAGTCAGGCGGGCGTGAACCGTGAGGACAAGGTAGTTATCAATTATACGGGAGATCCCTCCGATCTTGATCCGATCAAGGCTTCTATAAATAATTACAATCCTTTTGTTTTTCTGTATGGATGGCTGCTGCAGAAGGATGATCCAACTACATCGAATGATGCGGATTATTTAGTCGGTAATATGGAATATTCCAATCCAAATTATAATATTACTTTTGACATGAAAAAACGAGAGTTGATTTTTAATCTGGAATATTTTGAGACTCTTGAACAGACAGAATATGTCAATACTCATGTACCGGAGATTCTGAACAGCATCGGTATGGAGGGCAAATCAAATTATGAGAAGGTAAAAGGCATTCACGATTATGTATGCGACCTGATCACCTATGACAATGAGAGTGAAAATTGCAATTCGATGTACGGCGCGATCGTGGATCAGCTCGCTCTCTGCAACGCATATTCGTTATGCATGTACAAGCTGTGTGTGGAGGCGGGTATTCCCTGCAAATATATCGGCGGTTATGCGGGAACCGGAAGAGATGCCGGCGGACATGCGTGGAATATTGTAGCGCTCGGTGACAAATGGTATTATTTGGACGCAACCTGGGATGATGGTGATGAAATCGTTTACGATTACTTTTTAAAGGGCACGGAGGATTTCGATGAAGCCGATCCCACGCAGGGACATTACAAGGATGATCCGTATTATGAGTCCCCGTTCAAGGACACTTTCCCGATTTCCAGAACGGCATTTGAGGAGGGAGATCCGGATGAAAACACGCTGATCACGGTTGCAGGAACCAATCCGGGCAATCCCGATCCCGAGGTCACCTATCAGGCATCCGAGCTCATTGAGGAAACGATTCCCGCGAACAAAAAGATCAATGTAAAGAAGAATAAAAAGGAATACCTGTTTGTTTTATTTAAGGATGAGAGAGCGGCTGCAATCGTTAATACTTTCATGTACAAGATCACAAAAGGGAAGAAATTTTTCAAAAAACCGGACGCTCTTGAATGCGGAATTGTCGAGGACGAAGGCTTATACTATGCTTATGTCGGGTATAAAGGAAAGAAAAAGGGCAATGTGGGTATTACGATGACGTTTTTGTTGGCAAACGGTCAGATGTTTGATGTCAAGTTTTCCGGCAAGATTAAGAATTAAAATAAAGTCAAGTAAACGAAAAGCAATAACTGCTTCGCAGCGAAACCCGGTGCCGGAAAACAAAATCCGGCAGACGGGAACACATCGGGAGGAGCGGCGGTATGGAAAATATCGTAGTTCTGTTTGATAAAAAGAAAAAGCCCGGATATGAAACAGCGAATGAGATAAAGAGGTATTTAGGGGATGCCGTGCGTTCGGTAACGCTGGTGTCCGAGGTAACGGAGATCGCCCGGAACAGCGCGGATATCGTGCTGGTTCTGGGCGGCGACGGAACCGTGATCCAAGTTGCCAAACAGGTTGCAGGACAAAACATACCAATCCTCGGCATCAATTTCGGCACCCTGGGTTTTCTGACTGAGGTGGAGAGACCGCGTCTGCATCAGGCGCTGGATGAACTTCTGCAGGGGCATTATGATCGCGAAACGCGTATGGCGCTCACCTGTGAGATCCATCAGGGCGATGACAAACGCACGGTCGGACCGGTTATCAATGAATTCGTCGTGTGCAAGAGGGATTTCGGCCACATGGTAACAACCAGCGTTTATGTGGATGACAACTATGTTGACACCTACGTCGCTGACGGGATTCTGATATCCACACCGACAGGTTCAACTGCCTACAATCTGTCCGCGCAGGGGCCGATTCTCGCGCCGGACATGGAGGCACTGATCATCACGCCCATCTGTCCGCACAGCCTCAGTAAAAAGCCCCTGATCGTGTCGTCGTCATGTACGATACGTCTGCGGATAGACAGAACGAAGGCGGCTTTCGATGATGAGGCTGCCATCCGCGGAGACGGAATCCTGCTCGGTGAGGCAACCTCAGGTGACGAATTCATCATCCGCAAGGCAGACGAAACATTTGACATGATTCACATAGGTGAAGTCAGCTTTTATGACAAGATGCGGGTGAAGCTCAGCGTGTAAAATTATAATTAGAGTATCTGATGAACAGGATTCCGCGAGAGAACTTATAGGAGGAGAAAACCAACTGTCAGGACACAGTAAATTCAGCAACATCAAACACAAAAAGGAGAAAAACGACGCCAAACGCGGCAAGATATTTACCGTCATCGGCCGTGAGATCGCAGTGGCGGTCAAGGAGGGCGGAGCCGATCCGGCAGCGAACTCCAAACTGCGCGACGTGATCGCCAAGGCAAAGGCAA
>JAGABX010000112.1 GCA_017614395.1 Eubacterium sp.
GCTGGCGGCCACCGCCGTAGAGGTCAGACCGACTGCACGGCGTTTCGGAATGATGACAGCGTGCGCTCCGGCCTGATGCGCCGTACGGATGATGGCACCGAGATTATGTGGATCCTCTATTCCGTCGAGTAAAAAGAAAAAGGGCGTTTCACCGGACTCGGACAAGTTGTCAAACACATCTGACAACTCGGAATAATTAAAAGCGGCAAGTCGCGCGATCACACCCTGATGTCGGTCGGTTTCCGACAATTGGTCCAGTCTTTCCTTTTTGACGAAATCAACAGGAGTGTTGTGCTTTTTTGCCTCCCGCAGGATTGTCTGGAGCTGTCCGTCTTTGCTTTCACTCAGTACAAACAGGCGCTCTACGGTCTGCCCGGCGCGCAATGCCTCTAATACGCTGTGCTTTCCCTCTAACTGAAATGCCCCTGTTTCCTGTTGAAATGATTCATGAACCGGCTTTGTCTGTCCATGGTCTTGTTTATAGTTTTTCTTTTTTTGTGAATCATGAGGTTTTTTGTTTGGTTTCATAATGATAATTATCCTTACAGTTTGTCCAGAGCTTCTTTTAAAAGTTCAACTGCCCGTTCCGTTTGCCAGGACAGATACCAGTATCCGAATAAAGCCTCCAATCCGGTAGCAATTCTGTAATCATGTATATCCGAGTGTTTGGAAACGGAAGTGGTCTTGGTGTTTCGCCCACGCAGAAAAACAGAATTTTCTGTTTCTGTCAGAGATGGTTCGATTATTTCGGCAAGTCTCGCCTGCGTGGTAGCATTAACCAGGGTTTGCGCTGTTTTGTTCATTTTTTTTACGGAACGGTCACGCTCGTCCATGAGAATGGTACGGATGATCAGTTCATAAACGGCATCCCCCAGATATGCAAGCTTCAAAGGTCCGATCTGTTCGGGTGGCGTATTTCTGATGTCATAATTCTTTTTAATCGATTCTAACATTGCTTTCCCTGAAATGATTTATCTTTGTTATTGTTTTTATTGATGTTTTTTGCGCAATGGAGACAGTCGCCGTCGCAGGATTCGGAATCACCGTTTTCCCCATCCTCGGCATGCGGTCCCCTATGCAGCATATAACTCCATGCAAACAGGCATCCGCACATAATGGCAAATACTATCAGCCAGGTTATTATGGTTCCCATATGCCCTCCAATAAATTACTCTGAAATCATGAATTTTGCGTCGTTTAATCAGTTTAGCACATGTAGGAGATTTTTGCAAGATGAGGGGTTGAAAAAATCGAGAAAATATGGTATAGTATGGTTTGCCGGCGGCTGTGGTGGAATTGGCAGACACGCAAGATTTAGGTTCTTGTATCTTAACGATGTGAGGGTTCAAGTCCCTCCAGCCGCACTATCATCGTACTCAGGATGCGGTCTCTTGTGGGGTAACCCGTGCAGGTTCAAGTCCTGTTAGCCGCATTTCAATCTTTTTTTAGGAGTAGATAAAATGTCAACTAATAAAAACCCGGCAATCATTCAGGTCAGAAATGTTGTCAAGGAATTCAAGGTTTTAAACCGGCATGAGGGGTTGCGTGGAAGCCTGAAGGATCTGTTCTCCAGGGATTACAAAACGGTTCGCGCTGTTGATGATGTCTCGATGGATATAGGACAGGGCGAGATAGTCGGTTATCTCGGTCCTAACGGCGCGGGAAAATCGACCACGATAAAAATGATGACCGGGGTACTGAAACCAACCTCGGGAGAGATACTTGTGAACGGGGTCGTTCCGTATGATAATCGCGCGGCCGGCGCGCAGGAAATAGGAGTTGTATTCGGTCAGAGGACTCAGCTGTGGTGGGCGTTGCCTTTAGTTGAGTCCTTTAAAATCCTGAAGGATATTTACCGGATATCCGATTCTGATTATGAGGATATGATCGGACTGTTCAGTTCGCTGGTTGATATCGAGCCGCTGCTTCATAAAACCGTGCGCCAGATGTCTCTCGGTCAGAGGACTCTCAGCGATATACTCGCCGCTTTTTTACACAATCCGAAAATCGTATATCTCGATGAACCGACGATCGGATTAGATGTTGCTATGAAGGCAAAAATCCGTACTCTGATACAGGAATTAAACAAAGAAAAAAATACTACGGTAATTCTCACAACACATGACATGGGCGATGTTGATGCCCTGTGCGAGAGAATTGTTATTATTGATAAGGGACGGATGATATATGATAATGACATCGAACATCTCAAGGGATTTTTCGGAGCATATAGAACGCTCAAAATTCGCATGAGCGGAAATCTGGAAACGCGATGCGCCGAAGTTAAAAAAACAATTCAGGAGTTTCCGGTTTCATGTGACGATGAATGGATATCCATTTTGGTAAATGAGGAAAAAGCAAAAGTTATGGAGGTTTTGAACCGCCTCCAGGAGACATATGATATCCGTGACATGCAGTTAGAGGAAATCTCCACCGAGGATGTTATTAAAAAGATTTATGAGGATGAGGAGAAGCAACCGGACGGATCTGAATCAGATGCAGATCATGATTTAGAGGAGGGGATAAATTGAATGTAAAAAGATGTTTAACCCTGACTCGCGCCGGAGTGATCGAGAGTCTGCAATTCAGGCTGTCGGCGTTTATCATGGTAGTCGGGAATTTTCTTTATCTCATAGTAATCTACTTTTTATGGAAAGCTATATTTGCCTCCGCAGGAACGGATGTTGTGGCAGGCATGACTTTTTCCGATACACTGATTTATCTCGTGCTGGCAACATCATTGTTTGGATTTATGGAAATGTATACCGTCTGGATGATGGGGAGAGATATTCAATCGGGAAAAATCGTGCTGGATCTGCTCAAACCGATGGAATATCGCCGGTATTTATTCTGGTCTTATTCGGGTTCACTTGTCACTAATTTTTTCTTTACATTTTTACCGACTTTTATCGTCGTGGCGATAGTGACACACGGCGCCATACCGCTCGGAATCAATCTGTTATGGTTTGTGATTTCGGTTATTATGGGAATTTCAATCAATTTCAGCATTGATTATTTTGTCGGAACAATATGCTTATACTCAGAGTCAATCTGGGGAATAAATATCATGAAACAGGTCATAGTTCTGTTACTGTCAGGCGCGACAATTCCGATCGCGTTTTTCCCGGAGCCGTTTCAGACGATTGTTTATTATCTCCCGTTCCAGTCGATTTATAACACTCCGTTGAAGCTCCTGCTGAATCAGGATCCTGATATTCAGACGGTATTGATTTCGCTCGGAACACAGGCGCTGTGGGTGATTGCTCTGTACGTGTTGACAGCTGTGTTCTGGAAAAAGGCGCTGAAACAGATAACGGTAAATGGAGGGTGATTCAGGATGAAAAAAAAGAATCTGCGGTTCTATTTCCGGATATACAGAAAAATACTTGCGCAGGATCTGAAAAGCAAGATGAGTTATCGGTCGGATTTTATCATCTCGGTCATAGGAATGCTTTTTACTAATATTTCGGGTTTTATCACGTTCTGGATACTTTTTCAGAATTTCCCGTCCATCAACGGATGGGGGTATTATGAGATGATGTTTTTGTATGGATTCTCGCTGGTTTCACTCACTCCGGTACAGTGCCTGTTTGATAATAACTGGCAGCTCAGGATCCATGTGTATTCCGGCGATTTTATCAAATACTGTTTTCGTCCGATCAATTTGTTCTTTTATTTCCAATCGGAGGTATTTGATATCAAGGGTCTCGGCCAGTTAGCATTCGGAATCGGAACGATTGTTTACGCGTGGAGTAATATGGCACTGCCGTTTACCGTGTTAATGCTGCTCAAACTGATCGTGTTCCTGATCACTGCGTCACTCGTCATGATAACTCTCCAGACGGCAGCGGCAGCGGCATGTTTCTGGACGCACAATTCATTTTATGTGCTTGATCTGGCATTTCGTTTTCGAGATTACGCGAAATATCCGATCACGATTTTCAGTCCGGTATTCAGGTTTATTTTTACTTTTATTATACCGATAGCATTCATCGCATATTATCCGTCGCTTGTTATACTGCGACCTGATGATGTGCCTATACTCACATGGCTTTCGCCTGTGTTCGGAATAGTGTTTTTTATTGCAGCATACAAAATATGGATGTTCGGCGCCATGAGGTACAGCGGGACCGGCTCATGACGTTTTTGGAGCGGAAACCGTCCGAAGTTGCGACAGCGAAGCGAAGCAGCGAGGTTACGGTTCTCGATGCGACAGTTCACTGGACTGTCGCCCTGAGGGCTATGGCCTCGGCAACCGGACGGGTTCAGTCAGATAATCATACAAGATTAGAGGAGGAATTGATGAAAAACATAAACATCAGTTACGACTCGGGGAAAAAGACTTTTTATATATTCACGGAGCACACCTCGTATGTGATGGGCGTTCTCGCGGACAGGCTGGTGCATCTGTATTACGGTGCACGCATTCCAAATGATGATATTTCGTTTATGGCCGGCGAGTTGCGAACCGGATGGCCGGTGGATGATGAAGGTGAAAAAGTATCCCTGATGGATTCTCTGCCCCTCGAATATCCGACGGAGGGTTCGGGAGACTATCGAGAAAATGCATTGGCGATCCGTTCGTCTGATGGACATCGCTCATGTGACCTGAAATATGATTCATATGAAATAGTAAAGGGGAAGCCTGAAATATCCGGCCTACCATCTACAAAACCGTTCGATGACGCGCTGACTCTGATCATCAGACTTACTGATGAGGCGTTAAACGTAGAGGTAAGTTTGTATTACAGTGTTTACGGTGACAGTGATGCATTGATGCGACGTTCCGTGATCACGAACAGAGGCGAGCACCCGTTGTGGATTGAGAGGGTGATGTCCGCATGTCTTGATATTCCGGAGGCCGGCGTGGTATCCGGTTATCACGGCGCGGCTGGGGTGGCAAACGGATGCGGTGAGCCTGTTATGGATGTTCTCACACTGAATGGCACATGGGCGAAGGAAAGGCATATAGACAGGAGGCACATAGGACACGGCGTGGTTTCCGCCGGTTCAAAACGCGGTATCTCCTCTCACCAGAGCAATCCGTTTTTCGCCGTTATGGAAGGAAAAACGACGGATACGTCAGGCGGTGTTTACGCGATGAATCTCGTCTACTCGGGGGATCATTATCTGAGTGTGGAAATGGATCCAAACGATCGTTACCGCATGACGATGGGAATACATCCGGAGAATTTTTCGTGGAAACTGGAACCGGGCGGGAGTTTTGAGAGTCCTGAGGCAGTGATCGTTTATTCGGAGCGCGGCATTGACGGGATGACGCATGTTTTCCATGATCTGTACAGGAACCACCTGTTGCCGGAAAAATGGAAATACAGAGAAAGACCGGTAATTATAAACAACTGGGAAGCCACTTATTTTGACTTTGATGAGAAAAAGATATTTGACATAGCTTCATTGGCAGCGGAATCGGGAATCGAACTTTTTGTGTTGGATGACGGATGGTTCGGAGAGCGCCATGAGCCAAAGGGAGGATTGGGCGACTGGCTCGTAAATGAGAACAAATTGCATGGCGGAATGAAAAAGCTGGTTGACAGTATTCACGGCCTAGGTATGAAATTCGGACTGTGGTTTGAGCCGGAGATGGTGTCGCCGGAGTCGGAATTGTATCGCGCCCATCCCGAGTGGGCGCTGAGGGTAAATAACCGTGAGATATCCCAGTCGAGAAACCAGTATGTTTTAGACATGTCGCGTCCGGAGGTAGTGGATTATATTTACGGGATGGTTTCGAAGGTGATCCGCGAGAACGGGATTGACTATGTGAAGTGGGATATGAACCGTCCGCTCGCTGACATCGGCAGTGAGGGTGTTGGCAGTGACAGGCAGGGGGAGATCAAGCACCGTTATGTTATGGGCGTTTATGAAATGCAGGGGAGATTGGTCCGTGATTTCCCGGAGCTGCTGCTCGAAAACTGCGCCGGCGGGGGCTCACGTTTTGACCCGGGAATGATGTACTTTTCACCGCAAATCTGGTGTTCCGATAATATGGATCCGGTCGAGAGGCTGATGATCCAGGAGGGAACGGCGTTGGTATATCCGCTCTCCGTTACAGGCGCGCACGTATGTGACTGTCCCAATCATATAGTGGGGCGAACCACTCCGTTCGAAACGAGGGGAGCGGTTGCATGTCAGGGCGCGTTTGGATACGAGCTTGATATCACTAAAATCGATCCGTCAGAGGTCAGTAAAATACCTGCACAAATTGCCATGTACAAAAAACATGTTTCATTGATACAGGGCGGAGATTATTACCGTTTGAGCTCATATGCGGCAAACCATCGTATGGACGCGTATCAGATAGTGTCAAAGGATAAAACCAAATCAATAGTCTCGTATGTACAGGTGATGGCTGTGCCGAATGCGAAGGCGGATGTGATCAGGCTGAAGGGACTGGATCCTGACAAAAAGTATGATGTCCGTTATGTCATTTCGGAATCGGAGCCGACCGGAAATGAGTCGGATAACATTTTAGTTTCAGCAGAGCCTGAGGAGCGGGTCTTGCATGGAAGCACGCTGATGAATACCGGACTTATAATGCATAAACCGATCGGGGATTTTAAGGCTGTTATAGTGGAGCTGTCGGCACGTAGCTGATGTGGTATAGCATGGGAAGGCGCTTCATGCCGCAGTTTTCATGCGAGGAAACGATTTATTCAGCATTTCCCCGGAAAAAGCGGGGATGGAGAGAGGAATACAATATGAGAAAGAATCACTTTTTATGTATGATGATGCGCTTGATCTGCATCGTTATCGTGTTGGTGCTGTTCGCAGGCACTGCTACGACCAGTGATGCCAGGCGTACGCGGAATCTGCCCAAATACAAGATCAGGATCAACAAGCAGTGTTGCACGGTTACAGTATATAAGTGCGTTAAGGGCAAGTACGAACCTAAAAAAGCCATGATCTGTTCCCCAGGACCATATACGCCGTTGGGGACTTTTTCACTTGGAGAAAAATCGCGCTGGGGGACACTCATGGGTCCGTCGTATGGACAGTATTGCGCAAGGATCACAGGCAGGGTGCTTTTTCATTCTGTATGGTATTATTCATGCGGGAACAAAACAACACAGTGTTACAGGGAATACAACAGGCTCGGAACGCTGGCATCGCACGGATGCGTCAGGCTGACCGTGGCGGATGCCAAATATATATACGAAAAAGTTCCGTCCGGCACGCCGATCATCATTTATAATTCGGCTAAACCCGGACCTCTCGGGAAACCGATGGCGATCAAGGTTAACGGATACTGTGGGTGGGATCCCACCGATCCCGACGAGAACAATCCGTACAGAAAAATGAAACCGAAAATCAGAGGCGTTAAGAAATTCAGAAAAATAAAATACGGGAAAAAATTCAAGGCGAAGAAGGGCGTGACAGCGGTAAACTCTACCGGATTTGACGCGACAAAGCTGTTGAAGGTTACGGTGTATTACCATCCGGACTATCTGAACCGCTATATCTGGGTTAATCGTGTAAATACGAAAGCGCCGGGCCGGTACAGGATAAAATATACCATTACGGATGAGATAGGTCATAAGGCAAAAAAAGCATCGTGTGTCCGGGTGAGTCGGGCGTGATTTACTAAACTCCACGCATAGTTGTTTGCATGTATTTTCGTCTGCGTAGGTACGGTATTTTGTTGACTTTTTTATATGGATTTGTTAAGATATTTGATAGAAAGTTTGGTAATATTGTTTCAACAGTTCTGACAGGGGAAAGGAGTGTTGACAAATGAATAAGAGGGTATTGAATGCTTTTCAAATGAAGAAAAGGAACGGGCTGGGATTCGTTATTATGCTGATCCTGGCATTGCTCGCGACAGCGTTCCCGCCGATGGAGTTGTTCTCTGTGAAGGAGGCGAGGGCGGAGAATTGCAGGATTTATAATGATTTAACATCAAATGATCCTTATTATAATTGGAGACCATTAGTGAATAGTGATGGAAACTATGTCGATATAAAACTGGGAGAAAAAATCCTATTGTCCAAAAATCGTCCAAATGATCCTGTTAAAGTAATATATTGTAATGAAAATGGAAATGCTATTTTTAATACCGGAACAAGTCATGTAGAGTCGCTAGGTACCGGCGGAAACGATTTTATTCGAAAAGAACAAATTCATTCCGGAACGGAAACAGAAGATTATTATTTTTTAATTGTAAGAAGACCGAACGACGGACTGTTTAATCAAAATCTTATAGACGCAGGAAAATTTGATCATTGGAAGGTGACATGGGAACATACTAATGATACTTATGATAATTTCAAATTTGTAGCTGTTAACAAATCCCCCGACCCCACTCCCGTTCCGCCTGCCATATCCAGACCGAACTACAACCCCCAGCCAATCTCGACACCATACGTGTACAAATACTACGGCATTACCTATGTGATGAACGGTGGGACCAATGATCCGCGTAACCCATCCTCCTATCGCGAGGATCAAAATATTTCTCTCTATGATGCATGGAAAACAGGTGCCACGTTTGATGGCTGGTATATCTCGCCGGACGGGTATGGCAGGGTTGCCACGATCTGTAATCGGAGTGTCACCGTCTATGCGCATTTTACACCATTTAAATACAAGATTAATTACGTCCTGAGCGGCGGCATTATGGAATCCGGAAATCCGGACTCCTATGAATACGGGGAGACACCGTCTCTCCCTGTGGAACCAACGAAGGAAAATTGTCAGTTCGCCGGTTGGAGCCTGTCTCCGGATGGAAGCAATCCATCTAAAACATTTCCCGCTGTCACTTCCGGGGATGTAACATTGTATGCCGTTTTCCAGCCGGTTTATCATATTACCTATGTATTGGATGGCGGGGAAAACAGTCCGTATAACCCGACTACATATCTCGCGACGGAAACCGTGACGCTGGAGGCGGCGGACAAATATGGCAATGGCATGAGATTCATGGGCTGGTATGATGCCCCTGTGGGTGGAAATCTCGTGACGACCGTGTCGGGAGGGGATATAACGGTATATGCCCGTTTCGTGGAGGCTTATAATATCTTTTACGATTGCGACGGGGGAACAAACCATAAGAACAATCCGGATTATTATGAGGTCGAAAAAGGCGCGATCCTGAATGATCCCTACAAAAAAGGATATGATTTTGTAGGTTGGGTTGTGGATGGAACTGACAAGTTGATCCATTCCATTCCGGCCGGTCAGACCGGCAACATGATACTCCATGCAAAGTGGACGCCGGTGCCGGATCTGAAGGGCGCCACTGTTTATCTGAACCATGACCAGGGGCTCGTCTATAACGCGACCGGACAGTCCGTTTCCCTGAAAAAGATTGTGACCAAGGACGGCGTCGTCATCACGAATTTTAAACATTGCAAGGTGTTGGGACTGACCGCCCGGGAGGCCGGTACCCATGAGGTGACGGTGAAGGGTGACGGAGACCGCTACACCGGCAAATGCACCGCAAAATTCAAGATAGCCAAAGCGCGTATGCTGGACGCGAAAATCAGGCTGTCGCAGATTGCTTACTATTTTGAGCCCGGAGTAAAAAACAAACCGAATGTCCAATTCTATCTAAATGGGATACGCATGAATATGAAATTGGACAAGGATTATACAGCAATGTATGACAAGGATGTCATACACGCCGGGAAAAAGAGTGTTGTGGTCCGAACGACAGAGGATTGCAATAATCTGACGATAGGAGAATTTACGGTAACCTATGAGGTGAAAAAGAGCGATACCAAATTCACGGCGAAGGTGAGTCCGTGCAAGATCAGCATCCGGGATTTGAAAGATGACGTGCAGAAAGCTCAGGTAACCATTACGAATCTGACAAAGGGATCGAGCGATGTTCGCTTTTCCATAAACACTGTTTCCGATATCGACAGAAAGAATTTCGTGACGGTTGATTCGGAGTCGGGCAGGGTTACCCTCTATCCGGCGCGATGGGGTGAGTGCAAGATCGAGATAAGTTGTACCTCGCATGCCAACGCGGATCGAAAAAAATTGGTCAAGTACGTATCGATCGTGGTTCAATAAAAAAAACAAAGTCAGGAAAAAGAAAGAGTCGTCGGAAAAAATGCGATCAGAATCGGAAACATAATGGGTAAAGGGAAGGAGCGCTGACAAATGAAAAAGACAATGTCAAGTATGTTCCGGTTGAAGAAAAGGAATGGCTTGGGACTCGCTATTCTGCTGATCATAGCATTGCTGTCCACGATGTTTCCGCCGGCGGAGATGTTCCGTGTGAAGGAAGCGAAGGCGGCGAGCGAATATGCGATTGACGATTACAACACTGCGCTCTATGCTGCAGATTTACCAAAGAAAACAAAAACCGTTAATCGGAATGGATATTATTTGCCGGAGGATAAACTATATTTTTACTATAAGAGCACAGCAAATGCAAATACTACTCCCCCAAATCTGGGACATATTATTTATAAAGACTGGAATGATAATACATTGTTTACTTCAGACTCAGGATCCGGAAAATATGGTTATTCACCCGTTAGTGTAAATCTCGGTGAGGAAGGCTGCTTTTATATACCGGTTAAAAACAAAAATGATGGGGAATTTGTATTTACCGGAGATAATGCAGGAGATCCAGGTAGTGGTATTGCAACTGATACTGTATCAAGAGATGATTTTATAAACGAATTCGGATGTTGGACTCTTGACGTCACTGCTCCTGATGCTACTGGTCAGTTGGATTTTACTTTTACTGCAAAGCGTAAATCTGATTTATATACGATTACATATTTAAACTATGACGACAGTACCCCAAAAAGTGAACTGCCACCATATTACATCCCGGGGACGGGTATCCCGGAACTCCCTGATACGTTTAAATCCGGATACAATTTTGAGGGGTGGTTCGATGAAAACAATCAAAAGGTTACCTCGATTTCGACTGATAAAACAGGAAACATCACCCTGACTGCCCGGTTCAGTCCGGTCGGTGTCCAGGTCCGGCCTGCCATTCATGAACCGAGAGTGACGCCCGTCCTGTATAAATATTACGGTATCACCTATGTGATGGACGGTGGGACCAATGATTCGCGGAATCCCACCTCCTATCGTGAGGATGAGACTGTTACGCTCTATGATGCGTGGAAAACGGGTGCAACCTTTGACGGCTGGTTTCTGAAACCTAACGGAACGGGCAGGGTTGTGACCATCAGTGGCAAAAACCTTACCATCTATGCACATTTTAAACCATATCGATACAAAATTGATTATGTTTTGTACGGCGGTATCATGGAATGGGGAAATCCGGATTTCTATGAATACGGAAGGATGCCGACCTTTGAGGTTGAACCAACGAGGGAAAACAGTTTGTTTGTCGGCTGGAGTATGTCACCGGATGGCAGTAATCCGTTCAGAACGCTTCCGGACGGTACTACAGGAGACCTGACACTGTATGCCGTTTATCAACCGATTTATCATATTACTTATGAGTTGGATGGCGGGGAGAACAATCCGGGTAATCCGGATACATATTCTGCGACAGATACGGTTACATTACAGGATCCCATCAAATCGGGATCGAAATTTACGGGTTGGTTCGATGCGCCGACGGGAGGAAATCGTGTTACGACCGTTGCCGGCAGGGATGCGGTCGTGTATGCCAGGTTTGTACCGGCCTATAATATATATTATGATCTGAAGGGCGGAGAAAACAATCCGAACAATCCGGATTACTACGAAGTGGGGAAGGGGGCTCTCCTCGCCGACCCTCACCGGCGAGGATATGATTTTAAAGGATGGGTTATTGCAGGGACTGATACACTGACGCATTCCGTTTCGGCAACACAGACCGGGGATGTGACTCTGCAAGCGAAATGGAAACCGGTTCCTGATCTGTATGGTGCCACCGTATATCTGGACGACAACCGGGAGCTCGTCTATAACGCTACCGGACAGTCCGTCTCCCTGAAAAAGATCGTGACAAGGGACGGAACAGTCATCAAGAGTTTTAAAAACTGCAAGGTGTCAGGATTGACCGCCTGTGATGCCGGTACCCATGAGGTGACGATAAAGGGTGACGGAGATCGCTACACCGGCAAATGTTCCACGAAATTCAAGATCGCCAAGGCGAATTTTAAAGACGCAGAAATCCAATTGTTGCAGAACGAATACTATTTCGAACCCGGCGTGAAAAACAAACCGAAGGTTGAGTTCTACCTGAACGGGAACCGCGTGAACACGGATCTCATGGGGTATAATGTTCAGTATTGCATGGATGTCGTACACGCCGGAGAAAAATGGGTTGTGGTTCGAACGACAAAGGACTGTAAAAATCTGACGGTAGGAAAAGCCACGGTAACATATGAGGTTAAAAAGAGTGCCACCACATTTACTGCAAATGTGGATCCGGACACATTCAGTATCCGGAAATTGAGATATCTCAGACAGGTCGCGCATGTATCCGTTACGGATTTGTCGCGGGGATCGGAACCGGTTCGTTTTTCCATATACAGTTGTACCGACAGCGACAAAATGGATTATGTGTCAGTCAATCCGGAGACCGGCAAGATTATTCTCCTGCCGGGACGGTGGGGTGAATGTACGATCAAGATAAAATGTACCTCGGAAGCAAACTCTGACCGAAAGAAAAAGGTCAGGTATGTTACGATTAATATAGAATAAATACTATCCGTGTTATAATGCTTATTTATTTGATCAACAATAAAAAGGCGGCCATGTCGGTCGCCTTTTTCATAAACTTTTTTAGGATAATTACGATTTATTCAACGAATAGACGGTCATAACAAACAGGATTACTGAGCATCCTCCTCATCATATTCCTCTTCGTAATCGCCTTCCTCGTAATCCTCCTCGTAACCCTCTTCGTCATATTCCTCATCGTATTCCTCGTCAGTGGAGCCCTCATCGAGGTTCTCTTCTGTTTCGTCAGTGGAGCCATCATCAACGCTTGAACCCTCGTCAGCGGCCGGCTCCTCAGCAGCGGTCGGTGTAAAGGTGCCCTTCTTCATGACGCATGTGTTTACTTGTCCGCCCTGGTCAACCTTGTAGGTCAGAGTGCCTGCATCCTTGTCAAACTCTACGGAGAATTTGCTGCCGGAAGCGTCTTCTGTTGCCTCGAAACCGTTTCCTTTGAGTTCCATTTTGAGAGTTCCGGAAACTGATGCATTCGTGGAATCGATCGTGCAGTCGTCCTTGATAGTCCAGTTCAGGTACAGTGCGTTTTCGTCCAGTCCCGCAGCGGCACCGTAATCAGCCAGCGACTGACCGTTGATCGTATCCAATGTCCAATCCCCCTTGACATCATCGATCGAGATCGCTCCGCAGCCTACCAGGCATACGCACGCGAACACCGTTACGATCAACATTGTTGTGATCTTCCTCATCATTGTTTTCATCTTTCTTTCCTCCTTCTTTTTACTTTGCATCCTTTGACGCATTTTTATTTTTCTCGCGAATGATACCACATCCGACATAAAAAGTCAACCGAGAGTTTACGAAACAATGTTTACGCAAATCCTTTATTTTCGGATAATGCTTGCGATTATGGAGAAAAAGTGTTAAAATAGGAGAAAGGTTGTCATTTCGGAAACAAAACCTGTCCGTAGCCGGGGTTAGTGACGAGTTTTCCGTATCTGTGGGTATTGGCAGCCGTAAACGGTAACAGAAATTCAATCGGAGAGAGATAACGAAAACAGGAGGATATCACATGTTTTGTCCTAATTGTGGAAAACAGTTGGAGGAGGGAACGGCATTCTGCCCTATGTGCGGTACAGCGATAGCCACCGCGCCACAAGAGAATGCACAGGCACCGCAGCAGGAACAACAGCAGTTTAGCCAGGCGGTAGGAGGATTCGACCAGGCACCGCAGCAGGAACAGCAGCAGTTTAATCAGGCGGCAGGAGGATTCGACCAGGCACCGCCACAGCCACAGCAGCAGTTTGATCAGGCGGCAGGAGGATTCGACCAGACACCGCCGCAGCCACAGCAGCAGTTTAACCAGGCGGCAGGAGGATTCGACCAGGTACCACCGCAGCCGCAGTATAACCAGCAGGCCGGTGCCTACAACCAGGTACCTCCGCAACAGCCATATGCCCAGCCGGTACCGGATTACGGGCCAATGACACCGGCGAAAAAATCACATGTCGTTCCGATACTGATAGTGGTGATCGCGGCGGCTGTTATCGCGGTCGGAGTTCTGCTGTTCTTTTTGCTGCGTTCGTCCGGAGGAGGAGATGTAGCGGGCAGATATCATTTGGCGGCCATTCAGTTCAACGGTATGACATTTAAAGCCGATCTCGTTCCGAACCTGACACAGAATATCAATATCGAGCTGAAGGATGACGGAACAGGAACTTTTTCCTATGAAAACAACAGTGAGGAGGTCACATGGGAACGGAACGGTTCTGATCTTGAAATAAAAAGCAAGACGGGGCAGAAAATATCGGATTATCTGACAACCCAGGGAGGCGCTATAACGTTCGTGGACGGAAGGATTTACATTACCATGGAAACGGGCGGTATGTCCGGTTCAACGATTTTGGCCAAGGAGGGCGATGATCTGTCGGATATTGAAATGTCATCATTGGAAGATCTGATGCAGGCGTTCGGCCAGGGAATTATCGATTGATATAGGAACGAAAACTGTCCGAAGTCGCGACAGCGGGATACTCGGCAACCGGACGGAGAGAGTCAGATAAAGTTTCAGTTTTGTAGGAGGAAGGTTATATGAAAGGGAAAAAGAAAAGGCTGTTTTCAACTGTAGTTGCCCTGTTTCTGGCATTTCTGATGATAGGCCATACAGTTGGCATAAACACCGGCAGCGCCATTGCCGCATCCACCCGGGGGTGGGATGATGACTGGGATGATTGGGAAGATGAAGATGGTGAACCACTTAGTTGGGCAGCCGGACAAATGATGAGAAATATCAAGACTGACAAAAAAGTATATTATGTAGGCCAGGATACGAAGGTCGTTGTATCATTTGATGTGCGCGTTGCTCCGAGTAAGGATAACAAGGATAAACTGTTGTTTGTACTCCAGGCCCAGGAAGGTTTATTTTCCGATCCTGTCAATCTCGCGCAAAAGGAAGTTCCGGTCAACACGCTGACGGTCGGAACAAACAAGGTTGAGATTCCCTATGCATTTCCAACGGAAGAAAAGCGGGTGGTCTTGTATATATACAGCTATGCTGCGAGTAATAGTGTGGATAACGATGTCGAGTTTTCTGTAAAAAAACCGGACAGTAACGGCGGTGGTAGCGGCGGTTCGGATGTTCCGACTACCGATTATTGGAATCTGAAGGAACAGGTTTCCAATCTGAAAACAGACAAGGACACCTATCAAATGGGTTCAGAGCAGACAATCAATGTTTCTTTTGATGTAGCAAAACTGCCTGATAGTTTCTGCCGTGAAAGCAGTAATGATATATATATCATTGTCGCAGACAGTACCTTTGATCTCAATGATATGTTAGATCCGACGGAGGTCAAAGGGATTATTGCATCTACATCAACAACCGTTTCGAAACTGAAGGGTGGCACGAACACATTCGCATTGAAGGCTCGTTTCTCGAGCAAGGGGCTGTATTATGTTTATGTAGCGCAGGCGAATCTGAATTTTACGGAGAGTCAGAGAATAGATTTCACCGTGGTTGCTGCTACCGACGGAAACGGCAATGTGATCAATACAAAAGGCTCTGTGAGACCGCAGTATTGCACTTATTCCGCCAAACAGGCAGCAACCATGAAAATTTTCTATTCCATTGATGACAGCAACAGCAAATACCATCTGTATGTGCGCAAGGGAATACCGTTGGAACTCCTCGAAAATGGTGCTGAACATAATTATTCGGATGATCAAAAATATGTCGTAGCGGATTTTATGACGGGCCAGGATCTGCCGACGGAGATGGGAAAAGAACTGAGCGTCACACTGAATAAAGGCGAGGATGACTTTAAGTACAAGGGTGTATATACGGTCATTCTTTACAATATGACAACTAAAAAGTTTGTGGCGCAGCAAAAGTTTTACGTCATTCTCGAAAAATTTGTCATTCAGCGTGATGCCACGAAAATGAAGGATGACGGAACGATACCGTTCTACTGTGACGCGGATTTGCGAAACTTTGATATGGATAAGGACGAGAAATACAGCTTCCAGGTATGTTTCCCGTTGAACTTCCAAAAATACTATAAAGAATTAAACACCACCTACGACTACTGTGGCCTGGATGAGGATATTGATGAAGGCGAGGGACCGGAGACGGATGATCTGGACAATATATATCTGTCGGATGATTATACGGTAAACATGACGGTCAGCTATGTGCCGGAAGGTTCCAAGGAATCCCGTAAACTTTTTAAGAAAAAGATCACCGGCATGTACAAGGCGCATACGATCACGCTCAGCTCCAAGGAAATCCTGAAGGCAATTTACGACACCAACAAATTCGATATCGGTTATGCAGGCGTGGTGACCGTGAAGTTTTCCAACAAGGATGATTTCCAGGATATTGCCAACGATGCCATCCTGAAATTCACAGAATCCTTCCAGTTCGGCGTGAGCAAATCTGAGAGCATCACAAGCGCCGAGGCAGCGGAGTCGAATGTTGAGCTGGCGTACATGGAGCGCGCTAGATTCAATATCAAGGAGACACTGGGCGGAAAGATCTATGCGGACATCTACAAAGGAAATGACAAGATCGACACCGTAGAGGGCTCCTGCCAGATCAAGAAGGACGGAACGGCCGCCGGTTCGGTGGAATGGGAACTTACCGATAAAAACGGCAATTATGTCGACGAAGAGGGCGAGTATACGGCCAAGGTATATACGGTAAATGAGTACGACGTTTTCGAACAGGACGGCAGCAGTAATCTGAAAAAGGTGACCTCCGAGGAGAAAACGATCAAATTCTCCCTCAAAAAACCGAATCGTAAGCTGACATTATCCACCAAGGTAACCGGTGATTCGGGCGGAAACGCGGTATATGTAGAGAAACCGGTGATCGGTGTCATCCTGACCGCCAATATCGGTGTCAGCGTGAGCGTTTCCATCAAGGGTTCAGGCGGCAACGAGCTCCGGGATGCCACGGCCCTCTGTAAAAAAGGAAAGCGATGCATCAGTATCAATCTCTCCGGCAGCCGGATCAAGGCAGGAACATACAAGGCCGTTGTCACGGCGGAGACACTGGATGGCCAGAAGAAGACCTCAACAGCCACCTTCCATGTGAAAAAGCTGCCGAAATCATCGATCCAGAGTGTCTCGGTGAGCTCCAACAGCTCGACCGGCCTGGGAGGTGTATCCTTCAAAATATCCGAGTTTGCCAATGTTACCGTTATGATCAAGTCCGGTAATAACGTGCTGCAAAAAATTATTGACCAGTCCTATTCCGCAGGCGACATCAAAACCTCCTTCTCCATCGGAGGATACACGCCCGGGTTCTACAAGGTCGTAATCGTAACCCAAAACAGTGGGGGTAAAAAGTCCGTCAGCCGGTCATTCGAGGTGAAGAAAAAGCCTGTAATAGTGAAAAAGCCGACGATAAGCAATCTTTCAGTCAGATTCCTCGCGGGAAAAGACGGTGATATGGTACAGGGTACATTCAGCTACACCGGAAAAAATTCCAAAGTAATAATAGATATCATGTATAATGATACCGAGGAAATCGTTTATACCTATCAGGGCGTGACTAAAAATGACAGCGGATCATTTACCTATACATGGGACGGGTTCAAGTCGAATGGTTTCCGGTGCTGGCCGGGCAGCTACACGTATCGCGTGCATTTGGTTAACAGTGCGGGCAGTACGCCGTATCTGAGACAGAATTTCACTCTCGGCGCAGGGTGATTATAGGAGACGTAATGGACGGCTTAAAGAATATACACTATGACGCGTTTATCAGCTACAGGCATCTGGAACCAGATGCCTGTATTGCTAATAGTATACATAAAAAGCTGGAGGCATACACTCTTCCCGCCTCCGTGAAAAAAAAGATCTCCGGCGGGAAAACAAAGATAAGCAGAGTATTCCGTGATACGGAGGAACTGCCTTTATCCGACAATCTTTCCGATCCGATCAACCAGGCGCTTGAAAACTCGGATTATCTGATCTGTATGTGTTCCCCCAGATATCTTGAATCTGTATGGTGCATGCAGGAGATCAGGATGTTTTTACAGACTCATGACAGGACGCATGTGCTGTTAGTATTGGTCGAGGGCGAGCCGAAGGATTCCTTCCCGGAGGTTCTGACTTATGAGGAAATCACGGAAACTTCGGACGACGGAAGCACGCATACGGTTAGGCGCGAGATTGAACCCCTGGCTGCGGATGTCAGGGGAGAGAGCAGGGGAGAGATCAAAAAAAAGCTGGACACGGCAATCCTGCGATTGTGGGCGGCGATTTTTTCACTGAATTATGATGATTTAAGACAGCGGCACCGTGAAGCCAGGCTCAAGAGGATTATAGCGCTTTCGGGTGCTATCGGAGGGTGTTTTCTGGCTGTCGCTGTTTTTGCGGTTATTACACTGATGCGTATCAGTTCGCAGAGTGAGGAGATCAGCAGGCAGAACAGAGAGATCAGCAAACAGAACATAGAGATCACTGATCAAAACCATATGATATCGAGCCAGTATGACGAACTGCAGGACAGGTACGCAGGTCAGATGGCAGTGTCTGCGGAAAAGCTTTTAAAAAAGGGCAGGAGAAAGGACGCTGTATATGCGCTTCGGAGCGTCCTGCCTGACAGTGCCGGAGAAAAGCATAACATCGACGCGTTGAGGTCGTTGTACGGAGCGATGAATACTTACGGGATAGATGATAAATACATGCCTGTCATGACGTATGACACGGAATTTGCAGACCCTGATTTTGATGTATCTTATGATGGACGATACATCCTGTTATATGATGGTGAGACTTTAGAAATATTTGATGCCGAAAGCGGAGAGCGTATACGTGTGATTGGGAGTAGGAATGATACAGAGGAGTATGCCCTGACCGGTTGTTTTTGCGGATCGGAAGGTATTACAGTCATAGACGGAGATCATGTGAAATACTATTCGATAAGTGATCAGTCAGTAGAAAAAGAATTGGATAAGATTAGTGTATTTTCATCTTTATTTACGTCGCCGGATGGAAAGATGACACTTGCATTTGACGCGGATTCAGTTTTCGGTATTGATAATATGGGAGACATACGATATGAGATATCATGTCAGGAGATTTTTCATAACAAGGATTCAGAAAACGCTTCAGTAAGCTTTGATGATGGCAGGTTTGCAATTGCTTTTTCTGATTACGATACAAATAAAATATATATAATGGTTGCTGATGAGGAAACGGGCAAGGTAGTTTACACCGAGAGCATAAAGTGCAGA
>JAGABX010000113.1 GCA_017614395.1 Eubacterium sp.
AGAATCCGCGCCTCTCACTTGATATTATGCTGGGATATGATATAATGGATGGGCATAGTGTGGATGGATATAGAAAATGGTCAGAAAAGAAAAAACATCTTTCAGTATGTCACTTTTTGCAGGTGTCGTGCATATTATTAGTGTAAAGGACAATCGCGAGCGTTCAATTTTTACGGAAGGAGATGGCAAATGAGCGATATAAACGCAGATCTTGAAGCAGCCATTAATAAGTACAGTGATATGCTGTATAAGATATGCTTTGTGATCCTTAAAAATGAGCACGACACCAAAGATGTGTTGCAGGATACGTTTTTGATCTACTACACCAAAAAACCTGAGTTTGAGAGTGAAGATCATAGAAAAGCCTGGCTTATAAGGGTGTCTCAGAACAAGTGCAGGGAGTTTTTGAGGTTTCATAAAAGACATGCATCCTTATCACTGGACAAAATTGATGAGTCTGAGATTATTACGAATGGCTTGAATGACTATGAAAAAGAATTATTATCCATGATCTGGAATATGAGTCTGAAACTCAAGTCAGTCGTGATACTCCATTATATTGAGGGTTATTCCGTTGATGAGACTGCGGATATTCTGAAAATATCATCATCGGCTGTCAAGAAAAGACTGCAAAGAGCCAGAGAACAGATGAAAACGGACTATGAAGGAGGTTTGGTGTATGAAAAATAATATTAATACAGATTTGTTTGATAACATCGGGATTTCAGAAGAAATGAAAAAGGATATTTATAATGGTTGCAGAGCGGGAAAGCGATCATCTGATTTCAGGTTTCGTCACTCCGGAGCACTATTAGCGGCGCTGATAATCGGTGCTATCGGCCTGACCGGAGCGGGGGCAAGCGCAGCAGCCATACTCACTTTTTCCAGCCGTATGGAGGAGATGCCTGTAGAGGAGAAACAAGCATATAAGCAGGAAGTGAAGGAGGATACATTTATTTCCACAGATGAGGGATTCTCCAGGGAACTTACGAATGAGGAGATTCACAGAGTGATCAGGCTCGAGCGAGATTACTATGACAGGAACAGATTCCCGAAAAATGAGATGCCTCATTATGAAAAAGCTTCTGATCGGGCATCGGACGAACTCGCGTATGTAGTTGCTGATAATATCGTCTATCTGCCGGACAAAATGACGGATGAGCAACTGCTCCAGTATATTGATCATGATGCGAAGAAACGTTATATCAATAACGAGCAGTTGAAAAAGGACGGGGTCGAGCCCGGTGTGGGAATGGCTCTTGAATCAACCAGGGTGGTTCCCGGAAGCACCGAGAGCAAAGCGATAGAAGCTGCGAGAAAGGAGATTAAAAAGAAATACGGGGTGGATGTAACGGACAAATGGATCTCGCTGATCGATTATTTTGAAAATGAGGAAACAAAGGACGCGGGAACTGTTTCGATCTATCATATGTATTTCTATCAACTCGGAGTCGGATATGGTGATCGGTATGACGTAACACTGAAAGCGGATGATTTGTCGCTTCTGACGCTGAATAAATCTTCTTTTGAAGATGAGGAATGATACAGGCATGAGAGCTGTGAAGAGCCTCCGGATTATTTCCGGGGGCTCTGTTGTCATAGAGGAAGCGTTTGACAACAGCTATCCGGTGCAGTAAACCGGTTTTTTGAGAGGTGGATGTGTTTGGATGGGTGCGTTTTGCAAATAAAACCTTGCGAAAAAGTGGTTTTTGCTGTATAATGAGTGCTCGAAGATATTTTTTCAATGAATATCATATAGATGGAGGATTGATATGAATAAGACCATAGGAATGGTTGGTTCTGCGGTAAATGCTTTGACTGTATTGGGATTTGCGATCTGTTTGCTGATTCACTTTCCCTTTGGTTATTATTTTGTCTGTATTCTGTTGGCACTGTCTTTTTTATGCATGATAGGAGCCTTTGATTCGGAGTGTACGGAAAAGAACAAAACGGCGGGCAGGGTTGCTCTTGTTATGGCAGGTGTATATGCGACGCTGATACTGATCGTATACTATACGCAGTGCACTACAGTTCAGAATGAAAGCCTGACGCCTGAAATCAGTCGGGTGTTGGATTATAAATACCTGGGCTTAGTATTCAATTTAGATATCCTCGGTTACGGTATCATGGCTCTTTCCACCTTTTTCATAGGATTGACGATACAGGTAAAAAACAAAGTGGATAAGGCGTTAAAAATCCTGCTGCTCGGCCATGGACTCTTTTTCCCGGGATGTCTGATCATGCCTATGACAGGTATGTTTCTCGGTCACGAAGGATCATCATCTTCCGGTGGAGTAATTGCTTTGGAAATCTGGTGTTTGTACTTTTTACCGATTGGAATCCTGTCGGTTTTGCATTTCAGGTCAAGTGCACAGGAATAACTGAAAAGGAAAAAGAATATATGAAGATCACTGTAGTTTGTGATGTATTGGGTGCTGAAAACAACGGAACAACTATTGCGGCTATGAACCTTATCCGCGCGATGAAAAAGCGCGGGCATGAGGTTACTGTCGTTTGCTCGGACGAGGATAAAGAAGGACAAGAGGGATATGTAATTATGCCTGAGCTCAACCTCGGTCCGTTAAATCATTACGTACATAAAAACGGCGTTTCTCTTTCAAGGGCAAATAAAAAGGTTCTGGAACCTGTTATTTTAAAAAGCGACGTTGTCCATGTTATGATGCCATTTATGTTGGGAGCCGCGGCGGTAAAGCTTTGCCGGAAGCATCAAATTCCGGTAACAGCGGGATTCCATGTTCAGGCCGAGAATTTTACAAGCCATATTTTTATGAAGGACAATTCTCTCGCAAATGAACTTACATACAAGCGTATCTATCGAAGCGTTTACCGATATGTGGACGCCGTGCATTATCCGACCGAATTTATACGGAATGTTTTTGAGCAGGCGGTTCATCAAAGAACAAACGGATATGTTATTTCAAACGGAGTCGGCGAGCGTTTCAGACCGATAGAAACGGAGAAACCCTCCAGATTTCAAAATAAGTTTGTTATTCTTTTTTCAGGGCGCTATAGCAAGGAAAAAAGCCACAGTGTGCTTATTGATGCCGTGGCGGCTTCAAAACACAGCCACAAAATCCAGCTTATTTTTGCGGGAGAGGGACCGCTTAAGCAAAAGCTTAAGAAACAGGCGAAGAAGCTGCCAAATCAGCCACTTTTTCATTTCTTTCCACATGCTCAGATGCTGGGTGTGCTAAACTATGCGGATTTGTATGTACACCCCGCCGAAATCGAGATTGAGGCAATAGCCTGTATGGAGGCGCTTGCCTGCGGACAGGTTCCGATTATTTCGGATTCTCCGCGCAGCGCAACGATAAAGTTTGCTCTGGATGAGCGGAATCTTTTTAAAAACCGTGATTCCGAGGATTTGGCGAAAAAAATAGATTTTTTCATCGAGAATCCCGATGTGCTGGAGAATTATCGCGAGCGTTATAAAGGGATTGTTGCGGAGTTTTCACAGGAAGCCTGTATGGATAAGATGGAAAAAATGTTTAATGAGGCACTGATATGAAGCGCGTATATTATTACAGCGATGAGATGACAGATGACTTCGCCTCTACCAACGGAAAAATAAATATCGATGAGGTAAATGGTTCCTATCGCTACAGCCATCATTCAATCGGCTGGAGAATCGCCGTGTTTTTTGCTTACCGTATTTTTGCCACGCCGCTCGTTTGGCTTTATACGAAGATATGGCTCGGAGTGAGAGTGAAAAACCGCAAAGCTCTTAAAAAGGTCAAGGGATGTTTTGTGTATATTAATCACACCCAAAATATCGCAGACGCATTTATTCCGACCATTTCGGCATTTCCAAAGCGAGCGTATATCGTTACGGGCCCCGAAACGGTATCCATCAAAGGAATACGAGTCCTAGTGGCTCTGCTCGGAGCGGTTCCGCTGCCGGGGACACTCTCGGCCAGCCGTCATTTTGACCAAAAGCTTAAAGAAGCGATGGACGAAAAGGCCGCTGTATATATCTACCCCGAGGCGCATATCTGGCCGTATTGCAACTTTATCAGAAACTTCCCCGACAAATCGTTTTCCTATCCGTGCCGTACAGGTTCGCCTGTTGTGGCGGCTGTAACGGTGTACCGTCAGCGCAGGGTATTCAAAAAGCATCATCCTAAAATTACGGTTTACCTCAGCGATCCGTTTTATCCGGATGCTTCACTTCCCGGAAAACAGGCGCGAAAAAAACTGCGTGACGAAGTATTTGCGTATATGGAGCAAACAGCTAAGGAACACAACAGTTTTGAGTATGTGAAATACATTCATTGTTCTCCTTCGCAAAAATGAAAGACAATATGTCGTTTTTCTTGACGCACACTTTCTCAGGTGTTAAAATGAAATAGTCTTTTGTATTCTGCCTGTCTGAAAAGAGATAAGGATTATAGGGAGGGTAAGCAGATATGGACATCATAATATATGCTTCCATTTTGGCGGGTGCGTTATTGATGATAACTAACATCTTGCGATTCATCCGTTTTATTAACAAATCCGAGGACGTGCTCTCCGCCGGTGACAAGGTGGACAGAGTGTGGGAGTATATTGCGCTTGCATTGCTGATTTTCTTTTTGATCGGTTATCTTTTGGTCGCATTTTTCGGCAAGCCTGATTTGATAATGGCGGGAATACTCCTCGGCGGCAGCATTTTTGTGGCGCTTGTCCTGACTCTGTTGTTCCGCCTGATGAAAACCGTTAAACAGAATTCTCTGGATATTGCCGAAACGCTGATCAGTATGATTGACGCCAGAGATCCGAACCTGAGAGGTCACAGCAGGTATGTACAAAATCTGACCATGCTTCTGTACCATTATCTTCCGCAGTCAAAGAAAAACGAAATTAATGAGATCTCACTTGAGTACGCGTCACTTATGCATGATGTCGGAAAACTCGGCGTTCCAGAACGTATTCTGAATAAACCGGCCAAACTGGATGACGGTGAGTGGGAGATCATGAAGACACATCCCCGCGTAGGGGTAAAGATTCTGAAGACACTGCCTTCGTTTAATGAAATCCTTCCCTGGATTGAGTATCATCATGAGAGGGTTGACGGCAGAGGATACTATGGACTTGAGGAAAAAGATATTCCCTATCCGGCCAAGGTAATTGCAGTTGCCGATACCTATTCGGCGATTACGATGCGCAGGTCGTACAAGGATCCTCGCACGCATGAAGATGCCATAGACATTATCAAACAGGTGGCGGGAACCCAGCTTGATAAAGAGCTTGTGGAGCTGTTGTGCAGTATCCCGAAGGAATATCTGATAGCCTGTGTTCCGGAGATGGTGGAGGTTTAATCATGAGCGTAGCCGGATTATTATCAAAAGAACCCGTAAATACCGGAAGGCAGAAGGAAATAGACCTGATCAAGGCTTTTTCCATCATTATGATGATTATCACGCATTGTATTGAGGAATTGTATAATTACGAGGGAAATCTGCCTTCTGAGATAATTATTGATGTCCTGAATGAAACGATAGGAGCCTCCGCATTTATGATCTGTATGGGGATAGGTATCGCCTATGCAAGAAAAATGGATCCGGGTACTTTTTTTAAGAGAGGAATCAGTCTGCTCATTGTCGGGCAGGTACTCAATCTGTTCCGATATGCCGTGCCCAATGTCATAGATTATCTGTTTACGGGGAACGAGGTGTCGAGGAAAACGGTATTTCTCGTGTTCTCCGTTGATATTATGCAATTCGCGGGGTGGACGTTCCTTCTTTTCGCACTCTTGAAACGATTGCATTTTAACGAAACGATGATATTTATCGTTGCTATTGCATTGAATATCATCGGGATGTTTTTAACACTTAATGTAGATACAGGCAATTATGCCGTGAATCAGGCACTTGGCAATTTCATATTTACCGAGAGTGAAAGTTATTTTCCGTTATTCAACTGGTTCATTTATCCGGCATTCGGATTGCTGTTCGGAACTATCCTGAAGAGAGTGAATGACAAGAAACGTTTCTATCTGTGTTTAATTATACCCACAGGTATTATTACGGCTGTTTATTATGTTGTCGGATTATGTGTGGATCAGCCGGTATTCGTGACATTTCAGGATCCGATAAACTATAATGCTGTCGGGATTTTTGACGCGATGATGCAGCTTTTTGCCGTTGTCTGCCTGATATCCTTAGCGTTCTTTATTACACAGACTTTTTCACAAAAAGTGATGGTACCTGTCAATTTTATTTCGACAAATATTAACAGGTTTTACTGTACGCAGTGGGTTATTATCGGGTGTTGTTCTGTCGTGTTTGTTTATTGGTTCGATCCGTTCCCGTTTGATTCGGCTATTTTATGCTATCTCACGGCACTGGCGGTGATAGTTGCTACCTGGATTATTGTATATTTATATGTAAAATACTTAGCCGGACCAACGGATAAATTCATCGCCAAAACAAAATACGTGTGGTATGTCATTGTGGTTGTCCTGAGCGTGATCCTATGCAAGTGGGCATTTATCGGACTTCCGATGCCGAATCTGTTTAATGACTACTTATAGATGGCTCTCAATCCAGCCCTCGATAGCCGGTTCCGGCTTGAAACCGATCGACTGATCCACAAATTCCCCGTTTTTCATCAGAACGAGACATGGTACAGATTGAACCTTGTAGGCATCGGCAAGCTCAGGAGCCTCGTCGATATCGACGTTGTAGAAATCCACTCTCCCGCTCATGGATGAGCTGACCTGCTCGAGCACCGGCGCCAGCATTTTGCATGGACCGCACCATGATGCCGAAAAATCCACAACGGCAACGGCACTTTTTTTCGCTTCGCTTTCAAATTGTTCTGCGTTGATTTTTTTGACCATAATATTTTCCTCACTTTCTTTAATTTCGGTTTTAAAATAACCGGTACTTTTTCCTGATTGCTCGGTTGTTTTGCAATCGCATATTGTTCGTTTTCAGATTATTTGTTAGTGTTTGATTTCCGTATAATAAAAAATAGCCAACTGTGTCCGGTCGCGCAGAGCGAGCTTGTCAAGGAGTGTGCTGATGTAGTTGCGCACGGTACCCTCGCTGAGAAACAGCTGTTCTGCGATTTCTTTATTGTTCAGTCCCGTGGCTACGGCCTCGAGGATTTCTTTTTCTTTTTCATGAATGTCATAGGCGTCGTAATCAAACTCATGTTTCTCATTCATCAGATCGGGGAGTTTATCACGTACGGTGTCACCGAAAACGGATTGACCGTTCATGACCGTGCGGAGTGCCGGCGCGATGCCTTCATAGTCCTGCTTGAGGATATAACCCTTGGCGCCGATATGCAATGCGCGGATGATGTACTCGTCATCGTTGAATGTCGTGAGAAAAAGGATTTTGGCGTCAGGGAAATCCTCACGAATGCGCGTGCCTGCCTCGAGACCGGTCATGCCGTCCATCCGTATATCCATCAACACGACATCCGGATGATGTTCGCGGTACAGTTCGATCGCCTCTGCGCCGGATCCGCCCATCGCAGCAACGGTGATGTCGGGGGTGCTCTCCAGAATTGTTTTCAATGACAGAGCGACGAGTTTGTCGTCGTCAACGACAATTATATTCATATAGCCTCCTATTGTTATTTCGGAACGTTTAATGTTACCGTAAATCCATTCTCATCGGCATCAAGCCTGATATGACCTTGCATTTCCTGAGCGCGTTCCTCCATGGTTCGCAGCCCGATTCCTGCTGATGAATCCGCAGTGATTTTTGATGTGGATGCAGGGTGGCCGTATATATTTGATTTATCACTGTTCATCCCGTCGCCGGTTATATCTTTCCCGATTGCGGAATGCCCGTTATCATGTACAGTCAACTCATAATACCCGGGATGTTCACATGCGGTAATGCTCAGTGTATTTCCGTCGGAGTGACGGATCGCATTGGAAACCGCCTCACGGACAATGCCGGCCATTCCAAGCTTTAGGTTCGGTGGCAGCGTGTCCGGCAGGGAGTAATTAACGGATATGGTAAACTGTTCGCGCGCCGGTTTCACACAGTCCTCGATGACGGCGCGCAGGTCGATGGATTCGTCATGCAGATCATGCACGCTCTCACGTACATTGGTCATGGCAAGATCGAGTGTATCGCGGAGTCCCTCTAAAGGTTCATGCAGGGGTGAGTCCTGCGGTGTGGCGACGAGCAGTGCCCCTACCTGTAACAGGGACCTGGTCAGCATATGCCCTACATTGTCATGGATTTCCCGTGCGATACGGTTACGCTCGCGAAGTGTAGCGATGTGTATTTCATTGTCCTGCGCTTCAACCAGCCGATTGTTCTGCGCACTGAGCCGGTCATTTTTCTCAGCCACCTCATCCCGAAGATGCCGCAGTTTTTTGTTTGCTTCCTCGAGGTTAGTCATTCTCAGAAAAAGTATGAAGGCTATCACGGCACCGACAGACGCGATCAGGTATTGCGGACCGGTAAGCGGCTGTGAAATGGCAGTCATGATCCCGCCTGAATCTGCACCATTCGTAAATGCCGCGTTGTTCCCGAGAGTTCCGAATACTGCGAGTGCGGGGATGGCGAGATACCAGCGTCCCACCTGCATGGCACAGTATACCAGGAGCGGCAGCATGCAGAACATCAGAGGAACCCAGACGCAGGACAAACTGACTAATGCGATCAGAACAGATGCGACCAGCCGGCCGTTTAGTAACTCTACCAGCAATAACAGAACGACCGCTGCTAAAAATACAAAGACGGGAACACCAAAACTGTCCGACAGGCCGAGGCCGACCAGACACAGAAGCAATACGGTCAGTATTTCATATAATCGGTTCATGGTTTTCATTATATCCTATAAAATGAGTAAATGCAAGGGGAAAACCAATGGGACAGCGCAGGACACGGTATGAGTGGTTGACAGTTGAAAGATACGCATGCTTTTTCCGTGTCTGTCAGATTTGATATTTGGGGGATATTGTTGACTTTATATTGTGATTATGGTAGAATAACATTTGTTTTATAGGTTATGTGTAGCGTTTCAGGTGTAATTCACGTTGGATTGTAAAAAGTTCATATTATACGAAAATGCTGCACCGGGCTGAATTCGGAAGCATACACTTTTTACGAATCAGCCGCGTATTTATAGAAAGAGAGGAAAGCAAAATGAGAAAAACCAAATCAATCATCGCCGTTTGTTTAGTGTCAGCATTGGCTTTTTCAGGCATGGCGAGTGCACCGCAGTTAAAGGCTGCGCAGGGACAGCAGACCTTTGCCCTTGCTGCAGATGCCGCATCGGGCTCATCCGCGACTGTTTCCGGACCGGCTGCCACGCTGACCGGTGACGCGGCAGCGTTGAAAAAGGACATTGACGCATTTAATTCATTGAGCGGAACTGTTACTGAAAGTAAAAAAAGGGTTCGCGTTCAGAGGTCTGTTCTCGGTGATACGAGAACACAGTTAGAGTACTACGCAGCACATGTATTATATGAGAAAAACGATAAAATAACTAAATTCGCCACAGTGGATCTTGAAACGCTGAACCCGGAGGAGCTGTTGATCATGGCCGGGAAAAAGCTGTCCATCTATAATTACGAATATGGGATGATGGCTCCTGACTATTCAGCCAAGCCGGTTGCGACAATTAAAAATGTCGTAGAGGTTCGCGTCAAGAATGCGAATAAAGGACTTTTTACGGTTAAAACCAAAAAGGGAAAAACCGTGTCCTATGTATCCTATAAATATACCTACGACGGTGCAAAAAAACAGGGAACCTATTCCGTGAATGGTAATGTTTATAAAAAGGGATCAAAGAAAATCAGCCAAAAGGCATTTAAAAAGTATCTCAAGTCCTATAAAAAACAGACATTGGTTGAGATGGAGGATCTGTTTTATGCAGCCTATTCCGATGGATATACGTGGGGTGGCTATTTGTACCTGGCAAAGGATTTTTATCTGTTAGATACGGATTTTCTTCTTGACACAGAGGGCAATTCGATTCTGGGAACGCTCGTCATGAAGCATGAAGCTGATGAGAATGTCCCCTACAAGGCTTTTGTTCAGACAGAGACATCGGATAACTTTGAAAAGTATCGTGTTGTATTCGGAGATGACGAGAAGGATTGGAAAGGGCTTCGCGACAAAATGACGGATCTCACTTATTTCATCAAACCGTTGAGGGAGGCCATGGAGGACACCACCATGACGGTTATGAAAAATGAATACTTAAGCACCAAGGACAACACGGTGTATAGTTTGAGTTTCAAGCCCATAGACGGGGCGGAGGCGGATTACGGTTATCTGGTTTCCGTGGATGAGAGCGGTGATATTCCGAAATTCAACTCCGTGGAGCTGGTAACATCAATTAACGTGACAGAGGAAAAATGGGAGTTCCTTTATGATGAGAACGCAGAGGTTGACGGCGAGATGTATGAGCCGGGTTCTGATTCCGAGATTTATGCTGATCCGGATTATGTAAAGAATTTAGGCTGCAAGGTTCGTTCTCTGAAGGTCGATGTGAACGGAACAACGAAGGAGTTTCAGACGCTTGACTATATCGGGTTCTACCTTTATTCGTCATCGGGCAAATTTTCAGGAACAGTGGATGGAAAGCTGATCAATCCGATCAAGATGAATGCTACATCGCCGGATCTCTCAGCTGTGATGTCGGCATTGAATCCGAGGAATGTGAAGGACGGCGGCTATTATGATCCGAAGATCACGGATTTGAAGTGGACACCGAATGCGTAAAGATATGACCGGGGAGGGTGGTAACGCCACTCTCCCCTTTTTCAGTCAGATAAACATGCATGTTTAGAAGAGGAGTAAATCATGAGCCTGTTTGCTAAAAATGAAACAAATACGGGACGACAGCTTGAGTTCGATTATCTCAAGGGTTTGTTTTTGATCCTCATATTTTATATTCACTCATATCAGGGAACGGGGAGCGTGGCAAATGCAGACTCTGTTTTCAAATCATTATATTGTTTCGGAACCCTTTCGACTGCGGCAATCTACATTTTTGTTCTCGGATTCGGAACTGTCTATAACAGAAAAATCACGCCCGTAAAAATGACCGTGAGCGGAATCAGGCTTGTTTTTTATCAGTATCTGAGTAACATGTTTTATGTTCTTGCACTGTTTTTAGGGTTTGAAATATTTCATCTGATCGGGGACGCAAACGCCGTTCGGGATGACTGGGAATATCTGACCGGTTACTATGCACAGTTTATCAATATCTTTTTCATGTCGGGCATTATATATCTGATACTGGCTCTGCTGAAGTTAATAAAGACTCCGATAATAGTGTATTTGCTCCTTGCAATTATAATGGTGATCATCGCGCCGCTGATCTACGGTACGGAGATTGACATACCTGTTCTCGGATATGTTCTCGGACTGATAATCGGCGGTCCGGCATATGTCAGCTTTACCGTTCTCTACTATCTGGCGTATGCCCTTGCAGGTGTTCTGTTTGGCTATGTGCTGATCCGCACGACTGACAAGAAAAAGTTCTATCGCTACGTATTGATCATATGCGGCATATTGGCAGTCGCATGGTGGGTGTATGTCGGAATCCGTTATGGTATGGATTTCGAGCAGATATATGATTATCTGAAACAATCCTATACGAAACCGGATTATCTGCATGTCATAGCAAGCATAGCCCACATCCTGTTCTTTGCCACGATAATAGACTTCGTTTTGTCGAAAAAGAAAAAGACTGGCGCTATATCCAAACAGCTGCTGTATATGAGTACGCATATCTCCAAGCACTATGCGATCCATATGTTTTATGTTTTAGCAATCCGCGGTATTGCAGGATTTGCAGGGTTGGGTACGCTTGGCTGTTTGATCACATTTGTTATTATTACTGTTCTGACGGAATGCACGGTACGGGTGTACAACATGGTATATGACAGGATAAAGAATAGGGGCGCCGGGAGAGTTAATGCCAATTAAAAAGAAGTCAGGCAGAGTGTTTGCAATGAGACGAACATGATTGTTTTTATGAGCAGGTTTCGGCAACCGGACGGGTCCAGTCAGATAATCATACAGGATAAGAGGAGATGTTAGTTTGAGTATAATTGATGAAATCAGGCAGGAGCTGTTTAATCATCAGGATAAAAAATACCGTGATATGCAGATTCGGATTGTTCCGTCCGTGGATCCGGAGAGCATCATCGGTGTCCGCACGCCGATCCTCAGGAAATACGCGAAGGACCTGGCAAAACGTGAGGATGTGAGTGATTTTTTAGAGGACCTGCCACACCGGTATTTTGATGAGAACCAGCTCCATGCTTTCATTATTTCGGTTGGCAAAGATTTTGATGTATGTATCGGGAATGTCGAGCGGTTTTTGCCGTTTGTGGACAACTGGGCCACCTGCGACCAGATGTCGCCGGGGGTCTTTAAAAAGCATCGGCCGGAGCTACTGAAGCACATACGTGAGTGGATCCGTTCGGATGAGGCCTACACAATCCGCTTCGGTGTCGGTATGCTGATGGAGCATTTTCTGGACGAGGATTTCTCGCCGGAATATCCCGAGATGGTGGCAGGTATCAGGCCGGCATCCGGTGCGGATACTCAGGATGGATCGTCGACATCAAAGCCGGTGCCAGCCGGATCGGAGGAGTATTACATCCAAATGATGATCGCCTGGTACTTCGCGACTGCTCTCGCCAAACAGTATGACGCGATTCTGCCCTACATCGAGGAACAACGCCTGGCAGAATGGACACATAACAAAGCTATCCAAAAATCAATTGAAAGCTACCGGATTACACCGGAGCAGAAGGACTACCTGCGGACACTCAAGATAAAGAGACACGGGCGCTGAACAGTTGTTTTCAGTTCCGTCGCCCGCCGGAAATCGCCCGCCGGAAAAGCAGGAGGCACTTGACAAATCTATAGGAATAGTGTATATTAATCATATATAGCAGTGATCGTATTTGTATTGAAAAAGATCAATAGAAACAGCATTGAAATGAAAAAGAAATGTCGATATTCCGTTGCTTTTTCAAAGAGACAGGGGGAAGGATAATTGAATAAGATCAAGGAACTGCGCACGACAACCAGGATGAGCCAGAGCAGGTTTGCTGCCTATTTGGGGATACCGGTAGCGAACATCCAGCACTGGGAGCAGGGTGTGGCTTCACCGCCGACTTATCTGATATCGCTCATCACGCGCGTCATGAAACATGATGGGTTTATCAACGATGACCTGAATGCGCGCCAGATAGAGGCAATCCGCCAGGCGCGTGCCACATTGGCGATAGAGGATATGACTTTTCCCGACGAACGTATGTCTGAGCTGAAGGATTTAGTCAGCGGACGCATCACCCGTGAGGAATACCAGGAGCGCATAAGCGCGAGCATGTACGCGTAAACATCTGTGATATGCCTGTATGCATTTTAACCTGACAGATCGTGAGAATCCGGACGAGGGTGAGGCAGGCTTTCACGTAAACTATTTGGGGTAATGCATATGAAAAGTGTAGATAAATATGTATATCCGGGTACGCATGTGCTTATAAACAAATACAATTGCCGCGATGCGGAGGAACTGAAGGAACTCGAGGCGAGATCCACTATGGGAAATCTCGTTTACCTGCAGCTTCATCCGATCAGCGGCAAATTTGATTTTAAGCATCTGAAGGACATTCACTATTTTATTTTTCAGGATATATATGATTGGGCGGGAAAGGTGCGCACAATTGACATCGGGAAAAACAATCTGTTTTGCCGCGCCCAGTTTATAAGCGATTATGCGAAGGAGGTATTCAGTGATTTTTATCCCTCCTGCGCAGAGGCAAAGGATGACAGGGCATTGTTCACGGAGCGGATCGTCAGTCATTATGCGGACCTGAACGCGCTGCACCCGTTCCGTGAGGGAAACGGCCGTACACAGCGTGAATTTACCAGGGAGCTGTGTCTGCAATGCGGCTATGTGCTGGACCTTACTTCGACCACCTACAAGGAAATGGTGCAGGCGAGTGTGCTGTCATTTGACAAGGGGGATAATACAAAACTGAAGCATATATTTGAAAAATGCATCATTCCCAAATCCGAGTACCGCCACCTGCAGGAGCGGATGAACAGTATGATGATGATTTTCTCGCAGGACGATTTATAGTTTCGATTGATTTCACAAGCCTTATCATTTCGGGCGCCGAACATGGTTTTTTTCGTTTCAGCGCCCATTTGTTTTTTGAAAAAGCCTTGACAAGTGTCCGAATATATGATAATATCAGCGTATAAATAAAACTGGCGCTGAAATAAAAAAATCTCATTTCGGCGCCACTTTGATCCGAATGAAGAATTAGCAGGCAGAGAGTGCTTGTCGCGGGATAGTGTGAAGAAACGCACCGTCACTCCGGAATGGAGGATACCATGATAGGTCGTGAAACGGAGGTTAAACAGCTTAATCGGCTATATAATAGTGGGAAAGCGGAATTGGTCGCAATATACGGCAGGCGCCGTGTTGGCAAAACATATTTGGTTGACGAGGTATTTGAGGGTCGTTTTACCTTTCGGCACGCGGGACTGGCTCCTTCCGAGGGGGAAGACAGCGTCAATCTTCGTGCGCAGCTGGATCATTTTTACAAATCGCTGGATTTCCACGGCATGCCCTCCTGTGACAAACCGGAGACCTGGGCAGATGCATTCTTTTTATTGGAGAAGCATCTTCAGTCTATAGATGATGGATCCGGAAGCAGACAACTGCTTTTTATCGATGAACTTCCATGGCTGGACACACCGAGATCCGGATTTTTGCGAGCGTTTGAGGGGTTTTGGAATACCTGGGGATGTCACCGAAAAAATCTGATGGTGATTGTCTGCGGGAGTGCAAATTCATGGATTCTCGATAATCTCATCAACAATCACGGGGGGCTGTATAACAGGGTTACTTATGAAATAAAGCTACTCCCGTTTACTCTTGGTGAATGTGAGCAGTTTTATGAAGAAGCTGACATTGCTTTTTCAAGGTATGACATGATCCAGAGCTACATGATCGTCGGTGGAATCCCATACTATATGGGTTATATGGACAGAGAGCTGAGTCTGGCGCAAAACATTGATAGATTATTCTTTGAAAAAAAAGCGGTGCTTTCTCAGGAATATGATCGACTGTTTTCATCTGTATTCACTACACCGGAAAAAGAAAAAGCCATCGTCCGCTTATTGTCTGCGAGAAATGCAGGATTTACTCGGAGAGAGATTGCCGGCAAGCTCGGTATATCCGACGGGGGCAATCTGTCGCGGCATCTTAATGCGCTGGTTGCCAGCGATTTTATCATCAAATATGTGCCATTTGGATTTAGCAAACGGGAGGAGCATTACAAACTCATTGACCCTTTTTGCTTGTTTTATCTTCATTTCATGGGTTCAGGGGACACAATGCCTGCAACATTTTGGGAACAGAATATCTCGTCCCCGGCAATCAATGCATGGCGGGGATATGCTTTTGAAAATGTATGTTGGAATCATATTCGACAGATTAAAAGAGCTCTTGGTATAGAGGGTGTTATTTCAACGGAGTCTGCATGGTCAAAACGAGAGGACGATGAAAAAGGCACGCAGATAGATCTCCTTATATTGCGAAACGATAATGTAGTAAACATGTGCGAGATCAAGTATTACAGTGATGATTTTGAAGTGGATCAGGCATATTACAAAACCATTTTTCACAGACAGGAGCTGTTGCGAAAAAACATCTCTCGAAAGAGCGCGATTCATAGCACTTTGATAACAACCTTTGGGCTGAAGAGGAATAAATATGCCGGTGCGTTCACCAATGTTTTGACCATGGAGGAATTGTTTTAGGAAAAAACACTAACTTTTAGTTAGTAGCAATTTGGAAAAAGCTGCTGTCCATGACATATGAGGATTAATAGATAAGGAACTGCTGTATAATGAATTGAGCAAGTTCCTGACAGAAAAAGAAAGAGAGGGAAAACAAAATGAAAAAGAATGTGAAAAAAGGACTATCAGCACTTTTGATCGCTACGATGGCGTTCGCGCTCACAGCCTGCGGAGACGACAGTCAGCCGGCTGCCGCGGACAGCGGTTCGGCAGCGGCTACCGAGGCACCTGCTACGGAAGCACCGGCTACTGAGGAACCTGCCACGGAGGCGCCGGCAGCGGAGGATACCGGGTCCGGAGATGTGGCGGATGACGACTCTTTCAACGGCTTCTATCTGTCCGGAGGCGAGTATATTCTCATTGGGACTAGCCTCGTCGTAGATGAGAAAAACGATGACGGCACTTATTTTGTCCAGAATGTGAGTGATGATGGCATGCTCACTGTGTACCAGCAGGGTGGGATCAGTCTCCCTGATGAAAACACACCGGAGGAGGAATACGCGCTGAATCTCGCGACCGGACTTTCGGAGACGGGAGCCAATGACGACGCCAGGATAAAACCGTCCAATGAATACAGTGAAACAATGACCTATCCGGTTTATGTGGCATCGTTTACTTCAGGCAGCAATGAGGACACGAGGCAGTGGTGGGTATATATCACCTTCTCGGACAGCGGTGTTTACCTGTATGGCATCAACACACCGGCCGATGCTGATCCTGATGCGGGAGCTATTGCGGACGAGGTATTCCCGGGTCTTTGGATGGCAGGAGGAGAATGATTGACAGGATACAAACAGCATTGTCAGTTTTCGGATTAAATAACAGAGAGGAAGTGTGAAAGATATGTTGAAAGCAAAAAAAATGCTTGCTGCTGCATTGTCGCTCTCATTGGTAATACCTTTCACTATGGGGAGGACGGCTCTGGCGTTCCGTGACGGGGAGTCGGTGGCACAGCCGGCCGGAAACGCCCTGTCAGCCCATGGGTCGAAGGCAGTCATTACGCCTCAGCCTACTGCGGAGAGCCTGCTGGAGCTGGTGCGTGCCAACCAGCTGGAGAACATTGACATGGAAACATATGGTGATTTTCAGTTTACGCATGAGGGGAGAAACACCGACTCGTCAGATCTCCTCACCATAGAGGCACAGAACCTTGATGCGAACGCTGACGGAGTTCCGATGGAATACCAGCTGTATGACATCAATCAGGACGGCACACCGGAACTGTTCATGGTTTCGCCGGCTTCCGGCGTGCGCGCAGGCGTCAACATCTATCGTCATGATACCTATCATATGCAGGTGAATCATGTGAAGACGATCGGCGGTGTCACGATCATGTTCAAGAACCCCAAGAAAAAGCAGGTCGTTTTCGTGACATCCTCCAGTGCTTATCGCACGGATATCATCACCTACAAAATGACGAATGCAGGCAAACTGAAAAAGGTTGTCACATATACGCAGAACGGCAGGAAATATAAAAAGGACAAAAAGAAGATTTCAAAAGCCAAATTTGATAAATACTTTAAATCACTCGATAAACTGAAGCAGATCAGGCCCAAGAAAATTCCGACAGAGGAAATTCCGGCCACGATCACGAGACACTACGTGTATTACAACAAGGATGTGTACTACTACGAACTCTACGCGGATGACTACAGTGACGCCATCGTGATGACGAAAGCAAACCGGACGGACTCCGCGCCACAGGACAAGTATCTTGCATTTCGCATGATCTATGACAGGCTGGATAACGGTGAATACGTGTCCGATCCTGTTCTGAGGAGATATGTGTTCGGACCGGATGTAACAAATCCGGGGACCGGTAAAACCTTTCAGCAGGAGGATTGGGAGTCTATGCAGGCGCTGCAATTCGGCGAATCCTATGCGTGTCCGTATTTCAGAAGCACAGTGGGTGAGGATGGAACGAAGGTTTTAAATATAGAGGCAGACGGTACACCGAAGGTTACCACAGAGGAAGGAACAGCGAAAAACGGTGATGCCAGCTATAAAACGTTGGTGTATTCGTTTGAATACGGTGATTCGGTGGTAGTCATGAGCTTTTTCTCGGAGGGACCCCTCACCGGACGTATCGCGAAGGTAGAGACGAAGTACCCGAATATTACCGGCGAAGTGCCGTTTGAAACATTTACCTATGTTTACGGAGTGGAGAATACCGGTTATCCGGAATGGGATCCGGTGATCGGTGTGCAGATTCGCGGCGAGGGAGTTTCGACAGGCCTGGAAGGCGCTAAAAACCGTACGTTGACCATCGACAGCACGACACCGGAGTACAAACAGACGATCGTTGCCAACGAAAATGTCGGATTTCAGCTTGCTCACACAGTAAACGCTCAGTTCTACACCTATCAGGAGGACGGAACGACCAAATGGATCCTGGATCCTCAATTAACGAATGAGGATGAAAATGTGAAGATTGACGGTATCATGAATCCATCGACCGACCAGCTGACTTATGGTGAGCCGAAGTTTGACAAAGGTTTGTTCTGGGATCTGAAATAAAAAGGATGGAATAATCCATCAAAAAAAACAGGCGCGGTATGACAATCACACCGAGCCTGTTTTTTACGGTTACACTCTCTCGGTCACCGCCGAATGCTTTACTTGTCCTGCAGTAGCCTTTTTGAAATTCACAAGTATCACGCACAGTACGAGCACAACGATAAATCCGGCCTGTATCCCGAGTCCCATCCATATCTCGCCAAGGTCGAACGTGTTGGTGCCGGCGAGGGTATCGTTCACACGCTCATACCAGTAGGCCGGGAGGAATTTAGCCGCCGTGAGCACCCCGTCGCCAAGCAGATTTTGCGGAACAAACACACCGCACAGAAAACTCATTCCTATTCCTATTAGCTGTGTGATCAGAGCTACGACTGTTTCCGGCGGATTGAATGAGGATACGAGCAACGCGATCAGGGCCGCTATCACCGCAAACAGAAAACTGTTGAGAACCGCGAGCCATGCGACTCCCGTATACATTCCGTTGATCACGGCACAGGCTATGGTAAATAACAGCCATACTGCGACCACAATGATGCCACATCCCATGAACAACTGCCCGGTCAGTTTTGACTGTTTAATGCAGGAACAGTTGATCCGGTAACGCTGATCCTTTCGGTTGAACGCGAGCATGATCGGGCACAGGAGGTTGATCAGAACGGATATGAAAATATACGGCAGATAGCGGAAGAAAAAGGATTCGCTCACCGTAAATTCTCCTGTCGAATTTCCGCTGGTCGTGAAATTCTCATACGTAACATCCGCATCTACGGACACAGCCTCTTCTGCTTTTTCTATGGCGGCAGCCGTATCGTTTCCGCCTGCAATATATGCACGCACGGTCTGCACGTATTCATTCAGCAGCTGCTCCATCATCGCAACCTGATAACTCTGGTGCATTGCATAGGTCTGAAAATACGGGCTGTCGTCGTTCAGATTTGAGAGGTGCTCTGCGTAGCCCTTGTTGATCGTAAATGTATAATCAACGGACTGGTAATACATCGCATCGAGGATATTTTCCTTGTCATTTTCAAGGTATTTTATCTTGTTTTTCTGTCCTATAAAATCAATCAGTTCCCTGGATGCATCGGTCTGATCCTCGTCAAATATGCATACATTGATACTTTTTTCCTCAAACGAGGTTTGTTCTGCGCCGATTTTTGACAGAGGAATGGCGAGCGCAAAAAATACAACAACATAAATGATCGAACTCGGAATATTGGACCTCAGCAGTTTCAAAAAAAGATTAAATACTTGCATACTGTTTCCTCCTTGTAACCATCACGCCGAGTGCTACAAACACCACGATTAATCCACCCATGGACAACAGCTTCATCCAGTATCTGCTCATGTCTGCGTCAACCGTCAGGTAGTAAATACTGTCACAGACAATGGCCACGGGATTCAGGTCGTTTATTATTGGCGCGTTCTGCTCCAGAATGTATTTTATATCCCCCATCATCAAACCGCTGAGGAAACAACACGGCATGGTCACGGCCATCGATATACCGACCTTTGCATTCAGGCTCAGCGAACCGATCGAGCCGATGAAAAATCCCATTGATACGCCGACCATTCCTCCGAGAACACCTGCCAAATATACAAATAACAATCTGTCGCCGTAATCCACACCGAGTACCAGGACCTCAAATGTTATACAGATGACGACGCATAAAGCCTGAGCTATATAGCTGCCTGTCAGTCCTGCCAGCATGGTTTTGAATTTCGGCGTCGGTGTACAGCATCGTCTCGCTCCGAGTGGGGAGAGATTTGCCTGGTTTGCGACTGCGATATGCAGTCCCGTGATTGATCCGAACAACGCTACCATCGCAATCAGGTTGTAAAAATATGTGGTAAAAGGATCGTGATTTCCATCTGTCAGAGGCATTTCCGTGGTAATGGCAGATTCCTTTGAAAGCGCGTCCACAACCCCCTGAACATCTGCCGGGTTGTTCTTCGCAGCGTCGAAGATTGCCCGTTCCCTGACCATATAATTCTCGATGAACTTTTTCAGGATCGTTGATTCTGTGCTGTTGGACGCGACAGACAGAGACAGTTTCGTCGTGGCCGTCGGAAATCCGAACGCCCCTGCAAACGACGAGAACGATTCATCACCCTGTTCGTCAGTGCTTTCGGAGCTGACAAATATAACGCCCTTGACATCGCCCTCCTTCAGCATTTTCATGGCGGTATCCCGATCCGTCCAAGTAGCGGACAGCAACGGTTCGTCAGCCTCCTCGATCGACTTTACGACATCACGGAAGGTGTCATTTTTCTCCTCCTCCACGATAGCCGTCGGTATCGTATTAAACACGGTATCCTTCTCATAGAGACTTCCAAACGCAATTTTGAAAAAGGTTCCGAGTATGACCGGGAATATCATCAGCCAGATGAACAGGTCGCGGGCGCGCAGGGAAGTCAACAGTTCATATTTCAGGTTATGTAAGAACATGGGAATGATTCCTCCTTTCCATTGACTTAAGATTACAGCGTGTCTGCTGTTCGGTTATCTCCTGCGCTTTCCTTTCTTTTTTCCGTTCTGTGATTCATCCTCGCGCTCATCCGAGTCCCGAAGCTCGGTTCCTGTGATCTCAAGGAACACATCGTTCAGTGTCGGGAGTTCGGAGAATACACGTCCGAAATGAATGTCTGCCTGCTGCAATACTCCGAGTATACGAACTAAATTGTGTTTACCACCCGAGCAGGAAACAATTACCCTGCCGGCGTAGTTTGTACCGGTCCCGGTGGATTTCATCCCTGCCTCATGTTTTTCAAACCGGACATCATACACGTGTGGGAGCTCCTTCATCTGTCCGAGAATCTCATTACTTAATTCCGGCACATCGATCGAGACTGTCTCGGTGTGTTTGATCATGTTTTTCAATTCTTCTATAGTGCCCTCGGCAATCTTTTTGCCCTTGTCCATGATTGCGACGCGGGAACAGATCTGCTCGACCTCCTCCATGTAGTGAGTTGTATATATGACGGTCGCGCCCTGGCGGTTCAGTTCAACGATTCCCTCGAGTATTTTGTTGCGGCTCTGCGGATCGACTGCAACCGTCGGCTCGTCGAGGATGATGAGCTTCGGTTTGTGGGCGATGCCGCAGGCAATGTTAAGTCTTCTCAGCAGACCGCCGGAGAGCTTTTTCGGGCGGAACTTTTTAAAATCCTGCAAACCGACAAATTCGATCGCTTCCTCGACATACTTTTTACGAAGCTCCTTGTCCTTGATATACAAACCGCAGAAACAATCGATATTCTCATATACAGTCAGCTCGTCAAACACTGCGACGTTCTGCATGATGATTCCGATGTCACGTTTGATGTCATAACTGGTCGGTGTCATTGGCTGCCCGAAAATCTCAATGGTGCCTTTGTCATAGGAGAGCAGTGAGAGCAGGCAGGAGATGGTGGTTGTCTTGCCGGAGCCGTTTGGTCCCAGCAGACCGAATATCTCGCCTTCACGTATTTCGAGGCTGAAGTGGTCCAACGCGATGAGTTCACTGTAACGCTTGACCAGATTGTCAACTTTTACTACGGTATTTTCCATAACTATTGCTCCTTTCGGCGGATGCTTTTTCCGTGTTACACGCATATATTAACGCAGGTTCGGGAAAAAGTACAGTGTCCGGTGTCAGTATCTGAGATGACATTTGTCATGATGGAAATATAAAGTTGACAAATCGCGCCTCTTCCGCTATACTATACATTGGTTTAATTTTCGACATATTATATTAGGAGGTAGAGGATTATGGCAGTAGATTTGAGCAAATACGGGATCACCGGTGTTACGGAGATCATTCACAACCCGTCCTATGAGGACCTGTACAATGATGAGATGGATCCGTCACTTACAGGGTTTGACAAGGGTGTAAACACGGAGCTTGACGCCGTGAACGTTATGACAGGTATTTACACCGGCCGTTCGCCTAAGGACAAATTCATCGTAATGGACGAGAATTCCAAAGACACCGTTTGGTGGACCACCGAGGAGTACCCAAACGATAACCACGTAGCGAGCCAGGAGACATGGGGTGCGGTAAAAGATATCGCGAAAAAGGAGCTCTCCGGTAAAAAGCTCTATGTAGCGGACGCGTTCTGCGGCGCCAACAAGGATACGCGCATGGCAGTTCGTTTTATCATGGAGGTTGCCTGGCAGGCACACTTCATCAAAAACATGTTCATCCAGCCGACTGAGGAGGAACTGGCTAATTTCGAGCCGGATTTCGTGGTATATAACGCCTCCAAGGCAAAGGTGGAGAACTACAAGGAGCTGGGACTGAATTCCGAGACAGCCGTTGTGTTCAACATCACGGATCGCGAGGCTGTCATCATCAACACATGGTACGGCGGTGAGATGAAAAAGGGAATCTTCTCCATGATGAACTATTACCTCCCGCTCAAGGGCATCGCAGCTATGCATTGCTCGGCAAACACGGATATGGAGGGCAAAAACACAGCAATCTTCTTTGGTCTGTCCGGTACCGGCAAGACAACTCTTTCCACTGATCCGAAGCGTCTCCTCATCGGTGACGACGAGCACGGCTGGGATGATAACGGCGTGTTCAACTTCGAGGGTGGCTGCTATGCCAAGGTCATCAACCTGGACAAGGAATCCGAGCCTGATATTTACAACGCCATAAAAAGGAACGCGCTTCTCGAGAACGTTACCGTTGATGAAAACGGCAAGATCGATTTCGCTGACAAGAGTGTAACTGAGAACACCCGCGTCTCCTATCCTATCGACCATATCGAGAAGATTGTTTTGAATGTTAACCCTGTTTCAGCAGGACCGGCAGCGGACAACGTAATCTTCCTTTCCGCTGACGCATTCGGCGTTTTGCCGCCGGTATCAATCCTGACACCTGAGCAGACACAGTACTATTTCCTCAGCGGATTTACCGCAAAGCTCGCCGGTACGGAGCGTGGCATCACTGAGCCGACTCCGACATTCTCGGCATGCTTCGGTCAGGCATTCCTCGAGCTTCATCCGACAAAATACGGCGAGGAGCTGGTTAAACGCATGGAGAAGAGCGGTGCCAAGGCTTATCTCGTGAACACAGGATGGAACGGTACGGGCAAACGTATTTCAATCAAGGATACCCGAGGCATTATCGATGCTATCCTGAACGGCGATGTGCTGAAGGCAGAGACAAAAACGATTCCGATCTTCAATTTCGAGGTTCCGACCTCTCTGCCGGGCGTGGATACCGGCATTCTCGATCCGCGTGACACATATGCTGATCCGAGTGAGTGGGAGGAGAAGGCCAAGGATCTCGCAGGTCGCTTCATCAAGAATTTCGATAAGTACACAGGCAATGATGCCGGCAAAGCGCTGGTATCTGCAGGTCCCTCGTTATAATTATACTTTTTATAATTACTCTATTTAAACAGAATGAGCAGACAATCGTGATATCCCGGCGGAACAGAAGCCGGCATGATTGTCTGCCTTGTTGTCATTTACAGTTACGACTTTTGGTCAGGCGGTATGTGTATGATTAAACAATTCAGGGAAATGATGATGAAACGTCCGCTTGAGTCCCGTGTTTTTATGATCGTATTGGCAGTCGGAACGCTGATCTCGTTGCTCTCGGCAATTTTTACGATCTTTGAAAACATCGGGACCGGTGCCACGTTGTCCACGTTGATTTGCGTGGTTCTTCTCCTGTTAATCATTGTTTTGGCATTTGTATTCAAGCATGAGGAGATTTGTCATGTACTGCTGTGCCTGATCCTGAATTTAGTCCTGCTGCCCGTGGCGTTTTTCTTCTGCGGCGGCATAAAAAGCGGGATGCTGTTTTATTATTTTACATCGCTTTATATAGTAATACCGACTATCCCGAAACGTATCACACGCATGATCGTTTATCTGATTTCGGCGACAGCGCTGCTGGCCTCGATAGAGATTGCATATCACTGGCTGCCGGATTGGGTTGCTCCGATGACCGGAACTGCATGGCATCTTGACGTGATAGTCTCATTCATACTCAATGCGTTTGGAATGTACCTGATCGCCAGTCTGACCGTGGAGGCTTACCAGAACGAGCATAACAGAAATGAACAGCTCGTGGCACAGCTTGAACAGTTGGCCGTACATGACGAGCTGACCGGATTGTACAACCGGCGGGAACTGTTTCGCGTCCTTGAGGAGGATGTAATGCGTGCGTCTGCCGACGATCTGCATTGTCTGTTTATTTTTGACGTGGATGATTTTAAAAAAGCAAACGATACCTACGGTCATGTTTTCGGTGACAAGGTTTTGCGTGAGGTGGCGCGGTGTTTAGGTGATTCGATGCGCGGAATAGATGATGGTGAGATCGCTGCGCGTTACGGTGGTGAGGAGTTTGTTTGCGTGTTCCACGATGAGGACTTTGACACCTCCTATGCGAGGGCGGAGAAAATCCGGCAGGAGGTTGAGAAACTCAGGTTTTATGACAATCCTGATTTTCGCGTTACCATCAGCGGAGGCGTGGATCGATGCAACGGAATGCGACCGCGTTATGCATTGCGACAGGTGGACGACCTGTTGTATCTGGCAAAAAGCACCGGTAAAAATCAGATTACGCGAAAGGTATGATCAATTTAGTTTTTTAGGAGGATTGAGATGTCAGGTTTTCAGCTGAGCTGCTGTTCGGCAGCGGATCTGTCAGAGGAATATTTTAAGGAAAGGGACATCGTATATCTGCCGTTTCATTTCGAGTTAGGCGGTGAAATCTATCCGGACGATATGGGAAAGACCATCTCTCCGGAGGAACTTTTTCATCGTATGGATGAGGGAGCAGACACCAAAACCTCCCAGGTCACGATCAGTGAATACACGGATTATTTTCGCGGCATTCTGTCGGAGGGCGCTGATCTCCTGCACGTAACTCTCTCCAGCGGCTTGACCGGAACATATAACTCGGCTATGATCGCGAAGGAAATAGTAGAGGAGGAATACCCCGACAGAAAAGTATTTGTCGTGGATTCGCTGGCCGCATCAAGTGGTTATGGGCTTCTAGTGGATCGGTTGGCGGACATGCGTGACGCAGGCATTGCCATAGACGAAGTATTTGATTGGGCAGAGGCGCACAAGAGAGAGGCGCATCACTGGTTTTTCTCAACTGATCTGACATATTATATCCGTGGCGGAAGGGTATCCAAAACTGCCGGAGCAATCGGGACCATGTTGAATATCTGCCCGTTGCTGAATGTGGATTATGAGGGACACCTGATCCCACGTGAGAAGGTTCGTACCAAGAAAAAGGTATTCCGCCGGACTGTTGAAAAAATGATCGAACATGCCGCAGACGGTAAAGACTATAGTGGAAAGGTTTTTGTTTCACACTCGCTGTGTGAGGACGATGCCCGTGAGGTAATGAGAATGGTTGAGGAGACCTTTCCCAAAATCGATCGTCCGATACGCTTGTTTCCCATAGGCGCTACGATCGGTTCACATACGGGACCGGGCACGGTTGCCCTGTTTTTCTGGGGTGATGAAAGGGTTAATTGATGACAGGAAAAAGCAATAGAATATTTAACATAGTTTTTGCAGCAATGATAGCGGCGTTATACGTTGCGTTGACATTTGTTTCCAGTGCATTTGGGCTGGCAAGCGGAGTGATTCAGGTGCGTTTATCGGAAGTACTGACGGTGTTGCCTTATTTTACTCCGGCAGCTATTCCCGGATTGGCGATAGGTTGTCTGCTGTCTAACTGGCTGACAGGATGCTCTCTTCCGGATATTATTTTCGGAACGGTTGCGACTCTGATAGGCGCAGTCGGCACGTATTTGTTGAGAAAATTCAAATGGATGGCGCCGGTGCCGCCGATAGTAGCGAACATGCTCATCGTGCCGTGGGTGCTTCGTCTGTCATACGGCGTGCCCGACAGCATTCCGTACATGATGGCAACAGTAGGGACGGGAGAGGTAATTTCCTGCGGCATGCTGGGAATGGCGTTGCTGATAGCGTTGAAACCTGTCAGCGGAACGCTTTTTCACAATGACGCAATGAAGTGACAGGATAAAAAGCAAGTGTAGTAATGCGGAATTCCGGCAAGCAAAAATGTATAGTTGATTCTTAAATACTACACCAGGTACTATTGAAGGGCGATCTATGTATCTGCCCCGGAGCATTAAACCATGAATCGGATTACCCTGACTGTCATCATCCTGCTGATCATAGGTGTGATCGGTTATTTCTGGGTGACTGACTGGTCTCAGCCAAAACATTTTGAGGACTCGGAGAGACCGTTACCGCTTGGAATGGAGCCTGCGACCGGAGGCGCGGCATCCGGTTCATCGGTACGGACCGGGAGCGCGGATGAGGAGGATTTACTCCCGCACGACATATCGACGATTTTGGATCCGTCAAAATCAGTGCCTTTGGATACTATTCCGGAGAGTTTGACCGTACTCGTAAACAGGGCATTTCTGTTGCCGGAGGATTATGTTCCGTTGTCACTCACGATGCCGAAAATACCATTTGACACAACGGTCATTTCGGAAAAAAACAACCTGCGGAGTGAGGCGGCGACACAGATAGAAAAACTTTTTAAGGATGCAAAGAAAAAAAAGATCAAGCTGACCGGAGTATCGGGTTATCGCTCCTATGCCAGGCAGAAGGCAGTTTTTGAGCAGAGCGCGATAGATCACGGCAGGGAACATGCTGATAAATACTGCGCGCTGCCGGGCTCGAGTGAGCACCAGACAGGACTTGCGATAGATGTTTCCTCGCCCGAGATTGGAAATGTTTTGGAGGTCGGTTTCGCTGATACAAAGGCGGGAAAATGGATTGAGGATAACAGTTATAAATACGGATTCGTAGTGAGATACCCAAAAGGAAAACAGAAAATCACGGGATATAATTATGAACCATGGCACCTGCGTTATGTAGGATTGGATACAGCGGCTTATTTATATGAAAACAAACTGACGCTTGAGGAGTTTTACAATGTCAGCATGAACAAAGAAAACAAGGACTGGAGGAACGATCTTTGAGAAGTATTATATTAGTTATTATATATCTCATTGTATGCGTTTTATCAATCCCGTGCCACCTGATACTGCTGATAGTCCGGCCGATAAACAAATGGGCTGCGGCAGTGGTTTCGCAGAAGATAGTATGGCTGGCATTTCGACTGTGCATGGCAGTTTCCGGTTGCAGGAGGGAGATTGTCGGAAGGGAAAAAATACCTACTGACACACCTGTTATGTATGCGGCGAACCATAGGGGATTTTATGATATAATATTGATGTATACCGTTGTTCCGACGCAGACATTATTTGTATCAAAAATAGAGTTGAAAAAGTTTGTCTGTATCGCGCAGTGGATGTACTTTTTAAACTGTCAGTGGATGGATCGCGGCAATATAAAACAGAACCTGAACACGATACTGACGACCATTGATTACGCTAAACAGGGTTATTCGGTATATATTTCACCGGAGGGCACGCGTAATACGACAGATGAATTGCTGCCGTTTCATGAGGGCAGTATGAAGATTGCGACCAAGGCGAAAATTCCGATAGTTCCGGTTGTTTTCACCGGAACCGAAGAGATTTTGGAAAAGCATCTTCCATGGATACACAGAGGTCCGATTCGCGTGGAATTCGGTGATCCGATCTATCCCGATCAATTGGATAAGGAAGACAAAAAGCATCTTGGAGCGTACACAAGAGAAATTCTGCAGGGCATATATAACCGCGCCGCAGGAATAGAAGAAAATGAGGAGGATTTAAAATGAGTGTAGTATTGATTGTAATGCTGTCGATCACGGGTGTTTTGATCATAGCGTGTGTAGTACTGTATTTTGTCGGCAAAAAACTTCAGAAAAAGCAGGATGAGTCTCAGGTTCAAATGGAGGCATCCGCGCAGGTGGCGACGATACTGGTTATCGACAAGGCGAGAATGAAACTGAAGGAAGCCGGTTTGCCTGCGGTGGTCGTGGAAAACACGCCTAAGTATCTGCGTCGTTCAAAGGTACCGGTTGTCAAGGCAAAAATCGGGCCGAAGATCATGACACTGATGTGCGATGACAAAATTTTTCCGTTGTTACCCGTGAAAAAGAATCTCAAGGTAAAGATCAGCGGAATTTATATTATGGGAGTTCTGGGACGAGGTGTTTTGGAACAGCCTGAGCAGAAAAAGAAAGGCCTGTTCCGCAGACTGCGTGACAAGACCTCATTGAACAAATAATGATTTTATGAGTCCGGCTGTTTTTTCTGCAATAAACAGCCGGCTTTTCCGTCTATCCATAACCGGAACCTCTAACTGTTCTGTCAGGATATGGTTACGGTAATCAACGGCGACAAATACCTCGCCCGGAATGCTGTCTGCATTGTTCGGATCAGGCGCTCCGATTGAGCCGGTAATTCCGATGCCGACATCCGTATGGAATTCCTGCCTGCAGGCGCCGGCCATGGCGATGGCGGTTTCCGTCGAATAGACACCGTGTTCGCTGATGATATCGGCAGGAACACCATGCCGGATTTTCATTTCGTTGGAATAAGTAAAAACGCCGCCCGGAACGACGGCAGATGCACCCTCCATGTCCGACAGCAACGCACCGACCAGACCGCCGGTGCAGCTTTCCATCGTGGAGATTGTCAGATTATTATTGATCAGAGTGTTTGTCAGATCATGAAATCTGTTTATGACAGATTGTTCGTTTACAGACTGCTCACCTGCAGACTGTTCATTAAGATTATTTGTTATCATAGTGATATTTAATAATTAGTGTGGCGGTGGATCTGATTAGTATTTATGGTATTACCTGACCTTCAATATATTGTTGGCTTCTGCCTGTATTCCCTCAGTGCGGAATTTCCTGATGGAATAAATCAGGTCGCCGATCGTATAGACAATCAGCATGACTACGATTAATGTCAATATATCGGACGGAATCATCCGCAGCAAATTCTCTATGGCGGTGTGTCCGAAACCTACAATAGCAACTGCAATGACGCCCCACGCAATGCTGCTTTCCAGGCACAGAATACCCTTGTAATTGAAAGGCCTGTTGGTGTAATCCCACAGCACATAGCCGGATTTCCAGATCATGTATTTCGCGACGAGGAGTTCAAACAGTGTACAGAAAGTCATTCCCAGGAAAAAGATCAGGAAATAATTTTGCGGGAGCAGCAGCATCAAACGATAGCCGATGAACTCGCCGAACCCGTAAATCGGGCAGAGCGGGGATTTCATCAAACCGCGGTTCGTCCACTTTTTATTCATCCAGGAGATGTATGTCGACTCCATGCACCATCCGAGGAATGAGAAAATGAAAAACATTGCTATTGCTATGACTGCATCATTCGGCGTAAACAGGTTAAACGGTTTTCTGGTTATGATCCAGATCTCGTTATCGCCGTCGAGCAGGGACATTCTTATAAAGCTGGCAAGCCAGTCAACACCCATTAAAATGATGATAACGGATGAAATGATACGGACGGATTTGTGAGTTACCCAATTTTTAAATAATGACATGAACGCTTTGAAATGCACGTTCATGAACAGGCTGATGATGAGTGCAAATCCCAGCGAGGTAAACAGTGAAGTGTATGGAGTAAAATGCAGGGGGAGAGGCGTGTAATCCCAATAGCGAAATCCACAGATTGCCTCTACGGTGTATCCGAGTGCAATTTCCGCAACCGATGAAAAAATGAATACTTTCAGAAAATACAGAGGGAGAGTGCGCTTGGTCGGAGTGCCGAAAAACAGATAGACTAACAGGATAGCGATCCCATAGCCGATCAGAAATGGCAGGAACATGTCCCGATTATCTGCGTACCCGTTGGTGAAATAGTTCCACAGGTTTTCTACGACGAAACCAAGCAGTGAACACAGAATAATCATCAGCATCCAGTCATAGCGGATGGTTTTCAGTTCGCGAAAGCGTGTTGTAAAACCTTTCATTATTTATCACCCTTTTCTTATAAATAAGTACAACAACACACAATTATAGCAAAGGATCGCGTGTTTGTCAAATAAAAATACGATTACGAAAGGAAATTATATATGAAAAAGCGTAGTTTTGTTCTGAAAAAGCAACCGAAACTCGGAGGAATCATCGCCGCTGCCGCCGTTTTGCCCCTTACTGCGGCGTTTGCGGCGGGGTGGCTGGTAGGGCACAGGCGCACTGAGCAGGCGGAGAAAAAGGAACGGGAAACGGAGGAATTCGTTGACCAAATGATATGCGCTTTCGCAAAACTCATTGACGCGAAGGATAAATACACCGAGGGGCATTCACAGCGTGTCGCCAGATATACTGAGAAGCTGGCAAGACGTCTCGGATACCCTGAGGATGAGGTGCGCAAGTACAAAAACATTGCTTTCCTCCACGACATCGGCAAGGTCGCTATTCCGGACAGCATCCTGAACAAACCGGAGGGACTGACCGACGAGGAGTACGACATTATGAAATCTCATGCTTCCAGGGGCAAAGAGATCCTCGACGCGATCAGGATAGAGCCGGATCTCGCTCTCGGAGCCGGATTCCATCATGAGCGGTTTGACGGTGGCGGATATCCGTATGGACTGCGTGGGAACACGATTCCGGAGGTGGCGCAGCTAATCGCCGTGGCGGACGCGTTTGACGCAATGTATTCCACGCGCCCCTATCGCTCGCAGCTTCCACTGTCTGTGGTCGTGGATGAGATGCAGTCGATTGCCGGCACGCAGTTAAATGAGGAGTATGTCAAGGCGTTTTTGGAGTTGGCCGAGGAGGGCGCGCTTTTTGATATAGAAAAAGCAAAAAAAAGGGGGAATAAAAGTGAACGACGAACGCATTCTGTATATCGAGGCGAACACCGGTATCAGCGGTGACATGCTGGTAGCGGCACTGCTGGATCTCGGCGCGCCGGCAGACCGTCTGAGGAAGGTTATGGACACACTGCCGGTGGACGGTTTCGAAATAATTATATCCAGGAAAAAGCGCGCCGGCATCGACGTGTGCGATTTCGAAGTTCGCTTGGATCACGAGCATGAAAACAACGACCATGACATGGAGTATTTGTATGGGCATTTGAAATCCGGTTCAGACCTGGCTGCCTGCTCCGCTCAGACAACGCATGATTCATCCGGTTCCGGCTACTCATCGGATTCAGGACATGTACATGCGCATTCGGATGATGGCGGCCATTCGCATCGGACCATGTCTGACATCCGTGATATCCTCTCGAAAACCGAGATGACTGCCGGTGCAAGGAGTTTGGCTTTACGTATATTTGGAATCCTCGCTCGCGCCGAGGCACAGGCTCATGGTGTTACCGAGGACGAGGTGCATTTTCATGAGGTTGGGGCCGTGGATTCAATCGTGGACATTGTTGCGGCAGCGGTATGTGTGGATGAACTGGCGCCGGAACGGGTGGTCATCTCACCGTTGACTGAAGGGACGGGAACGGTCCGGACGCAGCATGGTATCCTGCCGGTGCCGGTTCCGGC